>JAYSTO010000270.1:0-35363 GCA_043719675.1 Gammaproteobacteria bacterium | reverse complement strand
CAACCAGTTACAGTTCCTGTTGTTGTGGAATTTTCCCGTTTCTTGTTTCCTGTTGTTGCTGCAGTGCTAATCATTCGTAGTTTTATTGTCGAGCCCTTTCAAATCCCGTCAGAGTCAATGTTGCCAACACTGGAAAAAGGCGACTTTATTCTGGTGAATCGATTTGCTTATGGCTTGCGATTACCGGTGTTAAATTACAAAGTGCTGGAACAGGAGCAACCCAAACGCGGTGATGTCATCGTGTTTCGGTATCCGAAAGACCCCTCCATTGACTATATCAAGCGTGTGGTCGGTTTACCCGGTGATCGTATCCGGCATGTTAATAAACAGTTGTACATTAATGGCCAGCCCTTAGAATACGTACCAATTGGTAATTACATTAAACAACCTGACAAGCTCCAATTAATTGAAAAACTTGGCAATGTCGGTCATAGTATACTTCTGCAACAATACAATGTTTCGCAGTTTGGTTTTCTCCCGGAAAATGTGGAGAAGACTGTGCCAGAACATATGTATTTTGCAATGGGTGATAATCGTGATAACAGCGGGGATAGTCGTGTCTGGGGCTTCGTCCCCGATGCGAACCTCAAGGGACGCGCTTTTTTTATTTGGTTCTCCTGGGAAGAGGACGTCGGTCCCAAGTGGTCACGAATCGGTACTTCCATAAAATAATGTTTTTAACGCTACATCATTGAGGAGATAAACAATGCGCAGTATGGCCCAACAAAAAGGCATGACAGCAATTGGTTGGTTATTTGTCCTGGTATTGATTGTGTTTTTTTCGCTGATCACCATTAAGATTGTGCCGATTTATCTCAATGGATACAAAATTACCAGCGCACTGAGTTCACTGAAGGCCGATCAGATGGCGCGCGGCAAACAACCGCACGAACTCCGAACACTTTTACTGCGGCGCCTGGATATCGATAGTCTGACCGACATTAAAGCTCAGGATATTATTATTACCCGGCAGAAGGATGCGTACCTGGTTCAGGTCGATTACCAGATAAAACAACAGCTATTTGGCAATATGTATGTTGTCGTGATTTTCGATGAATCGGCGGAAGTACCCTTTTAGAAATGCTGTCACATGAATTGCTCTACAAACGATTGGGATTTACCTTTTCCAATCCCGGTCATCTTGAGTGTGCATTAACGCACCGCAGTGCTAACAAATCCCATAACGAACGCCTGGAATTTCTTGGTGATTCGATCTTAAATTTTTTGATGAGTGTGGAGCTCTATCAGCGGTTCCCTGAGGCAGACGAAGGTGATTTAAGTCGTTTGCGCGCACAACTAGTCAAAGGTGAAACACTGGGTAAACTTGCTATTGAACTAAAGCTGGGTGATTTTTTGCGGCTGGGAGAAGGCGAGTTGAAAAGTGGTGGTTTCCGTCGCGAATCGATCCTGGCAGATACCGTCGAGGCAATTATCGGTGCTATATATCTTGATGCCGGCATTGAGGCGACCAAGGCATTCATTTTACGTATTTATGCGACGGCACTTGCGCAGAGTCGTCTGGATGATAATCTGAAAGATCCAAAAACACGCTTACAAGAATTGATGCAAGGCAGAGGCCTGAATTTACCTGTATATGAAGTGACTGAAACGTTTGGGCAGGCGCATAATCAAACCTTCAAGGTCACCTGCACAGTGGCTTTACTGAACAACGCCGTTGAGGCAATTGGTAATAGTCGCCGCAAGGCGGAACAAATGGCAGCGGAGCGGGCGTTGGAATTAATCAAAGAGCAAGTATCACATGGCAAATGAATTTCGTTGTGGTTATGTCGCACTGATCGGTCGGCCTAACGTGGGTAAATCAACCCTGCTGAATCATTTGGTTGGTACCAAGGTCAGCATTACCGCACGTAAACCACAAACAACACGGCATCGTGTGCTGGGTATTAAAACATTAGCGGACCACCAGTTTGTTTATGTCGATACCCCAGGTATGCATAAAGGCAATGGCCGTGCCTTGCACCGTTATCTTAATCGTGCCGCGCGCAGTGTCCTGCCGGACATGAATGTCATTATTTTTGTCGTTGAAGCGATGAAATGGCTGGAAGAAGATGATTTGGTGCTGTCGACACTGACGAACGCGGACATCACTGCGCCTGTCATTTTGGCTATTAATAAAATTGACAGATCAAAAGATAAAGAAACCTTGCTGCCTTTTATCGAACAAGTGCGCAACAAATTTCAATTTATAGATATTGTCCCGGTATCCGCGACCAAGCACTTGCAGCTCGATGCATTGGAACAGGTTATTTTGCGATATTTACCTGAATCACCGCCATTGTTTCCTGAAGATGCCCTGACGGATAAAAGCGCGCGCTTTATTGCCACCGAGTTTATCCGCGAAAAAGTGGTACGTAACCTCGCTGCTGAATTACCGTATGCAACGACGGTTGAGATTGAAAAATATGATGAAGCGGAAAAATTGTTGCGTATTTACGCGACGATTTGGGTGGAGCGCGACAGCCAAAAGTCCATCGTCATTGGCAAAAATGGTGAGATGCTCAAACGTATTGGCCAACAGGCGCGCGAGGACCTGGAAAAGTTTTTTGACAAAAAGGTCTACCTGGAAACCTGGGTCAAGGTAAAGTCCGGCTGGTCCGACGATGAGAGAGCTTTACAGCAATTAGGTTACAGGGATGACCAGTAAAGGCGCTGCACAGACAGATCAGGCGTATATCCTGCACAGTCGGCCTTATCGCAATACCAGTTTGTTGCTCGAAGTATTTTCCGCGCAACATGGTCGCCTGAGCATGTTGGCCAAAGGTGCGCGAACACCCAAGTCACCGATGTATGCCGTCTTGCAGCCCTTTCATACCTTATATATGTCATGGGGCGGGCGTGGTGAATTATCTGTACTCTATAAAGCCGAGGCATTGGCTATACCGCTTGAATTATCCGGCGAGCAACTCTTTAATGGCTTTTATCTTAATGAGTTGCTGGTTCGGCTGCTACACCGGCACGATGCCCATCCTGGCTTGTTTCAATTGTATGCAGAAACTTTACGGCAACTGACCTGCGATACACTGCACGATGTTACCTTGCGTTATTTTGAGCTTCAATTATTGGAAGAACTGGGATACGGACTCAATCTTACCCTCGATGTGTCGACACAGCAGCCGGTGAGCGCACCGCAGATCTATCATTACCGCGTGGAACAGGGACCGATGCGTGCCGCAACAACAAGCCAGGCTAATGCACTTAGCTTGTCCGGGGGGACGCTACTGGCGCTGGCAAACCGGCAATTGCTTGATCCGCAACAGCGGCACGAGGCAAAACTATTGATGCGGGTTGTCTTGGATCATCACCTCGGCAGCAAACCGATTAAAACACGCGAACTTTATCAACCGGTGCGTTAGCACACTACACGGCGGCGAGGGAATGCCTTACACTAAGGCTTTTTAACACGACATAAAATATGAACCATAAAGAATCCATACTCCTTGGCGTCAATATCGATCACGTCGCCACGTTGCGACAGGCGCGGGGTACGCGTTATCCGGAACCGCTGCAAGCGGCAATTATTGCGGAGCAGGCTGGTGCGGATTCCATTACCCTGCACTTACGCGAAGATCGGCGGCATATCCAGGATCGTGATGTGCGGATGTTAATCGACATACTGCAAACCCGTATGAATCTGGAGATGGCGGTGACGCAGGAGATGCTCGATTTCGCCTGTCGTTTGCAACCGGCTGATTGCTGTCTGGTTCCTGAGCGGCGCGCGGAACTGACAACCGAAGGCGGCTTGGATATCGTCGGTCAATATCAGAAAATTCACGAAGCCTGTGCGCGTCTGGCGGGCGCGAATATTCGTGTGTCATTGTTTGTTGATGCGGATGAAAAACAAATACAAGCCGCGGCGGATTGCAAAGCGCCTGTCATCGAGATTCATACCGGGCATTATGCCAATGCCGTATCACCCAAGGCACAACGCCTTGAGCTGGCGCGCATCATGACGGCAGTTGAATGTGGCGTGCAGTTGGGATTACAAGTCAACGCAGGGCATGGCCTGGATTACCACAACGTTGCAGCGATCGCCGCCATTACATCGATCCAAGAATTGAACATCGGTCACGCGATCATCTCGCGTGCGATTTTTTCCGGTTTACGTGAAGCGGTCACAGAAATGAGGCATTGCATGCAGGCCGCACGTTTTTCATGATTGTTGGCATCGGCACGGATATTGTCCGCATCGCCAGAATGGCGAAAAATCTGCTGCGTTACGGCGAGCGGTTCGCCGAACGTATTTTACATCCACACGAGTATGCGGAATTTCAAACCACGGCACGGCAGGCCCATTTCCTGGCCAAACGCTTCGCGGCGAAGGAGGCCGCTGCCAAAGCGATGGGTACTGGTTTTCGTGAGGGTATACATTTTAAAGACATCTACGTCACACATAACAGCTATGGTAAACCTGTTTTGCAATTTGCGGGGCAATCCGCACTGCTATTAGCGCAGACCAACGTTGATGCATGGCATCTGAGTTTGTCGGATGAAGACGACTATGCTGTGGCATTCGTGGTATTGGAAAAAAATAATTCGTGCGGCTAGGACCAGGTCTTCGCCAGCCAACCTGGCCCAATTGTCACTAACTGGCCAATCTCGCGGTTTAGTTCGCTATAGTATTGCTGAATACGCCTTTCATCGACAGTTTTGATTGCCACTTCCATGTCTTTGGCGGCAGTGCGCAGGGCTGGGACGCCGCAATAGGCAGTTGCACCGTAAATTTTATGCGCATGATCCCACATCGCCGTGGTGTTGCGGTCGGCGATTGCTTGTGCCAGTTTTGCATTTAACTCGGGAAGTTCGCTTAACAACATGCCAAACAATTCCTTGGCCAGCGGTTCATTACCGGCGACTTGTTCCAGGGCCAGGGTAACGTCGATACTCGCGCTCATTGAAATGCTCCGCTTATTCCTCTTATCTGTGAATAATAATCTGATAGAATAGCAAAATGCAAAATGTTTTGACCTTGAGTCTGCGTCATGAATTACCCCAGCCTTGAAGACTTTGTTGGTAACACCCCCTTGGTGCGCTTGCAACGCCTGCCAGGCCAGACGACCAATACCCTGTTAGTCAAACTCGAAGGCAACAATCCCGCCGGCTCGGTCAAGGATCGCCCGGCCTTGAGCATGATTGCGCGTGCCGAGCAACGGGGTGAAATTAAACCAGGTGATACGCTGATAGAGGCAACCAGCGGCAATACCGGTATCGCCTTGGCAATGGCGGCGGCGATCAAAGGCTATCGCATGGTGTTGATCATGCCAGAGAACATGAGCGTGGAACGACGTGCAGTGATGAAGGCCTTTGGTGCCGAATTGGTGTTGGTCTCCGCCGAGGCCAGCATGGAAGGAGCCCGCGATTTAGCGGAGAAAATGGGTCGCGACGGTAAAGGCAAGGTCTTGGATCAATTCGCCAACCCGGATAATCCCGCCGCGCATTATAACGGCACTGGCCCTGAGATCTGGCGCGACACCCACGGCACGATCAGTCATTTTGTCAGCTCGATGGGGACCACCGGTACGATTATGGGTACGGGACGTTATCTCAAAGAAAAAAAACCCCAGGTGCAAATTATCGGTGTTCATCCTGTCGAGGGCGCGAAGATACCGGGCATTCGTCGCTGGCCAAAAGAATATTTACCGTCGATTTATGATGCGACACTGGTGGATCAGATTATGGAAGTAACTCAAGTGGAAGCAGAAAACATGACACGGCAACTGGCCGCCGTCGAAGGTATCTTTGCCGGGATTTCTTCGGGTGGTGCTGTTGCGGCGGCATTGCGGTTATCATCGCAGGTGCAGCATGCGGTGATCGTCGCGATTATTTGTGATCGCGGTGATCGCTATTTATCCACCGACGTGTTTCCGGCTTAAGGTTGACTTCAGCATGACGGTATTTGTCTTTGACATTGAAACAATACCAGATCTGGATACAGGTCGAAAACTTTATGATCTGCAGGGCTTGAGTGATCATGATGTAGCCAGTGTTATGTTTCAAAAACGCCGACAGGAAACCGGCCAGGATTTTTTACGTTTGCACTTGCAGCGCATAGTAGCGATATCTGTTGCCTTGCGCACCCGCGACAAATTTACGATCTGGACATTGGGTGATCTGCATGCAACAGAAAAAGAGATACTTGAACGGTTTTTTGCAGGCATAGAAAAATACACACCGACCTTGGTGTCCTGGAATGGCAAAAGTTTTGATTTACCGGTACTGCATTATCGAGCCTTGTTACACGGCGTGGCGGCACACCGTTATTGGGAAACGGGCGATGAAGACAGCAGTTTTCGTTATAACAATTATCTTAACCGTTATCATTCCCGGCATACGGATCTGATGGATGTGTTAGCAGGTTATGAGGCGCGTGCGGTGGCCCCCTTGCATGAGATAGCACAACTGCTCGGCTTTCCGGGTAAGGCCGGCATGGATGGCTCACAAGTGTGGCCTGCCTATGCAGCAGGTGAATTGCAACGCATTCGTGATTATTGCGAAACCGACGTGATTAATACCTATTTAGTTTATTTACGCTTTGAATTAATGCGCGGTCGAACTACCGCACAAGAGTATCAGAATGAATGCCAGCTTGTGCGTGACACCTTACGCCACGATGGCCGAGCACATTTAGTCGAATTTCTTAACGCATGGGATACCCAATAAAACAATGAGCCGTCGTAGTGTACTACCCCCAGATCCTGTGATTACCACTATTCAAGATTTAACCCATGAAGGTTATGGCGTCGCCAAGGTAGATGGTAAAACCGTTTTTATTGCCGGTACCTTACCTGGCGAAGAAGTGGAGTTTCAATACCGCGTGCGCAAACGTAATTTTGATGAAGGCAAATTGCTGCGTATTCTCAAGACCTCGGCGGATCGCATCGAACCCCGTTGTCCACACTTTGCGGTGTGTGGCGGCTGTAATCTGCAACATTTATCGCCGGAAAAACAGTTGGAATTCAAGCAGAAATTGATGTTGGATAATTTAACCCGTTTAGGACATGTCACGCCCCTTGTGGTGGCTGCACCGGTAAGTGGTTCTCCGTGGGGTTATCGCCGCAAGGCGCGTCTGGGTGTGAAATATGTTACGAAGAAAGAAAAATTGATGGTTGGCTTCCGTGAGCGTGACAGTCATTTCCTGGCTGATCTGTCGCGCTGTGAGATATTAGCCCCAGAGGTGGGACTGCAACTCACCACATTGTCGAATTTATTGCGTTCGTTGTCGTGTTATCAACACATTCCACAAGTCGAGGTGGCGGTGGGTGATAACGCCACTGCGCTGGTGATACGACACATGCAGCCATTGACCGAACAGGACACCACACAACTGACCGAGTTTGCCCAGCAGCACGGTTATCACATTTATCTCCAACCCAAGGGATTATCCAGCATTGCGCCGTTATGGCCACTTGATAGCGCCTTGAGTTATCGTGTTGATAACAATTCCATTGAACTGTTGTTTGCGCCGACCGATTTTGTGCAAGTAAACCGGTTCGTGAACCTGGCGATGATCGATAAAGTTGTCGCAGCACTCAACTTGAATAGTGCTACTCAAGTACTGGAACTGTTCAGCGGCCTGGGTAATTTCACCTTGCCGATTGCCAAACGGGCGGGCCGTGTCGTGGCCGTTGAAGGTGAACGGAGTTTGGTGCAACGTGCGCAGGATAATGCTGTTCACAATCAAATTAGCAACGTACAACATTATGTGAGCGATTTAACCAAGGACGTGAGCATCTTCCCCTGGTTTAATGAAAAATATGATCGCATCTTTTTGGATCCACCCCGCAGTGGCGCAGCGGAATTGATGCCGCTACTGGCGGCAAAAAAAACCGAACGGATCGTCTATGTGTCGTGTAATCCTGCCACCTTGGCGCGCGATGCGGATATCCTGGTGAATCAGTTTCAGTATCAGCTTAGTGAGGTGGCAATCTTGGATATGTTTCCACACACCGCACATGTAGAAGTATTGGCAATTTTTGATCGGGTATAATAATGGCGATTGAGATTGAACGAAAATTTCTGCTTGCCAATGATAGCTGGCGCACCGTTGCCGATAAAGGGACGCGGATGGTACAAGGCTATTTGCTTGGTGCAAAACAGGCGTCGGTACGGATTCGGACTGAAGGTGACAGGGCGTTGCTGAATATTAAGAGCGCTACCATCGGTACCCGGCGGCAGGAATACGAATATACCATTCCCATGGTGGATGCGCAGGAGATGTTAACAAGCTTATGTGAACAACCCTTGATCGATAAAATTCGCTACAACGTCTATCATCAAGGTCAACACTGGGAGATTGATGTCTTCGCCGGGGATAATGCGGGTTTAATCGTTGCAGAGATTGAACTGCAGGACGAACAACAAACTGTTGCCTTACCCGCCTGGATTGGTGAGGAAGTCTCGGACGACCCACGCTATTATAATGTCAATTTGGTAAAACATCCGTATTCAGTATGGCAGCACCAATAAGCGATCACCTCATTAGCGTTGACGTGGCCACGCAATTATTGCAAGTGGAACAGCGTGGTGACATTGTATTTTCCGCCAAAGTGGCCACGGCCAGCAATGGTGTGGGTGAACGTAATGGCAGCGAATGTACACCTCGCGGTTGGCATATCATCCGCGCAAGGATCGGTGCAGGCAGTGTCGCGAATACAGTATTTCGCGGCCGCCGTGCCACCGGTGAGATTTATACACCGGCATTACGGCTACAAGCGCCCGAACGCGATTGGATATTAACGCGGATCTTGTGGCTGAGCGGACTTGAGCCTGGCTTTAATCGTTTGCATGATGTTGATACCATGCGGCGTTATATCTATATCCATGGCTGTCCCGATGAAGACATCATGGGTATTCCCAGCTCGCACGGCTGTATCAAAATGCATAATACGGAATTGATCACTTTGTTTGAGCTGGTTTCTGTCGGTACCCGCGTGCTCATTGTAGGATAAAACATGCAGCTTGGCCCCATTATGCTGGATATCGCCGGTCACGAACTCACGCACGAGGATCGTGAGGTGTTACACCATCCACTGGTGGGAGGGGTGATTTTATTTACCCGGAACTTCGCTGATGTGGCGCAACTCAGGCAGTTGGTTAGCGCGATACATGCGATCCGTGATCCCCATTTACTCATTGCCGTGGATCACGAAGGCGGGCGCGTGCAACGGTTTCGTGATGGCTTCAGTCGCTTACCGGCTGCGGGCCGGATTGGTGAGATGTTTGCCACGAATCCCGACAAGGCACGGCAACTGGCAGAAGAAGTGGGTTGGTTAATGGCCACGGAGTTACGCTGCATCGGCATCGATTTTAGTTTTGCACCGGTATTAGATCTAAATTACGGTGTCAGTGAAGTGATCGGTGACCGCGCATTTCATCGCAACCCGGCCGTGGTCTTTGAATTGGCTTACGCCTACATCAAAGGGATGCAGGCCGCTGGCATGGCGGCCACCGGTAAACATTTTCCCGGTCATGGCGCGGTGGTTGCTGATTCACACACCGACATCCCGCTGGATACACGTGATTTTGATACGGTATGGAGTGAAGACATCACGCCATTTCGGCGGTTAATTGATAACGGACTTGCCGCAATCATGCCTGCCCATGTGATTTACCCCCAAATCGATCAGGCAGCAGCGGGCTTCTCCCGCTTTTGGTTACAAACCGTATTGCGTGAAAAGCTTAACTTCCAGGGTGTTATTTTCAGCGATGATCTGAACATGCAAGGGGCGAGTATTGCAGGCAGTGATTATGTCGCACGTGCGCAGGCGGCCTTTAGCGCGGGATGTGACATGGCCTTGATTTGTAATAATCGTCCGGCAGCGATCCAAATTCTGGATAAATTTGAAGCGTTGGTAAATCCTGTCTCACGTTTACGTCTGGTGCGCATGCACGGCCGCCATGCTTACACACACTCTGAGTTGATCCATCTGCCGCGTTGGACTCAGGTACGTCAGGATATCGAACGCTTGCTGGAAAACCCCAATTATGCATTTCAGTTTTAACCCACAGGAATCCGTAAACAGGGAACCTCGAAATCCTGTCATTATCAGATTGGCAATCACGTCTCCCTGTCTTATACTGCGCGTTGTTCAATGCTCTGCTGTGGTTGGCGTATCAATCACAATCGCTTAACTACCGGCGGAAATGGTGTGAAACTACATGAATGCAATTGAAGCACAACGCGCATTAACCGAAGCAGACTGCCTCTATACTGACGCACAGGTGCAACAGGCACTGGACCGGATGGCACAGGCAATTACCCAGTCCCTGGCTGATCGCGATCCCTTGATCCTGTGTGTCATGACCGGGGGCATCATTCCAGCAGGACACTTGTTAACACGTCTACATTTCCCATTACAAATCGACTATATTCACGCCACTCGCTACCGTGGTGATACCGCCGGGGGACGACTGCAATGGATAGTCAGGCCGCAACATTCGCTCAAGGGGCGCACCATTCTTATTATCGATGATATCCTGGATGAAGGTATCACCCTCAATGCTATTATTGAGGACTGCTGGGCAGGCGGGGCAACGGAAGTTTTTGCTGCCGTCCTGATCAATAAAAAACACAACCGCAAAGAACCGGTACCGATTAACTTTGTTGGCCTGGAAACGGAAGACCGCTATTTGTTTGGTTATGGTATGGATTACAAAGGATATTTACGCAACGCACCCGGCATTTATGCTGTGAAAGGAATGTAATAAATAACATGGCGAAGATTGCAATCATTGGTGGTACGGGGCTTACCAAGCTTACCGATTTAAAAATAACCGGACGAGAAGTTCATGTGAGTGGTTATGGCGAACCATCAGCACCGCTCACCCGTGGAATTTTGGCTGGCAAAGAGGTGGTTTTTTTACCTCGGCATGGAGCAGCACACACCATCCCACCCCATAAAGTCAATTATCGCGCCAACATCGCGGTGCTCAAAAATGCCGGGGTTGAAAATATCATTGCGATCAATGCGGTCGGTGGTATATCCGCTGACATGGCACCGCAATCGATCATCATCCCTGATCAGATTATTGACTACACCTGGTCACGGCAACATACCTTTTTTGAAGAAGGTTTAACGGAAGTCGTACACGTGGATTTCACCTCACCCTATTGTGAAAAATTGCGGCAAGTTATTCTTAAGGCAGCAGCGGCGGCCAAGGTGACGGTGGTGGCAAAGGCAACATACGGTGCCACCCAAGGACCACGGTTGGAAAGCAAGGCCGAAGTGGATCGTATTGAACGCGATGGCTGCCACATCGTTGGTATGACGGGTATGCCCGAAGCAGGCTTGGCGCGTGAAATGGAACTATGTTACGCCTGTATTGCCGTGGTAGTGAACAAGGCTGCGGGGCGTGGGGAAGGCGAGATCACCATGCAAGAAATTGAGCACAATCTTGGCGCCGGTATTGATCAGGTAAAGCGTATTCTTGAGCGTGTCATCAGCATGCTGTAAGTTGTGCAGCAACATCACATATTGTCACACAACGGCTGTGTTATAGATTGTCCGCGTCTCATCCTTCCAACGGCGTGATAAGCACCAGGATGCCCAAGACCGGGCTATCGAGATAATGAATTTCTTTGCTGCGCATCTTGCGGGCCTGTTTGAGTCGATAGATGGGTGTACCTTTCACCTCAATGGCTTTACTGTTGGCAGGAACTGGGAGACTGTTGGGGACAGAAGGAAGGAGATTATCCTGATAGGTTAAATCAACCTCCGCGTGTAAAAAACGACCCAGAACGATTTTTACCGTACCATCCAGGATTTTCGCACTGGAATCCGCAGCGGTAGTTTCCGCCTGCGTGACTGGTTTAACCTCTGCCACTAGATGCACGGGTAATGCCGATTGCGTTTCCAGACCAGGCTGACGCCAAGCCGTATGCAATAAAATACGATACTGGTTCGAGTTTTCCAGCGATTTTATTTCTTGCAGTAACCGATAGTTCGATTTAGGCAGGGTACGGAAGCCATATTTTTGCTCGGTGGGTGTGCCCAGCTCTACTAGTGGGCTGGGCAAGGTAGTTTTTGATTCAGTGGGCCAATTTTCAGTCTGACGGACCTGTGGATCGAGGTTTTCAAAAACCACGACTTCCACTGTGTAGAAGCGCACCTCATCGGCATTACCCAGACAGGGTATTACGCCTGCCAACAAACAAAAAATTATCTTCCGCAACATAGTCGCTTGGTTTATCCTGTTCAAATTATTAATTACAGTAAAGCCCTGAAATGGCCATTAAAGTTACCCTCAAAATGGGACACCCGCTGCTAAAGGACGTGGCCATACCGGTGACGGAGTTTAACACACCGGCACTGGTGGCGTTAATTCAGGATATGAAAGATACCCTGGTTGCGCTCAATGGTGCAGGGCTTGCGGCGCCACAGATTGGGGTGGGCCTGCGCGTGGTGATTTTTTATATTAACCAGAACCCGCGATATCCCGAGGTCGAGCCTATCCCTGAAACGATACTGATTAATCCTGAGATCACTCCGCTGGCCGATGACAGTGAATCGGGCTGGGAAGGCTGTTTGAGTGTCCCGGGTTTACGTGGTTTGGTGCCGCGCTACCGGCATATTCACTATGCGGGTTATGACGCAAGTGGCCGCCGTTTTGAACGCCGCGTCGAGGGCTTTCATGCCCGAGTGGTGCAACATGAGGTGGACCACCTAAACGGTATTTTGTATCCGCAGCGCATGCTGGATATGAATCACCTTGGCTTTGAACAGGAATTATTTCCATACAACCTGAGTACCCCAATGGATCGAGATAAATGATTGGTTACCACCATTCAGTGTCTCCCACAAAATGTCATACCTGGCTCAGGCCGCCGATTTTAATTTGAGCATGGCCAGCAGTGACTCGATCTCAGTGATGCGTGCCTGGGCATCGGCTAATTCTTTCGTAATACGCAATTTATCCTTACCATCCAGTTTATAGGGCGAACCCTTGATTTGGATCAATTGAATAATTTTAACCGGGTCAATGTTGGGTTTGTCGGTAAAGATGATCCGTCCTCCGTGCTCACCCAATTCGATCTTGCGAATGCCTAAAACCGTTGCTTTTTGTTTGAGTGCGGTGATCGCAAATAACAACTTGGTTTGTGGTGGTAACAACCCGAAGCGATCAATCATTTCAATTTGCAAATCCCGTAACATATCTTGATTAGTGGTATGGGCTATGCGTTTATATAACACTAAACGTTCGTGTACATCCGGTAGATAATCTTCGGGGATTAAGGCGGCAACACGCAGATCAATTTCGGTGATCTGTGTGAGCGGCTGGTCCAGATCAACGGTGCGTCCTTCTTTGAGGGCGGTGACGGCCCGGTTGAGCAGTTCAATATACAAACTGTAACCAATCTCCTGCATTTGACCGCTTTGTTCGTCACCCAGTAATTCACCGGCCCCGCGAATCTCCATATCATGCGTGGCAAGAGTGAAGCCGGTACCCAAGGTTTCGATGGAGGCGATGGCCTCAAGCCGCCGCTGTGCATCGGCAGTCATTGCCTTGGCGGGCGGCACAATTAAATACGCATAAGCCCGGTGATGCGAGCGGCCAACACGGCCGCGCAATTGGTAAAGTTGTGCCAGACCAAAATGATCGGCACGATTGATGATCATGGTGTTGGCATTGGGGACGTCAATACCGGTTTCAATAATGGTGGTGCATACCAGAATATTAAAACGTTGATGGTAAAAGTCGGACATCACTTGTTCCAAGTCCCGCTCACGCATTTGCCCGTGCGCGTATTTAATGCGTGCCTCAGGTAGTAACTGAGTGAGTTTCTCAACCTGTTGTTCGATATTGTCGACTTCATTATGGACGAAGTAAACCTGGCCGCCACGGCGGATTTCACGCAGGCAGGCTTCTTTTATCAGATCATCATTCCATTGCGAGACGAACGTTTTAATCGCCAGACGCTTTGCCGGTGGGGTGGCAATGATCGACAGGTCGCGCATACCGGCGATTGCCATATTTAAGGTGCGTGGGATCGGTGTCGCCGTCAAGGTCAACACATCCACCTCGGCACGCAACGCCTTGAATTGTTCTTTTTGCCTCACGCCAAAACGATGTTCTTCATCAATAATAACCAGACCCAGATTTTTGTATTTAACATCGGTCTGGAGTAACTTGTGGGTACCAATAATAATATCTATCTTGCCCTGTTTGAGGTCTTCAATGAAAACCTGTTGGTCTTTCTTGCCGATAAACCGTGAGAGTGATTCAATGCGGACCGGCCACTCGGAAAAGCGATCACGAAAAGTTTGCATGTGTTGTTGCGTTAACAACGTGGTGGGCGTGAGTATGGCGACCTGTTTGCCTGCCATCACGGCGATAAAGGCGGCACGCATTGCCACTTCGGTCTTGCCAAAACCCACGTCGCCACAGACCAGATGATCCATGGGTTTGCCGCTGCACATGTTCTTGATCACATTTTCAATTGCGGTTTGTTGATCAGCGGTTTCCTCAAAACGGAACTCAGCGGCAAAACGGTGGTATTGCATCTCATCTATCTGATAGGCATAGCCCATGCGTGCTTCGCGTTGCGCATAAATATCCAGTAACTCAGCTGCCACGTCGCGTACGCGTTCGCTTGCTTTGCGCCTGGCTTTTTCCCACTGACCACTGCCGAGTTTGTGTAATGGCGCGGATTCAGGGGAAGCACCGGTATAACGGCTGATAAGGTGCAGCGAGGCAACCGGGACATACAATTTATCCTTGTCTGCATACTCCAGCGCGAGAAATTCGGTTTCAATGCCGCCGATGTGCAAGGTTTGCAGACCAAGGTAACGGCCTACGCCATATTCCTCATGCACGACGGGCGCACCCGCAGTGAGCTCGGCAAGATTTCGAAAAATATTTTCAGTGTCACGTGAACTGCGTTGCCGGCGGCGGCGTTGCAATACTTGCTGGCCGAATAATTGTGGCTCGGCGATCACAGCAAGAAGGGGGTTTTTTAGCAACACCCCGTTTTCAAGCGGGGCAACGGTGATTCCAATAATTTCTTCTGACTCAAGAAATTGATGCCAGTTGTTAAAGGTAACCGGGATGACGTCTTGGTTATACAATATCTCTAGCAGTGTTTCACGCCGACCGGTGGTTTCCGCGGTGAATAAAATACGCCCTGGGTAATCGCGCAGGAATTGCATTAAAACGCGCGTCGGTTGTTCATCCCGTGCATTGAGGGTCAGCGGCTGTGGTAAGGAAGTGGCGTAGTTCACCGCAGAGGATGACTCATATTCATGGGTTTGCCATTCAATGCGCAAGAATGTGTTTAACGCTGCGAACATTTCATTTTCGGGAATAAATAATTGTACTGGCGTTAAGATGGGTCGCTCGATGTTGTGTCGATATTGTTCGTAGCGCAGCGTGGTTTGCTGCCAAAATGTTTTCATCATGGTTTCAACACTGTGCTCAGTGACTATCAGTGTGTCTGTTGGCAGAAAATCAAACAGGGTGCTGGTGTTGGCAAAGAACAAGGGAATGTAATATTCAATTCCCGTTGGAGCAAGACCTGTACTGATATCCCGATAGATACCTGATTTTTGTGGGTCACCTTCAAATTGGCTACGGTATTGCTGGCGAAATAGCCGGATACCTTGTTCATCCAGCGGAAATTCCTTGGCTGGCAATAATCTGATCTGCGTGCATTTTTCCAGCGTGCGCTGCGTCTCCGGGTTAAAGGTGCGGATGGCTTCTATCTCGTCGTCAAACAATTCAAGCCGAAACGGCGAAACGCTGCCCATCGGGTAGAGATCAATTAAATTGCCGCGTACTGCAAATTCACCATACTCCATCACGGTGGAAACATGCTGATAGCCGTGCTGTACCAGTTGTTGCCGGAATGCATCACGATCAAGTTTTTGCCCTGATTCAATTAACAGACTGTGTTGTTCAACGTAGCTGCGCGGACAAACACGGTGCATCATGGTTTGCACGGGTATGACTAAGATACCGCGCTGTAATCCGGGTAACCGGTACAGTGTTTCTATTCGTTCCGAGATAATATCCTGGTGGGGCGAAAATACATCGTACGGCAATGTTTCCCAGTCAGGAAATTGCAACACGGGCAGGTCAGTACCATTTAAGTAAAATTGCAAGGTATCCAACAGCTGTTGTGCGGCCGCAGTGTTTTCTGTGATCACCAGCAATGGCCCCGTATGCTGCAGTGCCGCTTGCTGTAGTGCTAAACCAATGCTATTGCCGTATAGACGTCCCCAGCGTTGACGTTCACCGGGGCGTTTAGGTAAGCGCGGATTGAAAATGCTTAGGTAGGGTGAATCGTTCATTCATTACTACAGAGTTACTGCATCGCGTGCATTTTATCGAACCTTCTACTAAAGCTGAATCAGATCATGGCCAATGATACACCAATTCGCAAAAACATACCTCGTCGGTATTACCAATATCAGTTTACGGTATTTTATTCTTAACACTCTGGGTGAATTCATCCAGGGCTTTGGCCAGTGACTGCATACCACTTTTTGAACTGGATTTAATTGCTTGCCAGGCGCTGTTACTGATCAGTCGTGTCAAGAACAGACTGGAATCCATACTCCCATATTCTTTTTCAAATTCTGCAATGAAGCGTAATATTTCGTTTTTTATCTCAGTCGGCAGCAGCGGGTCATTCGCCGCTAACAAAAGTTCCGCCTTGGTTTCTTTTACCTGCCCCTGTTTGATGTGCAACAGCGCCTGCGTCAAGTGTGCCGGGACCGAGAAACCTGTCTGTGTTTCGAGTCCGCGAAATGCTGTCAGTGCGCGGTCCAGATCTTTTTCATAAAGGCTCGCAACGCCCAATATAAAATACATGGCAGTTAACTCGTTTGCTGCCTTGGCTTGATCCTCCGGGTTTTTGAAAACCTGTTTGCCTAATTCGGCTTCTTGATGAGCCAGGCTCTTCCAGTTTTTTTCATGCATGCCAATGGCTCGTGCAGAATGGGCGATGAATTTCATGTGGTCGGCGCTGGCGGTTTTTTCCGCGAGATGTGATTCAGCGATGGCAAAGTCAGGTTTATTACTCACTGCCCATAGGTATGAAAGTAGGAGGTGGGCGACATCTTCATCGATCTGTACTGTCTTATTACTTTCGCTCGCCACTTTTAAAATAGCAGGCAAGGAGCTGTTGGATAAAGCTTGGTAGGTCTTGTATTTAAACGAGTCTTGCAATTCCGCGTATTGCTCTGCCTCTGATTTTGGTTTACTGCAGGCAGTCATTACCGCCACGAATAAACATAAAGTCATGGTATGTCGCAAGGTGGTATTGTTATTTTGTGTCAACCAGATTCTAGCCATGTGGGTATGTCCATTATTTTAATCAATTTAAAGTAGGTCGCTAGGATAATCAGCGCATGCCAATTTGTCGAATTTTGTTGATCACAGAAATTTAGTCGTTCCTCGTAGCAGTGTGCAGCCCGTCCATGACAGGCACAGCTGTTTTTTTTCGCTATCAACACACTCAATTTTTTGTTGCCTCAAGCTGAAGCTGTATTTCCAGGCAAATGCTTCGGCTTTCTATACAACTGCAGATGTCAAATTCTTGTCTACCCCCTTTCTTGACACAGTAAGTGCATGAAAAATAACCGTCAATAAACAGTCTGTTTATTTACTTAAGTCCTTGAATTTACTACCGCTACTGGTTCTAGACAACATGGAGAACCTGAGAATGCGCACGGTAATGACAATCTTAATGACGTTTGCCTTTTTGCACACGGCGGCGGCTGGTGAGCTGCATGTAGTACTCAACGGTAAAGCGATTCACCTGCAAAATGGCAATTATAATGAAGAAAACTGGGGCCTGGGTATCAATTATGACTTTCCAGTACGTGATAACTGGATCAAATTTCTGAACGCGAGTTATTTCGATGACAGTAATAGCCAAACATCTAAATATGCTGGCGGTGGGATGAAGCGTCGCTATTTATTGGAAGGCAAAGACAAAGATGGCTGGCATATCGATGCGGGTGTCATCGGCTTTCTAATGACACGTGAGGACTATAAAGATAACCAACCGTTCTTTGGTGCCTTACCGTTTGCTGCCATTGGTAAAAGTTGGTTTACCCTGAATGTGACTTACATTCCAGCAATCAGCCCCAAGCATGTCAGCTTATTTTTCTTTCAAGCCATGGTCCGTGTGGCGGAGTTCTAACCGAAAACGTTAGCCGGTACGAAATGCCCAGGCATGGGCTAGACGCTGTTCATATGCAGTTCGTGCTATCTGTACATCTTCGAGGAAATACGCCAGCTCGCTGAGTGTTAAGGCCTGTGGACCATCCACTAATGCCTTGGCAGGGTGTGGATGGAAGTCAATTAATATCATATTGGCGCCTGCTATCACCCCCTGTGCGGTGACGTGCATGATATCCAGTATGCCATCGGGGCCGGTGCTCCGTGTCCCCACTGAGTGGGAGGGATCAATACACACGGGCATGCGGGTCAGGCGCTTAACCACCGGGACATGGGCAAAATCGACAAAGTTGCGGTGCGGGTCGGCCATGTTGGTTTTCATCCCGCGCAGACCGAACACGATCCGGGTATTACCCTCGCTGGCGAGGTATTCTGCCGCATTGATTGATTCCTCCAGGGTGATGCCAAAGCCACGTTTGATCAATACCGGGAAGTTGCGTTGCCGTCCGACCGCCTTGAGTAATTCAAAATTTTGCGTATTGCGGGTGCCGATCTGCAACATGACCCCGGTTGGCTGACCGGTTTGTTCCAGGGCGTGGTGTATTTCCTGCACCTGATTTTCATGGGTGATCTCCATCGCGATCACCTTGATACCATATTTGCCCGCCAGTTCGAACACATACGGTAAACAGGTTTTACCGTGGCCTTGAAAGGAATAAGGATTGGTACGGGGTTTATAGGCACCCATGCGGGTACAACGTTGTCCATTCTCTTGCAGGGCACGCATCATCAATTCAACATGTTCACGCGTATCCACCGCACACAAGCCAGCGAACACATTCAAATTATTTTGCGAAAAGACAATCCCATTATATTCAAATGCAGTAGGGCGATGATCATCCCGATGCCGGCCCAGGATGCGATATTCCTCGGAAATACGTACCACGCGATCCACGCCCGGCAGATGTTCTATCTCTTCCTTGGATAACGCAGCGGTATCGCCGATAAGATAAAACTCGGTGAGTACGTGTTGAGCGCCATGTTCCTGGTGTTCGCGCAGTTTAATATTGGGCAATTTTTCTAAATAATCACGCAGGAACTTATATTCTGCGTGTTGCGCGGTCAGGTTAGGTTGCAGGATGACAATCATGGGGGTTATTGATCCCGGTACCGTTTTAATAAATCCTGATACGCGTCGATGCGGCGATCGCGCAGATACGGCCAGATACGCCGCACGTTTTCAACTCGTTGCATATCAATTGTGGCCATTAACACCTCGGCGGCCTCTGCCGAGGCTTGAGCGATGATTTCACCTTGTGGTCCACAGACAAAGCTGCTGCCCCAAAACTGAATGCCAAGCTGTGGATTGTCAGGCGCGGACTCAAAACCGCTGCGGTTACAGACCAGTACCGGAATACCATTGGCAATCGCGTGGCCGCGCTGCACGGTGATCCAGGCATCACGCTGACGTTGCTTTTCATCGGCGGAATCACGATTATCCCAGCCAATGGCGGTGGGATACAATAAGAGGTCCGCACCCGCCAAGGTCATCAAGCGGGCAGCTTCCGGAAACCATTGATCCCAACAAACCAACACGCCCAATTTGCCGCGAGAGGTTTGGATAGGTTGAAATCCCAAATCTCCCGGCGTGAAATAATATTTTTCGTAAAAGCCGGGATCATCGGGAATGTGCATCTTGCGGTAAATACCCGCGATGGCACCGTCGGTCTCAAACACCACGGCGGTATTGTGGTACAGGCCGCTGGCGCGTCGTTCAAACAGCGAGGCAACGATCACAATATTGAGGGCCTTAGCTAAGGCGGCCAATTCGGTACTGCTCGGTCCGGGGATGGGTTCTGCCAGATCAAAACAACGGGTATCTTCCGTTTGGCAAAAATACAGGCTGGTGTGTAATTCCTGAAGCAAGACCAATTGGGCGCCCTGGGCAACGGCCTGGCGAATACCTGCCTCTGTTGTGTTCAGGTTAGCCGTTCGATCCGGGCTGCACTGCTGCTGGATTAAACCAATGGTCAAATTTTTGTTTTGCATGGACTGATTATATCGTAAAACGTCGACGGTATTGGCGTGAAGTGATAAAGATGAAATTTTACCAGGCAGCTGATAGTATCCAGTCTACAACGATCCAGCGAGGATAATTCAGATGTCGCGACCAGGACTTATCATACTATTGATGTTGGGACTCTCTGCGTGCGGCAGCATGTCGGATACGGCATACAAACTTGACAATACGATGTTTGCGTATGAGCGTGCCTTACGCTGGGGCGATTACGATGTCGCCTATAGCGCCCATATCAATGAAAAAGGCCCATTAAGTGCGGAACAACGCAAAAATTTAAAGCGCTTCCGTCTGACCGGCTATAAGGTTACCCAAACTAAATTCGCCGCAGATGAAAAACACGCGACTCAATTGGTAGAACTACGCTATTACAACGAGGAAAACGTGCGCGAACGTTCGCTCAATCATGTCGTGGAATGGGAATATGATCCTGCGGGGAACCATTGGCAGATCACCAGTCCCTTTCCTGCGTTTAAATAATAGAAACGCCTTAACATTCCCCGCATCTCCATAACTATCGCGCTGGAATAACCCCACTGGGCAGTTGCATGGTCAGGCAGTGCAAACTGCCGTTTTGTTCAATAATTGGCAGGCAGGGCACTCCAATAATCTTGCGATCCGGAAAACAACGTGACAATTGTTGCAACGCCAATTGATCCAGCGGGTCAGCATAAGTCGGCATGAGTACCGCACCATTGATAATCAGAAAATTGGCATAGCTGGCCGCCATGCGTCGGCCATCCGCATGGTATTTTGTCGCTGGGAAGGGTAGCGGCACCAACGTATAGGGTTTGCCTGCTGCCGTGCGCATGGCTTGCAACTCTTGTTGCATGCGTGTTAACGGTTCATAGTGATAGTCTTTTTGATCATCGCAATGCACATAGGCAATTGTCGTGGTATCGCAAAACCTCGCCAGCATATCAATGTGTCCATCCGTGTCATCACCTTGTAATTCACCGTGTGCCAGCCACAACACGCGATCAATGCCAAATTGAAGCTTAAATAACCGTTCGTAATCGGCCTTATTCATGTCAGGGTTGCGTGTTGGACCCAGCAGGCAGCGTTCAGTTGTTAATAACGTGCCATTGCCATCGGTATCAAGGCTTCCGCCTTCGAGCAGGATGGATGAATACGTCACGGGCGTGTGGCCAAATGCCTGTTGCTCATGCAGACGCTGAGTGACACGATCATCGAGTTCCGCCGCATATTTGCCACCCCAACCATTAAAGCGAAAATCCACGAGTTGTAACTTTCCCCGCACATTGGTGGTAAGCGGACCGTAATCGCGCACCCAGGTATCATTGGTGGGTATGCAATAAAAACGCACTGCCGCGAGATTCACACGATGCTGATGTAATACGGTGGTTACATGCTGTTGATGTGTATCGTCATAACATACCAGGATGACATGTTGATAATCGGTGATATGACCAACAATTTGCGCAAATGCCGGTTCGATCTTATTCAGCTGCGCTGCCCAGTCACTGTGCAGATGCGGCCAAGTCAGGATGACCGCAGATTGCGGCTCCCATTCAGCACAAAGGCGTGGGTAAGCGTGGGTGGCGGCATTAGAAGACATGACTTATCCCATGACTTAACCATGGGCCTCAACAAGACGTAGTGATTTGTTTAATTTAAGGGTCGTTGGTAACGGCGTGTAATGCAGTGTCATACTCAAAATACACCGTGAAGTCTTTATAGACCCAGCTGGAAATCGGTGGTTTACCTATTGCTTCGGTCTTTTCGCGGGGCGCACCAAAACGCGCCTCCACATCCGTCTTCTTCATGCCGCGGCCGGGCATGTTTACGGTACTGATTTTGGGCGCTTTTGGTATTTGCAAGACCCCTGGTTGGTCGGGTGAGGTCGGTGTTTCTATGAGGACAGGATCGGAGACGGGTGGGGCGGCAATGACACCGCCATCGGTTGGCACGGGCGCAGCCTCGTTTTGCGGCGTGGCCAGGCTGCCATCCGGATTTTCCGTAGCGGATTCAGCGGATTTATCGTCCGGCGGCAGGAGCGTGGAGAGATCCAGCGGTTCTGCATGTACCATAGTGTGCAATCCGACCAAACAAACACTTAAAACCATTCCACTAACCCATTGCCGCATGATGTTTACCTCCAACCTGATGAATACCGAGATTGTTGTGAATAAAATATAGTCTGTCAACAAGTTATACGCAAAAGCTCATCTTAATATTCATCAGAAGTTCTGTATATTTTCTGGGACAGGGCGTGTTTAAAAACTATACTGATTTGTAAGTGTGACGTGAAACTCAATATTGAGGATCCATCTCCCGCGTTACGATGAAAAATTATGGTCTATGTTGATGCTCGTTTTGCTACCCGCGAGGACGCCACGCAGGAACAGGTGGAGTCGTGGTTACGCTCGTTAGGTTTTAGTCCGGATGCCCCTGAGGCGGATTTGATCCGCCGTGCCTTTCTGCTCGCCAACCAAGCCCACGGCGAGCAACAGCGTGCCTCGGGAGAGCCGTATATAACCCACGCCTTGGCGGTTGCCGAAATTCTGGTGCAGTTACGCCTCGATCCCGAGGCCATCGCTGCGGCTATTTTGCACGATGTCGTCGAAGATACCACGATCAAACTCGCCGATATTGAACAGTTGTTCGGTCCGTCGGTCGCCCGCCTGGTCAGTGGGGTGACAAAAATGGCGTATATCGAACAAAAAGACTTGGCGGAAAAGGGCACGAAGGAACATATGCGTGTCGAAAGCCTGCGCAAGTTGTTATTGTCGATGGCAGAAGATGTGCGCGTCGTATTGATTAAACTGGCTGATCGCCTGCACAACATGCGTACCCTCAAGCATTTGCCCGAAGAAAAACAACGCCGCATCGCCAAAGAAACCATGGATATCTATGCGCCATTAGCCAATCGCCTGGGTATTTGGCATATCAAATGGGAATTAGAGGATTTGTCGTTTCGTTATATCGATCACATCAACTATAAAAAGGTTGCCGTGTTTTTAGACGAACGGCGCGTTGATCGTGAACTTTACATTGCCAATGTAATTCAGGTCGTGCGTGCGGAATTATACAAGGCAGGATTAGAAGCAGAGGTGACCGGTCGGTCCAAACACATTTACAGTATCTGGCGCAAGATGCAGCGCAAGGGTGTCAGTTTTCATGCCTTAAATGATGTCCGCGCGATTCGCATCCTGGTCTCACGTACACAAGATTGTTATGCCGCGTTAGGTGTGGTGCACACCTTGTGGCGGCACATCCCCAAAGAATTCGATGATTACATTGCCACCCCCAAAGAAAATATGTATCAGTCGATCCATAGCGCGGTGATCGGACCCGAAGGAAAAAACCTTGAGGTGCAAATACGCACTCAGGAAATGCATAAACACGCCGAACTGGGCGTGGCGGCGCATTGGACCTACAAAGAAGGCAAACGTCACGATGTCGGTTACGAACAGAAAATTACCTGGCTGCGGCAATTATTGGAATGGAAAGATGAATCAGTAGACGCGGGCGATTTTATTGATCGCTTCAAGTCGGAAGTCTTTCAGGACCGTGTTTATGTCATCACGCCGCAAGGTGATATTTTTGATTTACCCCAAGGTGCAACCCCGCTGGATTTTGCCTATCACGTACATACCGATGTCGGGCATCGTTGCCGTGGAGTGCGCATCAATGGACGGATTGTGCCGCTCACCTATGAATTAAAAAATGGCGAGCAAGTGGAGATTCTGACCACGCGTGTTGGCCAGCCTAGCCGCGACTGGTTGAATCCGCTGTTAGGCTATCTCAAAACCTCGCGTGCTCGTTCCAAAGTCCGTTCCTGGTTTAAACAACAAAATCATGGCCTCAATGTTGAAGAAGGTCGTGCCGCACTGGAAAAAGATTTACGCCGATTAGGGATGCATGGGATCAATCAAACAACCCTGGCCACAGAGCTCAAGTTTGCCAATGTAGATGATTTTTATGCCGCTTACGGACGTGGCGATATTAGCGCTAATCAAATAGCCGCACGCGGACAAATTCTGGCGCACCATACAGCGCCGTTAAAGTCCCCGGGCACTGATCGCACAGTCAAAGCGGAAAAAACCAGTGGCATCCAGATCCACGGCGTTGGTAATTTGTTAACACATGTTGCGCGGTGCTGTTCACCTGCGCCGGGCGACGCCATTGTCGGTTTTATCACTCGCGGTCGTGGAGTGACGGTACATCGTCATGACTGCCGTAACATATTACATCTCGACGACAGCCAGCGTGCTCGGCTGATCAATGTTGATTGGGGCAATCAGCAAACAGAAATCTACTCGGTGGATATCCGTATTGATGCAATAGATCGGCAAGGGCTGTTGCATGACATTATAAATGTGATGACGAATGAAAAAATTAATATCCTGGCGGTAAATACGCTTTCAGACAAGCACGACAGCAGTGCGCAAATGGATCTGACGATAGAAGTGACCGATATCGAACAACTCAGCCGTGTCTTGACCCGGCTAAGCCAATTAAATAACATCCTGGAAGTCCGGCGGCAAATGCGCAGTTAAACGCAATTTGTTCAGAAGGGCGGGTCGGCTGTTCCATTTCGAACCCGCCATGTTAAATGAGCTCCAAACTTAATCCGATTCCATCTTGCCACCGACGGCGTGTGTTAACACGGTTTGGATCGAGTTAGGCGCACACATAATAGAGGCAAAACTATTGCTACCCATCATGGATAAATCAGGGAAATTAATCGCAATGCGAAATTCCGCAGGCAGGGCATAGATCTTACCCTTGGCAACAACAATTTCGTAGGGTAAGTGGCCTGTCGATTTTGTCTTTTTAAAGTCGATACGGCTCATGATATATTCATCGCCACTACAGTGACTCGATGGCCCGGTTAACTGCACGCCGATGATGGTCTCTTCTTTGCCCGGCAAGTCAAGACGATAAACTTTTTTAACCCCATCTTTCCCTGTTTTAAGAATCGCTTCGATGGTGTCTAACGCAGTTTTTTGATCTTTATATTCATGTAAGGTGATGCGATCTTCGAAATAGGGCATCAGAAACTTATAGTGATATTTGCGCAGCTCTTTAGCCGACAATCCTTCCTCCGCTCCATACTCCCCTTTGTTACCCAGTACCAAAGCAAGTTTTTCTTTGACGTCAGTCAAGTCAGTTTTCATCTGGTACACATTCGTCATATAGGCAGGATTAGTAAATGCCACTTGCAGTTCATCTTTCGTTTTTGTGATGGAAACGCGTAATGCCGCGCCAAAGGCACCAAACTCCGATTCCGTTGCATGTTGGCGAAGTTTGTCATTGGTAATAACCAGCAGCGTTGCGTCGGTATACGGGGAATATTGGCCAATGACTTGAAAGCCGTTGTCGGTTAATTTTGTGGTAATCGTTTGTGCCAGGGTATTGATATCGCCCGATGGCGCCGTTGATGCGAGTACAAATGGTTTGTATAGTGTGTCAGCAGCGTGAAGTTGGGTAATATTGGCCAGAATCAGAAGCAGAAAGCTAAAACAGGCAGACTTGTTAAGTAATGTGTGTGTCATAACGCCCTCTTTATGTTTTCTCAAGGAGAACAACGGCAACCGTGAATACATTTTCATGGTGTGCTCGATTCTAGTACGCGTCGGCCTTAAAGACAACACGCCACTTTCCTTAATCACGTTCCCTTAATTGTTTCGGCTGGCGTTCAAATTTCTTTTGTTCATGCTCCTTGTGTTTTTGTGCCTTACGTTCCGCCTTTTGTTGTTGCCGGTCTGCTTTTTTGTCTTCATCAACCGTATGTTCATGTTCTGAGGAATGTTGGCGGTGTTCTTTAATTTCCTTATGTAGTCTTGCGGCCGGGGTTTGTGTGGTATACGGCTTGATCGGTTGTTCTTGCAACCGCCGTATGTTTTTGTCCTCTAAATGCCGGTCACCACTCACGTTATTGGGTTGATGGTATTCCTTTATTTCATTGTGTGGACGGGCAGGGCGATTTTGTGTGGTATACGGTTTTATTGGTTGTTCTTGCATACGAAACGTATTGATACGTGGACGGAACACCGGCACTGCATGGTCATCATGGCGTGTATGATGCGTATTGGTGAAGTCATTCACGTCACGTACACGTACTGTACGTACGAGTTGGCGTGTCACACGCTCGACATGTTCGATGGATAAACCCTGATTGACAATATGCCGGTTCATCATCGTAAAGCGGGTAATGTTCTGTGTGTCGCGGACATAAACAAAATTATTGGCCGGTCGATATATACGATGATGCATGTGTGGCGTGAGAAAATGTTGTTCTTCAATAAAAATCCAATGTGGTGCGGCAATAGCGATGCTCAGATCAACATGATCCAGCAGCAGACCTCGTTCATCATGCCAGCCCACTGCCGGTGGCAACGGCGCCCACCCTATATGATTACCGCCGCTACGCCAGGCAACCCATGCCGGCCCCCACACTGAACCGGGTACCCAAATCCAGCCGTAGTGATCATCGAATGCCCATCGTCCATAGTGAAACGGCGCCCAGCCCCACTCCCAATCTGATTGCCACATCCAGCCATGCAAATGGGTGTGCACCCAATGGCCATGCGTGTATGGCCGCCAGCCTCGTGGCACACCATGTGGATACCATACACGGTTATATTGTGGGTGATCCACCCACGTGCCATAAGGCGCCAGTTTTTCATAAAATATAGTCGGATCTACCTCTCCACCTTCATCTTCATCGGCACGCGCTAGCGAACTTGCCAGCAACAGCAAGGCGGCGGCGAGGGAGCAAGATAGTAATCGAGAGAAATGTTTGGTATTCATGGTGTGACACTCCTGCCTGATCTGTCGGGGATTTCACCTTGTGAATGATAGCGGGTTTCATTATCCGCAAGTACCGTACAGCTGTGACCACGATTCGTCGTAATAGTTTACTTGGCCAACATGGTTTGCAATACAGGCCAGACATTATCAACGATTTTAACCTGTGCCGCCGCATTGGGGTGTATCCTATCCGCTTGCATCAGGCTTGCCTGATCATCAATGCCCGCCAGCAACTGTGGAACCAGTGATACTTGATGTTGTACGGTGAGACGCTGGAACAAAGCGGTGAAGCGTTGATTGTATTCGGCTCCATAATTCGGCGGCAGACGCACACCCGCCAAGAGTGGTTTGGCATTGTGACGGATGGTATGCGTGAGAATTTTGCCGAGGCTTTGTTCAATTTCGCTAAAAGGGAGTCCGCGTAAGCCATCGTTGCCGCCTAACGCGACAATAACAATCTGAGGTTGGTGCTGCTTCAGGACAGCAGGTAAACGGGTCAGTCCGGTACGGGTAGTATCACCACTGACGCTGGCATTGATTACCTGATAGCGATAACCCTGTTGATTCAGCCGGTTTTGCAGTTGTGAAACCCAGCCTTGGGTCTTATCTATTCCATAGGCGGCACTTAGACTATCACCCAAGACTAGAATCACGGGTTTGTTAGCCCAGGATAGATTCGGCCATACTATCAAACAAACGAAAAGCAGGAGTAAGCGTCGCATCATGGTACAGGTATCACCGTGCTTCATTGAGGCAGTTCAGTTAAGTAAGCAAGTTAACAGCGCCGAAGGCGCTCTTAGTATTCTGGATAATATCAGTTTTCAGGTTGCCGCCGGTACCTCACTGGCGGTACTGGGGGCTTCCGGATCGGGTAAAACAACCTTGCTCGGTATTTTGGCCGGTCTGGATCTACCCAGTTCCGGCAGAGTGTCGTTTGACGGTATCGATTTGAATACCCTTGATGAAGATGGTCGTGCCGGTTTACGCGCCGGTAGCGTGGGTTTTGTATTTCAGAACTTTCAGTTGTTGCAGGGATTAACGGCCATTGAAAACGTGATGTTACCGCTGGAGCTGGCGGGAGAAAGTAATGCGCGTGCAATGGCGCGGGAGACGCTGACAAGAGTTGGGCTGGCATCGCGCCTTACACACTATCCCAATCAACTCTCCGGTGGCGAACAACAACGTTGTGCCATTGCCCGTGCATTTGCAACACGTCCAAAACTGTTGTTTGCTGATGAGCCGACGGGAAATCTGGATCAGGAAACGGGTCGGCGGGTGATCGCATTATTATTTGAACTGAATCGCGAACAAGGAACCACCTTGATTATGGCGACCCACGATGTCCGTCTGGCTGAACAGTGTGATCGCCAATTATATCTGGACGCAGGGCGTTTGCTGCGGGATTCGGCGCAGGTAAATTAATACCATGTTATTAAATCAACAAATTCAACTTTCCATGCGCATGTTATGGCGCGACTTTCGTTCCGGTGAGTTACGTATACTTGCGTTTGCCCTGATCATTGCCGTGGGCAGCGTCACCGCCGTCGGTTTTTTTATTGATCGCGTGCAGCAAGGGATGGAATCGCAAGCGGCGGAACTGATCGCCGCCGATCTGGTGGTGGCGTCGCCGCATCCCTTGCCAGATAATTATCGTCAGGCTGCTTTAACTCGCGGTCTGCAAGTGGTCGATACGGTGAATTTCCGTTCTGTGATCCTGGTGGGGGAAAAGCTGCAACTGGTAGAAGTAAAAGCCGTGGGCAACGGTTATCCGTTGCGAGGCCAGTTGCGCGTCGCGCCCACCGCTTTTGCATCGGAAGCAATAAGCGAATCCATACCCGCTGCGGGCGAGTCCTGGGTCGAAGCACGCTTGTTGCAACTACTGCACATCGATCCCGGTGCAACCGTTTCCCTCGGGCAACGCATGTTAACAGTTAACAAAGTACTGACCTATGAACCGGATCGAGGCGGTGATTTTTTCAGTGTTGCTCCCCGTTTATTGATTAACATCGACGATGTAGCAGCAACCGGCCTGATCCAGACCGGCGCTCTCGTCAGCTATCGCCTGCTTATTGCTGGCAAACGTAGTGATATTGTGGATTATCAAGGCTGGTTGACAACACGTATACAAACGGGCGAGCAACTCTTGACGGTGAACGAGGGACGGCCGGAGTTGCGTACTGCCTTGCAGCGTGCGCAGGATTTCCTGGCTCTGGCATCCATGATCAGCGTGTTGCTGGCAGGTGTTGCCATCGCCACCAGTGCACGCCGCTTTGCGCAACGCCATCTGGACGCGACTGCCATGCTGCGTTGTTTCGGTGCTGCGCAGCGCACGGTCATCAGTCTGTTTGGATTGGAAATGTTATGGCTGGCATTGCTGGCAAGCACAGTCGGGGCAGTATTGGGTGTACTGATGCAAGTAGTGATCAGCCAGATCATGGATCAATTATTCCTTACGAATTTACCTTTGCCGACGTTAAAACCTTTGTTACTGGGTTATGCCTCCGGCGTGATGTTATTGCTCGGTTTCGCCATGCCGCCGCTGTTGGGATTAAGACAGGTTCCACCGTTGCGTGTGCTACGCCGTGATTTGGTGGGGCGTGGTGTGGCTACTTGGCAAATGTATCTGACCGTCGTGATCAGTATGGGACTGTTACTCTATTGGCAAATCGGACAACTGCGCATGGTGTTATTTGTTATCGGTGGCATGATGTTCGCTGTTGCGTTACTGGCATTGGCTGCGTACGCACTGGTGCGTGTCATAAACGGGTTGCGCCAGAGAGTGGGTGTGGCGTGGCGTTTTGGTCTGGCGAATATCGCGCGGCGTCCCGGCGGCAGTGTGATCCAAATTGTTTCCTTTGGTATCGGTATTATGGTGTTATTGCTGTTATCAACTGTACGCACCGATTTGTTGGAAGGGTGGCGTCGCAGTCTGCCCAACGATGCGCCCAATCATTTCTTGATCAATGTTCAACCTGATCAGGTCGATGCTATTCAGCAGTTTTTTAAAAACGAAGGGATGGCTCCACCGCTATTGCATCCAATGGTACGTGCGCGGCTGGTGAGCATTAATGATCGCGCGGTCAATGCTACCGATTATCAAGACGAACAGGCAAAACATTTGGTGACACGTGAGTTCAACCTGTCCTGGTCAGCGCAACCGCAGGCAGGTAATACCATCGTTGCAGGGCAATGGTGGAAGGCAACCGAACATGGCCAGCCATTGCTGTCGCTGGAGTCAAAACTGGCGCAAACTATCGGCGTGAAATTACAGGATCGCGTCGGGTTTGACATCAACGGTAGCATCGTACAATTGAAGGTAACTAGTCTACGCACAGTCGATTGGGATTCCTTTAAGGTAAACTTCTTTACAGTTTCACCACCAGATGTGTTAGAACACTATCCCAGTAGCTGGGTAACAAGTCTGTATCTTACTGCCGGGGAAAAACACCGCCTGAGTGGGCTGATCAAACAGTTTCCCAATGTCACGATCATCGACATTGAGGCGATCATGAACCGTGTCCGTGCGATCATGGATCGCCTGGCCCTGGCGGTGGAATTTTTATTTCTGTTTACCATATTGGCCGGTTTTGCCGTTCTCTATGCCGCAATAGCGGCCAATCTGGATGAACGCCGCTTTGAGAGTGCTATCCTGCGTACTCTTGGTGCACGCCGATATTTATTACGGCGCGGTTTGATCGCGGAATTTGTCACCCTGGGGGCGCTCGCAGGAATGTTGGCGGGAACCACCGCGACCGCACTGGCTTGGGTATTGGCGACTCAGGTATTCCATTTCCCCTATACACCTCAGCCATGGATTACACTCGTGGGCACCCTCGTCGGTGCAGTGGGGATTGGTGCGGCAGGCTTGTTGGGGACACGGCGAGTGCTACAGCAACCACCCATGCAAACATTGCAGCGGACTTAGCCGTTGCACTACTGCAACTGAGCTGAATATTTATCATCGTAAGTCGGGAATGTCATTCCCCAACCGTCGGATCACAACGTTCTATTTTTCTTCCGTCACGTAAAAAAATTTACCGGCCACAAAAACGACGTTAGAATTCCGCGACTGTTTGTGGTCTAATGCACACCATGTATCACCCCCTCGAGTTGTTTATCGGTTTGCGTTATACCCGTGCCAAGCGGCGCAATGGGTTCATCTCGTTAATTTCCTTTATTTCCATTTTGTGCATCATCCTTGGGGTGATGACGTTGATCATCGTGTTGTCGGTGATGAATGGGTTTGAAAAAGAGGTGCGCGAGCGGATTTTGAACATGATCTCGCACGTGACCGTGACGAATTTTGAAGGCCAGCTGACGAATTGGCCGCAGGTGGTGGAGCGTGTGACGCAGCACCCGCAGGTGTTGGGCGCCGCGCCCTATATTCAGGCCGAAGGCATGATGATTTATCACAGCAATGTGCATGGGGCAATATTGCGCGGTATTGATCCGCAAACCGAACGGGCGGTGTCCAAGGTGGCGGAACACATGGTCCAGGGCCGCCTGGAAAATTTACAAGCCGGTGAATTTGGCATCGTACTCGGCAAAGGTCTGGCGCGTTCGTTGGGTGTGGATGTCGGCGAGAAGGTCACAATAGTCACACCCAGTGCGAACATTACCCCGGCGGGGGTGATGCCGCGCCTGAAGCGCTTTACCGTGGTTGGTATTTTTCAGGTGGGTTACCACGAGTACGACAGCAGTGTCGGTTTGTTACATCTGGATGATGCAGCGCGGGTGTTTCGCCTGGACGATAAGGTCAGTGGCGTGCAGGTGCAGGTAAAGGATTTGTTGCAGGTGTTGCCGGTAACAAGGTCATTGCGTGATACGTTGCCCGATTACTGGGTACGTGACTGGAGTTATTACCACGCTAACTGGTTCAAGGCCGTGAAAATGGAAAAAACCATGATCTCCCTATTATTGTTCCTGGTGATCCTGGTGGCGGCAATCAATATTATTTCGACCTTGGTGATGGTGGTAACGGAAAAGAAATCCGACATTGCGATCCTGCGCACCTTCGGCGCGACCACCGGCAAGATCATGCGCGTCTTTATCGTGCAAGGCAGTGTAATTGGCATTGCTGGTACGGTATTGGGTGGCATCCTCGGTGTAGTCATTGCGTTGAATATTGAGACAATGTATCACTGGGTGGCGATGAACTGGGGCTTTCAGCCGATTGACCCTTCTGTGTATTTGATCCCCGATCTCCCCAGCGATTTGCATTGGGATCAAGTGGCCTATATTTGTCTTGCCTCGTTGGTAACATCGATCCTCGCGACAATACTCCCCGCCTATCGTGCGAGCCGAACCCAACCGGCGGATGCGTTGCGCTATGAATAATTCCCCGATGACGACGCCAACACATTTGCAGACAACGAGCAAGACAGGCGGCCCGGTGATTCAATGTCGCAATTTATCCAAGATATACACTGAAGGCCCGGTACCGGTCGATGTACTGTCGTCGGTGGACTTCAATTTGGCGGTAGGTGAGCAGGTGGCGATTGTCGGCGCATCCGGCTCAGGTAAAAGCACCTTGCTCCATTTACTCGGTGGCCTGGATTTGCCTACGAGAGGTGAGGTGCAGGTGGTTGGTCGGGTGATCAACTACATGGACGAAAATGCACGCGGTTTGTTGCGCAATCAGACCTTGGGGTTTGTCTATCAGTTTCACCATCTATTAATGGAATTTACGGCGGTAGAAAACGTCGCCATGCCGCTGTTGATCCGCGGTGTCGACCCGCGCACGGCAGAGAAGGAATCCAGCCAGTTGTTGGAACGGGTAGGGATGGGGCATCGTCTGCAACATAAACCCAATGAATTATCGGGTGGGGAACGACAGCGCGCGGCCTTAGCGCGTGCCCTGGTGACCAAGCCCAAGTGTGTGATGGCCGATGAGCCCACTGGCAACCTGGACCATAAGACGGCCGAACAGGTTTATGCCTTGATGTTGGAACTCAACCGAGATTTTCAGACCAGTTTTCTTGTTGTGACCCACGATGTGGAATTCGCCGCAAAGATGGATCGTGTACTGCATCTGCGTGATGGTTGTTTGCATAATAATTAATATAAACAGTTAGATAGAATACCTCTCTCATGTATATATAATAGTTTACTTTAAGTTAACGAATGATAAATAATTGATCATTTCCTGTCTTGTCGCACTGTCTCACCTGAACGCAAAACCCTGGATAAGCTAAGCCGCTGCTCACACCTACAAATACTATCGCCAGCAAGCTCATATTTGTTACTATAGGGCGAAAGCAAACACGGATGTGAGCTAAGTTATGCGTACAGGGACCGTTGCCTTGCTGGCGGGCATTTTCTTGCTCCAGCAACTCAGAGAATTACCGACAAGTTATCTGCTGGCATTCCTGCCAGTGGCGTTGTTGGGTATTTTTCTCGCCCGTAATCACCCATACCGATTACTTGCCTGCTGCCTGCTTGGCTTTCTGTGGGCCTTGTTGCATGCTCAGCTTTGGCAGTCGCAACAGCTGCCAGCGGCCTTTGCCGGGCGCGATCTGATCATTGATGGCTACATTGCCTCTATCCCCGAAACGTACCCCGATACCACTCGCTTTGAGTTTGAGGTTATTCACGTCAATGATCCCGCACAGGCATCATTACCGAAGCGGGTACGTTTGAGTTGGCGGCAAGCGGAAAATGAAAAATTACAGGCCGGGGATCGATGGCAACTGACGGTACGTCTGAAACAACCGCGGGGTTTTTATAACCCCGGTAGTTTTGACTATGAAGCGTGGTTGCTGCAACACCAAATTGGTGCCACGGGCTACGTGCGGCCTGAGGGCGACAACGAGCGCTTAGCATCCGTGTGGTGGCAGTATCCGGTACAACGGTTGCGGCAGGCCATTCTGCACCGTATCAATACCACATTAGCAGATCAGCCATTTCGCAATGTCATTGCCGCCTTGGTGCTGGGCGTCCAATCGGAGCTGTCAGAAGAACAATGGCGGGTATTTCGAGTGACCGGTACCGCGCACCTGATTGCCATTTCCGGATTGCATATCAGCTTGATCGCCGGGTTGGTATTTTTTCTCTGCCGCCGCGGCTGGGCAAGATCATTTCGCTTGACTACATGGTGTGCCGCACCACGCGCGGCAGCGGTGGTGGCGATCTTTGCCGCCGGGTTTTATTGTGCCTTGGCGGGGTTTTCCATCCCAACCCAGCGTTCTCTGGTGATGATTGTCGTGGTGTTTGGGTTCATTGCCTTGCTGCGCGAATCAAGACCCAGTTATACCTTGGCCATTGCCTTGTTAGCCGTGGTGCTGTGGGACCCATTTGCGGTGTTGACGATCGGCTTTTGGTTGTCATATGGGGCGGTGGCGATCATTTTATTCATGCTCACGGGGCGTCGTTCGCAACAGGCGTTGTGGTGGCAGTCGGTAAAGTTACAATTGGCCATCAGTATTGGTCTTACTCCCTTGTTGATCGCCATGTTTGAGCAAGTACCGTTGTTATCACCGCTGGCCAATCTGGTTGCCGTGCCCTTGGTCACCTATGTCGTTGTACCGCTCGCCTTAATCGGCACCTGTTTATTGTTTGTCTGGTCGTACTTAGGCGGATGGTTGTTGCTGGGGTGTCATTATTTATTGAGTGTATTGTGGTGGTTATTGGAATGGCTGGCCGATCTGCCCTTTGCCAGCGTCGCCATTCCGTATGTATCGTGGTTGTCTTTAAGTCTTGCGCTGCTGGGTCTGGGGCTGATGGGTTTACCGCGTGGTCTGCCTGCACGCTGGTTGGGACTGCTGGGTTTGTTGCCGCTATTCTTTCCCGTATTGCCAAGGCCGGATTGGGGTGAGGCGCATTTTACCTTGCTCGATGTGGGGCAAGGCTTATCTGCCGTGGTGGAAACGCAGCGGCATGTATTGGTGTTTGATACCGGGCCGCGGTTTTCTGATCGGTTTGATACCGGCAAAGCGGTGATTGTGCCGTATTTGCATCATCGTGGTTGGCGTTCGGTAGATACCTTGATTATCAGTCACGGGGATAACGATCACATCGGTGGTGCCGCGTCGCTCGCCGAACAGTTACCGGTGCAACAGATCCTCACCAGTGTCCCGGAGAAAGTGGCTTGGGTGGAGGTAACGATGTGTCAGGCCGGGCAACAATGGGACTGGGATGGCGTCCATTTTGCCATTTTGCATCCCACATCCTATGAGGATCACAAAGGCCGGTCGGGCAATAATCGTTCGTGTGTGCTGCGGATCAGCCTCGGCGGGCGCCACGTGCTGCTGACCGGGGATATTGAGGCGAGTGCTGAGCGGCAATTGTTGACGCATGCGCGACAACAGTTGGCAGCGGATATCCTGGTGGTTCCGCATCACGGCAGCAAGACCTCGTCGACCCTGGC
>JAYSTO010000269.1:0-4320 GCA_043719675.1 Gammaproteobacteria bacterium | reverse complement strand
GCCCGGAGAAATAACGAGAGCATTCGTTGCGTATTGGTGCATCATGGGGCCACAATAAAAGTCACTGCTCTATACTGTCCGAACACATGATTTCCCGGTATAACCCATGACGCAACATACACCAGAACACAAAGGCCGTGGCGCATTGAGTAATCCCGGCTGTCGTTATGACGCACAGGCGCACGAAGCCTTCGATGATGGGTGGGTGGTCGACGAGGCGTTGCCGGTTTTAAAAACCACCGTTATGGTCGACGCGACGCGCTCGATCATTACGCGCAACGATTCACCGGACGTGCCGTTTAGCCAATCGATCAATCCCTATCGCGGTTGCGAGCATGGCTGTGTGTATTGTTTTGCGCGGCCGTCGCACGCGTATCTGGGTTTGTCGCCGGGGTTGGACTTTGAAACGAAGATCCTCATCAAACCCAAGGCAGCGGATTTGTTGCGACAGGAATTGCAGAAACCCTCCTACCGCTGTGCGACGATGGCGATGGGCACCAATACCGATCCGTATCAACCACTGGAAAAGACGCAAGGGATCACCCGCGCGATTTTGCAGGTATTGCAGGAGTATCATCACCCCGTTTCTATTGTTACCAAATCGGCGTTGATCGAACGTGACATGGATTTACTTGCCGCGCTGGCCAAAGAAAATCTCGCGCAGGTGATGATTTCGATCACCACCTTGGATCGGCAGCTGGCGCGTTGGATGGAACCACGCGCCGCCGCGCCGCAACGGCGCCTGGAGACAGTGCGCCGCTTGAATGCAGCGGGTATTCCCACCGGTGTGTTGGTGGCGCCGATTATCCCGGTACTCAATGAAGCGGAGCTTGAGACCATCCTGGAACAGTGCGCACAGGCAGGGGCAGTCAGCGCCGGGTACGTATTATTGCGCTTACCGTTGGAAGTGGCGCCCTTGTTTGAAGAATGGCTGCAACAACGCTATCCGTTGAAGGCCAAACATATCCTGAGTCATGTACGTGCCATGCGCGGTGGCAAGTTGTATGCGTCAAACTTCGGCGAGCGCATGCAGGGTACCGGCAATTATGCGGCTATCCTTCGCCAGCGTTTTGACATGGCCTGTCAACGATTCGGCTATCGGGCGCGTGAAGAAGCGCGGGGTGACCTCAATACGGCTATCTTTTGCCCGCCGGGGAAGCAACCAACACAACTGGCTTTGTTTTAATAACATCGTATCACAGCGGTGTGCGATGTTTTGGCCTGACATACCCTGATGTTCCCACTCGCGTCGCGTTGGCATGCTGTGTGCAACATGTTGACTGTAAGTTAATGTTCTCCTCTAAGTGTGTGGTATTAATTTGGGGTGCGCTGGTCGCACCCCTTTTTTTATCATTTCTAAACGGGCCGCACTGATTTTAATCGATGAACGTCCCGCAGTGAGTTCCCAAGGCCGCGTATTCCAAGTATCCTCTCGTCACACCCATTGCGATAACTGGAGTTACCTGTGACATCCTCTGTTTCTCCTGATACGACTGATCAACAGCTGCAAACAATGACCCGTGCCGCCTGGATCATCGCGGTGCTGGTGCTGGTGTTTATTTTGTGGCGGCATTTATTGCCGGCCTTGCTGGCGGGGCTGTTGATTCATGAGCTGGTCTATATGCTGGCGCCTTACATCATGCAGTTTGCGCGGATCAAAAGACGCCCGGCGAAGATGGCCGTGGTGGCGTTTCTCACCATGGTGGTCATGGCATTGCTGGCGCTGCTATTGTTCGCCATTATCCATTTTTTTTGGAGCGGGCAGGAAAATTTACCGGGCTTGTTGAACAAAATGGCGGAGATCATTGAGACATCACGCAAGTCAATGCCGTTGTGGGCCGCTGACAATATCCCTGCCGATATCGATGATTTGAAAGAGCAGATAGTGGCATGGTTGCACTCACATGCTGGTGAGATCCAGGCCATTACCAAAGAAACCGGGCGTGTTGTGGTGCATATCCTGATTGGCATGATCATCGGTGCGATGGTTGCGCTCTACGAGGCAAAAGGCGAGGTCAACAAAGGCTTGCTGGCGCGCGCCCTGAGTGAACGGACGGCCTTGTTGGCGCAGTCTTTTCGCCAAGTGGTGTTTGCACAGGTGCGGATTGCGGCAATTAATACGGTTTTTACCGCGATATACCTGTTAGTCATCTTGCCATTATTGGGGGTGAAGTTACCGTACTTACTGACCATGATCCTGCTGACATTTTTGTTTGGGTTGTTGCCGGTAATTGGGAATATTATTTCCAATACCATCATTGTGATTGTCAGCATGAGTCATTCGCTGTTGATTGCAGGGAGTTCCTTGACATTCCTTATTGTCATTCACAAGCTGGAATATTTTCTCAATGCCAAGATCATCGGTTCGCGTATTCAAACCCGCGCTTGGGAAATCCTGTTGTCGATGTTGTTGTTGGAGACGGCCTTTGGCGTCACCGGGGTGATTGCTGCGCCAATTTATTATGCCTATCTGAAAAAAGAGCTTAAAAAGAAGGGTTTGGTTTGAGTTGAGGTGATGAGGCTTACTGCGGACGCAGCACCGCCAGAAAAATAATCGCGAATAAAATAATCACGGGAAATTCGTTATACCAGCGGTAGAAGACATGACTGCGTCGATTGCGATTGTTTTTGAAGTCGATGAGCAGCTTGCCGCAATGGATGTGATATACGATCAGGATCACAATCAATAATAACTTGATTACCAACCAGAGTGCCAGGCCATTGGCGAACCAATTGCCCATGTAGGCCAGGATCAAGCCAAAAACAATTGTCAGGATCGCGCCAGGGGTCATGATGCCAAAATAAAGTTTACGCTCCATGATCTTAAAGCGATCAATGCTGATCTGATCATCTGACAGGGCGTGATAGACAAACAGGCGGGGTAAATAAAACAATCCTGCAAACCAGGTCACCATGAAGATCAGATGTAGTGCCTTGAACCAGAGCATAGTAGCCGCCTTATTGTTTGAGCATAGCAAGAATGTGTTGGCGCAGTGCGCGCATGTCCATTATTCCCTGTTGTTGCTGGACAATTTCACCCGCAGGCGTGATCAATACCGTGGTAGGCGTGATGTGTACATCACCAAAGGCCTTGCTGACCTTACCATCCAGATCAAACGCAATGGGGTAATTGAGTTTATTAAGTTGGCGCGTATTCATCACGAAATCCGGTCGATCAAAGGGCGTTGCGACCCCAATCAATGCCAATCCCTGCGGGCCAAGCTCATTATATAACTCAATCCAATGCGGCATTTCATTGATGCAGGTGATACAACCTACTGACCAGAAAGTGATGAGCACCGGTTGGCCTCGTAGCTCGCGGAGTGAAAGTGCCTGACCATCAACCAGCTGAAAGCTGATCTCCGGGGCGGGCCTTGGCCCGCCTGTCCCAGCCCAGAGCAAACCAAGCAGCACTATTAATGCTGAGACAAGTCCGGTGATGAGGGGTAGTTTGTGCTTCATGGTGATTTACTGGGGTGGGTGTCAGTGCGCAAGCTTAGGCAAAGTTAGCCATCCTGTCACCTTTGCCACACAATTCCTTTTGTTTAGACCATGGTCTTGGGTATGATCACCGCTCTTGCAGAGACTGAGGTAACAAGTGTCGTGATTAAGGTGGGGATCGTTGGTGGTACGGGTTATACGGGCGTTGAATTATTACGTCTGTTGGCGGCGCATCCGCAGGTGCATTTAGCGGCAATTACCTCGCGGTCAGAGGTGGGGACCCGTGTTGCTGACATGTTTCCCAATTTACGCGGACATGTTGATTTGGCGTTTTCCGAACCTGATGCGAAGACCCTGCAGGCCTGCGATCTGGTGTATTTTGCCACACCCAATGGTACTGCGATGAAGATGGTGCCCGATCTGATCAAGTCTGGCGTGCGGGTGATAGATTTGGCGGCCGATTTTCGTTTGCGTGATCCGGCGGAGTGGCAGAAGTGGTATGGTGAGGCGCATGCCTGTGTCGATGTGCTTGCTCACGCGGTGTATGGTCTGCCCGAGGTTAACCGTGCGACGATTAAAAATGCCCGCGTGGTGGCCAATCCAGGCTGTTACCCGACCGCCGTGCAGTTGGGATTTTTACCTTTGATTGAAAATAATCTGGTGGATAACCGGTTTTTGATCGCCGATGCCAAGTCTGGTGTCAGCGGCGCCGGGCGCAAGGCGGAAGTACACACCTTATTATGTGAAGCCAGTGAGAATTTTAAGGCGTATGGCGTACGTGGCCATCGGCACTGGCCCGAAATCCGTCAAGGGTTGCAGCTTGCCGCAGGCAAGGACATCGGTTTGACCTTTGTGCCGCATCTGACCCCGATGATTCGC
>JAYSTO010000268.1:0-4349 GCA_043719675.1 Gammaproteobacteria bacterium | reverse complement strand
ATTTTATCGATATCCTTTTGCATCTGGATAAATATCTGCAGGCACTGACCACCGAATACGGTCTGTGGGTTTATGGTATTTTGTTCCTGGTGATATTTTGTGAAACAGGTTTGGTGATCCTGCCATTCCTGCCGGGCGACTCGTTATTATTTGTAGCTGGTACCCTGGCGGGGGCGGGCCTGTTAAACCCTTTCGTGCTTGCCATCGTCCTGATTGTGGCGGCGATCCTGGGTGACACGGTGAATTATTTTATCGGCCAGAAAATGGGGCCTGCGGTGTTCAACCGCCCCAATGCACGTTTCTTCAAACAAGAACACTTGCTCAAGACCCAACGCTTTTATGAAAAGCACGGCGGCAAGACCATCATCATTGCCCGCTTTATTCCTATTATTCGTACCTTTGCACCGTTTGTTGCGGGTATTGGTTCAATGCAATATTCGCGCTTTATTGCCTATAACGTGGTGGGCGCTATTGTCTGGGTGGTGAGTCTGGTCACTGCCGGTTTTTTTCTGGGTAACATCGCCTGGGTAAAAGATAATCTGACCTTGGTGGTGTTGGCTATTATTATTCTGTCGATCATGCCGGGGATAATTGAATATATACGACATCGCCGCCGTGCCGGTGTCTAAAGGGTCGATGGAAGTGCTAAATGACAAGGTGTAGGGATGGGATTGCAAATCCATCTGTATGAATGCGCCACTCACTATCGTGCTGGACAGCGTTGATGACAATCGATCAGTCACTCCCTATATTTACTAATCATTTATGGTAGAAATAACATGATCATCGAATTTCATCGCAATATCCTTGCTGACAAGGTGCGTAATACTGCTTTTCATCAAGCCTTGCAAAAGGTGATCAAACCCGGTCAATCCATTGTTGCCGATATCGGCTCCGGTACTGGTTTTTTGGGATTTCTAGCCAGTCAGTTGGGCGCAAAGGCAGTATATCTTTATGAATACTCGCCCATCACCAAACTCAGCCAGAAACTGGCGCGCCTCAATCATATCCAACACTGTCATTTTCTTCAGAGTCATTCCAGCAAAGTGGCCAAACCTGTACCCGTTGATATTCTGGTATCAGAAACCCTGGGCAATTACGCTTATGAAGAAAACATCATCGAAACCATCGAGAATGCCAAACGTTTTCTGAAGCCTGGCGGTATTATCATCCCGCAGCGCGTCGAGCAATTTGTTGCACCGGTGATCTCGCCTCGTTTTTATCAAGAGTTGGCGAGCTGGGATGATGTTGGTTTTGATCTGGATTTCTCGCTTGCAAAAGAAATGACGTTAAATAATCTGTATGTGCGCCGCTTCCAGGCAACGGATATCCTGGCACAGGATGCCAAGCCGCAACGCTGGGATGAACTCGACTTCTACCGTAAAAACAAAAGCGTGCGTAGTGGCACAGCACAGTGGTCAGTTCGCCAGGACGTCACGCTGTATGGTTTTGCTGTGTGGTGGTCGTGTGAATTGATCGATGGAGTGACGCTGTCCACCAGTCCGCTTGATAATCAAACCCATTGGGAACAGTTATATTTCCCCGTACTCAGCCCGCTTCTTGTTGGCAGCGGCGACAAAGTGATGATTACCTTCGAATCCGACACGCGCTACAGTGTTGGCGTCAATGTGAAGTGGCATATCACCGTGCAACATAAAAATGGCGAAATCGACGAGCAGTCGCTGGATATGCGTCATGGTTATGTGCGCTAGCGCACATACCGTTGCTTAATTTACAGCGACGCTATACATGTGGTCGCCAGTGCGCTATATCGACCTGCGCCGGGCCGTTGTTGCACAATAAATTCGGGTAGAATCGCCGATCTGTGATCGAAGGCATCTCAAGCTGTTCCAGCCGTTGTAGATAAATATGAATTGTTTCAGGAGCAACCATGATGATAGACACGATGACACCACTTGAACGTGAAGTAGGGGGAGTAATCATTGAAAGCCTCAATCTTGCAGATGTAACGTTGCTGGACATTAATCCCGAGGCGGTGCTTTTCAAAGAAGGTTTGGGTCTTGATTCAATTGATGCGCTTGAACTTTCCATGGCATTGTCGGTGCGATACGGGTTACAGATACGATCGGATGATCCAAACAACAAAGGTATCTTTTCCTCATTGAGGGCCTTGGCATTGCATGTCCAAGCAAATCGTAAGAATTAATTCCATACTGCACTGGCTGTCAACTCTGGGGCTGGTGATCTATCCTCTGATTGCCCATGTTGCCGTTGTGCTGGAACAACCCGCGTGGGCGATTGGTTACTTACTCGCCGTGGTCGGCGTTTCAGTGGTGGCGTTGCTCTCCCGCTTTGGCGTATTCATCATGAGCAGTGGCGTTGTGTTCTATCTCATCTTGGTGTTTGCGGGGCAACACATTGGTTTGGCCGATAAGCTGATGTATGTACCGCCCGTGGTGATACCCGCATGGCTTGCGATACTATTTATCGGTAGTTTGTGGTCAACGCGTGGCGCGATGATTTCACGGATAGCTGTACGAATGGAAGGTAAGCCTTTAGATTGGCGGCGTGTACGTTACACAAGATATTTGACCGCGGTATGGGGAGGCGTGTTTGTCTTGATGGTGGCGGGGTCGATTTCTCTGGCAGTATTGGTGTCATTTGCAACATGGTCCTGGTGGGTACATGTCGGCAATTATCTGGTTGTGGCGATATTATTTGCAGGCGAATTAATGGTGCGGCGTATTGTCCTTGGTGGGGAAATGCAGCTGACAGGTTTGTTGCGAACGCTGGCGAAGCCGCCATGGTATGGGCGTAATGAAAATGGATAAGCAACCTCACTCCGCCGGGATAGCCTGGTATAAAGGTCAACTACTAAATAAAAAAACCTTTGCAAATCATGTCATGCACACGCGGTGCGCGGTACAACATAGAATGTCTACCCGCAACACCGCGCAACAAAAACTTCTTAACGTCTGTGATGATCACTATCATTTTCTGGTGTTGTTCGTGGCGGCAATGTTAGAAGGGTTAGTAACTTTGATGCCTGCGAACCGTAGTGATGGTGAACTTTTGCGGCTACATACGCTAAATCCGGGGCTGTTGGAGATCGGCGATCCGCAAATGGCGGTGCTGTGTGATTTACACGGCCACTCTGCTGCAGCAGATAATCCTGAATGGGATATACATCTGATAGATCCAGCAAAGATGGTTGCCGAGATTTTTACTTCAGGCAGTACCGGCACACCTGCCGCCAGTCCAAAAACGTGGGGGCAGCTGCTCAACGGGGCGCAGCAGGTGTTGGTGCGATTTGGAGTGACTGACGCGGTACAACATCACCTTGTTACGACAGTACCGCCACAACATATGTTTGGGTTTGAAATGAGCATTGTGTTACCACTGGTCGGTAATGTCAGCGTATATCACCGGCGCCCGTTCTACCCATTGGATATCCAACACGCCCTGCATGAGGTACCGGAACCGCGTGTGTTGGTGACGACACCGCTGCATCTTAAGACTTGTACCGTGCAGGAGACGGTGTGGCCACGCATTGCTTTTATCATTTCCGCCACTGCAACGATGCCCGTTGATGTGGCCACTAAAGTCGAAGCCGGAATGCTCACGGAGCTTCATGAAATATATGGTTGCAGTGAAGCGGGGGCCATTGCGACACGACGCGTACTGAAAAATCCCGGCTGGAAACTGTTAGAAAGTCACGAGATTGGCATGGATTCGCAAGGTGCCTGGTTGAAGACTCTGTCACCTCTGGCGCCAGTATACCTGCCGGATTGTATTGAGATACTCCCGGACGGCCTGTTTCGGTTGGTTGGACGTGTCACGGATCTGATCAAAATTGGCGGTAAGCGCGGATCGCTGGCAGATGTCACTGCACGCATCAAGGCATTACATGGGGTGGAGGATGCCATTGTGTTTGTGCCTCAGGCAGACGAGGGGCAGCGTGTGCGCCTGGCGGCGCTGGTGGTGGCACCGGGTATGGTGCCGGAGCGGCTACGTGAGCTTTTGGCACGTGATGTTGATTCTATTTTCCTGCCGCGGCCAATTTGTATAGTAGCAGCGCTTCCTTACACGAACACCGGTAAATTAGTGCATGCGACGCTTATGTCACGACTCGAATGCTGTCAAGGAAGTTAATCGATGATAACCGCTTCATTTGTGATCCCAGCTGCGCATCCGAGTTTTACCGGGCATTTTCCGGGCAGGCCGGTTGTGCCCGGCGTGGTGACGCTCGACCATGTGGTGCAGGGACTCATCGTACAGATACCAGGCGCACAATTATATGGATTCCCTCAGGTCAAGTTTATGAAACCAGTACTGCCGGAAATGCAGATAACGGTAAGCTATAGTTTAAAAAAATCGCTGCTTTACCA
>JAYSTO010000267.1:0-4358 GCA_043719675.1 Gammaproteobacteria bacterium | reverse complement strand
TGGATCATGGAGCGAGTCAAACGTTGCGAGCGTCAAATATTGGCTACAACTCAAGAGATAGCGAAGAACGGTGGAAACGTTGTTCTGGATCTGGGCTTTATGAAAGAAAGAAATCGCTCCGAGCTTACAATTCTTGCCGAACAGGTAGGCCTTGTCTCCAAGCTTCACTACATTAATGCGCCACACGATGTACGTCGCCGCCGCGTCTTGAATAGAAACTCGGAAAAAGGTGAAACATTTTCATTTGAAGTTACTCCAGTGATGTTCGATGTCATGGAAAAAGAATTTGAAACACCCAGTGAGGCAGAGTTGGCGCGTGCTACGATATTCATCACTCATGCAGCAGCCTAACCTTTCATTCGAGCGGGACGCCGCAAAAGCGCGGCGCCCCTCAACTTTACGTTAGGGATCAGAACGACACGGGCGGATCAAATAATGAACTACTCTAATTTCGACCAGGTTCTCGAAGATTTGCAGAGCCTAAACCAGGCCATCGAAGACATCAGGCAGAAAATAGTAACTGTGAGCGGAGTTTCGTATGCGTCACAGGATGCTCGTCATGTCGCCCTTGATGGTTTGCAGTGTGATATCGGTGCATGCGGTAATTGGATACGTGCCATCATGAGTCTAAAAGGCATTTCTCAAGAGAAATATAGAGATAATTGGGAAGAGGAGTATCGGAAGCTAATTGGGACTAGCCTGCCCTCTAGTCAGGCTGAAGACCTTATGCTCGACTACTTGAGAAACACTCTTACTACCAAAGTACACTTCAAAATGGAGAATCTTTTCGGCAACATATTAAAGACCCTTTCTGCGATTCCAAACAAAAGTGGTTTTTGGCACATCAGTGATGCCATGCTTAAACAGGCAAATATTTCCACTGCGGGACCAGAGAAGGATACTCTCACCGCGCTCGCAAACGTGAGGAACTCGTTTCACGCAAATGGGATACATACCAAAGAGCCTCTGAGGATTGATATTCATGGGATTAGATTTGAATTCTGCAAAGGGAAACTGGTGGAGTGCGCTTCGTGGAAGCATATTGTTGTAATCATGCGGGCAAATATTTCTGTTCTTGAATCTGTTCTTTTCTCAAGCACAGTATCGAATCTCAGAAGCGAGATACCAGATGTTTTTGCAACAGCATACAATCCCTAACACGTCGCTCAACCTGACTCGCTACGTCGGCGCTTCGCGCCTCGTAGCTCGCAGGTTAGCTCTGCGTTAGGCCCTCTCCATGCGAACGTTGTTATCAAAGATGCTGCCCGGGTTCCGCTCAACGCAGGGAGTGGTGTATGTGTCGGAGCTTGAGGACGGGCCAATGAAAAATGTCAACGTAGGCTCAACAGTTCGCAATCCCGACAAACGACCACCTTGGATCGTAGTGAACCATTCGTTGCAGTCGGTTATCGTGGCGAAGTGGCCTGGCAAATTATGGAAAGTAGAAATAATTGCGACCGCAGCTGAGCAACCGAACGCGACGGCCCAATACACACGTGCGGTAGCAGTGCGTGTATTGGAAGAACTGCCGGTTACAGAACTTTTCGGACCACATGGTGCATCTGTTTCCAACGTTATCGAAAAAACACGAACACTTGAGCTGAATGATGTTCAGGCGCTAGGAAAATCCGCCAGCTCACCTATGCGAGACGCTTACTCTCGTGCGTGGAGCAACTGGCTTGCTCAAATAGAACCAAACTCTGCACATCGTAATGAAGATCATGGAGGCACACTTGCTATTTCTGGTGAACATCCACGCTCCCCAATTGGTGTCGGTTTTTCTGTTCTTTATTCCGTACTCGCTGATCGCGCACGCAAAGTTACAGGAGATGCCGCCTTTATTACCAATGATGAAGGTGAACAATATTTCGCACCTGAGTGGGATGCTGCTTTCAGTGCCCTTCTCGGTGCAGCAATGGCATATGGTGCCCCAGAGCTAGTGACATCAGTTGATCGGGCCACATTATCATTCGCATGGATAGGTACTTTTGGAGAACTACATGAAAAGAAAAACGACGCCTAACTACGCCATCAACTCGGACGCGCAAAAGCGCCGCTTCGCTCTGCTTTTGCACGCCGGTTATGGCGAACGTTGGACAAAAATGAATTAGAAAAGAAGTACGCAGCATTTACAACAAGGTATGTTGTGAAGGATAGACGAAGGAATCACACCATTCAACAACGGACTGCAGTCACATGGAAGCGACATTGCAACATATCTTTACGGCACATTTTGATCAGTATTCGCAACATCATCCATTGGCATTAAAGCATTACAAGGCTGCGACGGCGATCAAGCAATGCCGCACGGACGCGATGGGTGGCCACGTGCAACGCTGTCCAGACGGACATGAAGCGCACATTCAATACCACTCGTGCCATCACCGTAGTTGTCCGCGCTGTCATGGGTTAGCCAATGCGCGCTGGGTGGAAGCGCAACAAGCGCGCCTGTTAACGTGTGACCATTATCATGTGGTGTTTACCCTGCCGCATGAGTTATTGGTTTTGTGGCAATGCAATACGCGCTGGTTTGCAGATACGTTATTTCAGGCGAGCCGCGATACCCTGATGACATTGCTGCAGGATGAAAAACATCTGGGCGCCTTACCCGGGATCGTGATGACGTTGCACACCTGGGGCCGCACCTTGAGTTTGCATCCGCACGTGCATTGCCTGGTGACCGGTGGCGGACTGGATACGCAACAGCGATGGCGGTCATTGCGGTATGACTATTTATTGCCGGTGGCCGTGGTGAAGGCCTTATATAAAGGCAAATTGTTAGCGCGGCTGTGGACGGCGTTTACGGCGGGTGAATTGCAGTTACCGGCAAGACAGACTCAAGGTGATGTGCAACGTTTGTTACGCCAACTCAACGATAAGGTCTGGAACGTGCGTATTCAGGAGCGCTATCCGCACGGACACGGCGTATTGCGGTATCTGTCGCGCTATGTCAAAGGCGGGGCGATCCGGGATAGGCACTTGCGCAGCGCGAGTGCACAGCAGGTGAGTTTTGAGTACACCGATCATCGCGATCAGCGGCGCAACGTGATGACTCTGCCCACCGCGCATTTTATCCAACGGGTGTTGTGGCATGTGCCCGAATCCGGCCAACACACGGTGCGGCAGTACGGATTGTATGCCCATCAGGGCCGGGACAAACGCGCCCTTTGCCGAACGTTGTTAGGGCAAGCACCTGAGCAAACCACCCTGGGCCCGGTGGATTGGCAACAATTTATGGCAACGGCCGGGCATACAAAGCAAACTACGTGTTCAATCTGTGGCAAAGCTCTGCTACGATGTGAGGAGATAGCCCGGAGGCGACACGTTAAAAATTCCATATATAAGTCGTCTCTCGTGCGTTTTGTCCAACACGACGTTCGACTCGACACCGCAACGGGGTGTCAGGCAGGGACAGGACCACCGTGTTAACACCGGTGGCTTTTTTTGCACTTAGGCGGTGCAAGTCAACTAAACGTTAGGCCAATAGAATGAGGAAATCATGACCAATAGAGCAGTTGTATTCACCATACTTCTGTGTTTCAGCTTAACCGCGTGGGCCACCGAACCACCACGCGGAATAGTTAAATCAAAAATATACACATACGATCTAATTGGCTGGAGTTTTCCGGTCCCAGATCAATGGCGTGTTAGGACGCGGGAAGAAATAGCCCGCGTACGAAACCTTGGTAAGGAGGAACTGGAAAAATCCCTAATGCAGAAAATCCCAACCACTGAATCACCCCTTATCTACTTACAGCACGACACAAAAAACAAGAACAGATTTACGTCCGATTTGTCTCCGTACGATCCCAAAGTAGATGGTGACTACGCGAAATTACAAAATAAGGGATTAGACTTGTTATCGGGAATCTACAAATCACTGCGTATGGAAATGTCTGAGGAAAGAGGGAGAGCTACGGTAGATGGGATTTCTTTTGCGACGCAACTGGTAAAGCTTTATACGCCTGACCGTAAACGAGTACTCCTGACAGGTATGAATTTCGATGCACTGGTAAACGGATGGTCGTTTAGTATGGGTTATACCGTTGATAATGAAGATGACCGTAAAGCAATTCACGAAGCGTTGATGAATTCAAAATTTAAAAAGAAATAGAAACTGGCCTAACCTTTAGTTCGAGCGGACGCGGAGAGACGGCGCGGCGTTTGCTGTTATCGCGGTGGCCGCGCCGCTCAACAAAACGTTAGCCACATAATCAGAAAGAGTGGATAGGAGAAAATATGTCTAATTCAAACATCATTAGCGTGATTGCAGTCTTGCCAGTGAAGGACCAAGATGCGGCTGTCTTGTGGTACAAAAAGCTACTTGGGCGGGATGCGGATATCGTACCTGTAGACGG
>JAYSTO010000266.1:0-4370 GCA_043719675.1 Gammaproteobacteria bacterium | reverse complement strand
TCCTCGATAAAGCGGCACAAATCAAATTGGTAGTTTTTGACGTCGATGGCGTGCTCACCGACGGCAGTCTGTTTTTTAGTGACGATGGCCTGGAATACAAGGCATTTTATTCCCGCGACGGCTTGGGAATGAAATTGCTGCAACAGACCGGCGTGGAGATCGGCATTATCACCGCACGATCCTCCCAGGTGGTGATGCATCGCATGAAAAATCTGGGCATCGAACATGTCTACCAGGGCAATCTTGACAAACTCAGCGGCTTTGACGATTTATTGGCAAAACTCAAGATCACCCCCGCGCAAACGGCATATGTCGGCGACGACGTGGTTGATTTACCCGTTATGCATCGCGCGGGATTGGCAATTGCGGTGGCCGACGCGCATCCGCTGGTCAAGCAACATGCCCACTGGATCACCAGTCATCCCGGGGGGCGCGGCGCAGCACGCGATGTCTGTGAATTGATCATGCAAGCCCACGGCACGCTCACCAAACAACTACACTCTTTTTTGTAAATGGGTAAATTACGTTACATCCTGGTGTTATTGATTGTCCTGGCCATCGCGGTCTTTACCCATTGGTTACTGGGGACCGTAACACCCGAGGGTAAACAGCTGCCTGCGGAAATGCGTCACGTCGCCGATTATTTTGTCTCGGATTTTTATGCGACGATATTTGATCAGCACGGCAAACCCTACTACAAGCTCAAGGCCAGCCACATGGAACATTTCGCTGACGATGAAACGGTTGCGCTGCAATACCCGGAAATCGAATTTTTACGTGACGCCGAACAGCCGTGGACTGCGGTGGCTGAGTCCGGCACACTCTACCAGGATCGGGATATTTTACTGCTCAAAGGCAAGGTCACGATTACCCACGCCGCCGTCAGTGAAAACCAACGCCTGACGCTTACCACCCAGGATTTGAGCATTGATTTACAGAAAAAAATAGCCGATACCAAAGCCGAGGTGCATGCTCAGACAAAAAGCAGTACTATCATGGCTCACGGTATGCATCTTAACTTAACCAATAATACACTTGTCCTGGACGCCAACGTGCGAGGCACCTATGCGCCTTAACCCTATTTCCGCCGGCCTCGTCTGTCTGGTTTTGCTGTTGCCAGCTACCAGCCATGCCAGGCCCGGCGATCAGAGCCAGCCGATTCGTCTGCAGGCGGATCGGGTTGAAATCGACGAGAAAAAGGCAACCAGCCTGTATCGCGGCCATGTCCAAATGGAACAAGGCAGCCTCAAAATAAAGGGAGATGAGGTATTAGTGATGATGAAAGAAGGTCGCGTCGATAAAATTATTATCCAAGGTAAACCCGCCACGTTTGAACAACAGCCGGAGAAACAACCGGATATCGTCTACTCGAAAGCCGACTATATGGAATATTTCGCCGATAATGAACGCTTAATCTTAAAAACCAATGCCGAAGTCACCCAAGGAAAAAACCTCTTTCGCGGTGATCACATTGAATACGATACCCGCAACAGCGTCGTCAAGGCACATAAAGACCCCAATAGCGACACGCGCATCCACGTTACTATTCAGCCCGAGACAACTAACCCACCCCCCAAACCCGAAAAACCCAAACCATGAATACCCTGGCGGCCTCCGGCTTGGCAAAACGGTTTAAGCAACGCACCGTCGTCAAAAATGTCTCCTTCCATATTCAAAGCGGTGAAGTGGTTGGATTGCTCGGCCCCAATGGCGCTGGCAAAACCACCTCGTTTTATATGATTGTGGGCTTAATTGATGCGGATCAGGGTACCATTGCCTTGGATGAGCGCGATATCACCAATTTACCCATGCATGCCCGCGCCCGCCTGGGCATTGGCTATCTGCCGCAAGAGGCCTCCGTCTTTCGCAAGCTCAGTGTTGCCGATAACATCCTCGCCATCCTGCAAACCCGTCAGGAAATGAGCCACACACAGCAAGAACAGGAAATGGAAAAACTGCTTGAAGAACTGCATATTAGTCATATCCGCCATAGCCTGGGCATGAGTCTGTCCGGCGGAGAACGTCGCCGCGTCGAAATAGCCCGCGCCTTGGCCTCACTGCCACGTTTTATTCTCCTGGATGAACCCTTTGCCGGTATTGACCCCATCTCGGTACTCGATATTCAAGGTATCATCCAGCAGCTGAAACAGCGTGGTATCGGCGTGTTAATTACCGACCATAATGTCAGAGAAACACTCAAGATCTGTGACCGGGGTTACATACTCAACGCAGGGGAGGTCATCGCCCAGGGTGAACCTAACGTGTTGTTGGCCGACAAGCAGGTTCGGCAGGTCTATCTTGGTGAAAACTTCAGCCTTTAATAACGAATTGAAACTCATTCGGCAGCAGCAGTACAAATAAGCTAGACTTTAACTACGGTTGGCGATGTAGCAAGAACCGCCAGTCGACTGACAAAAAATACGATGAAACAAGCATTACAACTTCGACTAGGTCAGCACCTGACCATGACCCCCCAGCTGCAGCAGGCTATCAAGCTGTTGCAACTGTCAACGCTTGAGCTGCAACAAGAGATCCAGACCGTCCTGGAGTCCAACCCGCTGCTGGAAATCGCCGATGACGTCGAAGACGAAAGCCCAGCCAGCCTCAGCCCGGTTGATAGTTTTAACAATGAAACCACGGTCGCGACCAATACTGACGACGCCCCCACGGACACCCCCATTGCTGAAGAATTTGCCAATGATATGGAGTGGCAAGAGAACTACGACACGATTCAGGCCAGCAGCGGTAGCGGCCAAGGCGACGATGATCGGGAGTTTGAAGTCACCGATAGTGCCGGTGAAAGCCTCCAGGATCATCTGCGCTGGCAAATGGAACTCACTCCTTTTTCCAAATCCGACCTGCTGATCGCCGAGGCCATCATCGATGCGATTAATGAGGACGGCTACTTGAGCGCAGGTCTGGAGGAAATCCAGCAAGCCGTACCCACAGAACTCGAGATCGGCATGGATGAGGTCATCGCGGTGTTGCATCGCATCCAGAATTTTGATCCACCCGGCGTTGCCGCGCGTGACTTACGCGAAACCATCCAATTACAGCTCAAGCAATTTCCGCCCGACACCGAATGGCTTGCACAAGCCACCGAGCTGGTAGACCAGCACTTTGCGTTGCTGGCCGATCACGATTACGCCCAATTGATGCGGCGCATGAAGGTTGATGAGGATCAACTGAAACAGGTTCTACACTTGATACAATCATTGAACCCGCGACCGGGTGGACAAATTACCAGTGCCAAACCTGAATACATTGTACCCGATGTCATTGTGCGAAAAATTCGCGGACAATGGCGTGTTGAATTGAACCCGGATGCGGCGCCGCGCCTGCGTGTGAACCCGCACTATGCCAGTATGATGAAACAAGCCCACAACAGTGCCGACACTACCTATATAAAAAACCATCTGCAAGAAGCGCGCTGGTTTATTAAAAGTCTTGCCAGCCGCAGTGAAACCCTGCTGAAGGTGGCTCGGTGTATAGTGGATCGGCAACGCGGTTTCTTTGATTACGGTGACGAGGCCATGAAGGCCTTGGTCCTGCACGATGTTGCTGAGACCGTGGGTATGCACGAGTCAACCATTTCCCGTGTCACCACCAAAAAATACATGCATACCCCGCGTGGCATCTTTGAACTGAAGTACTTTTTTTCCAGCCATGTCTCCACCAACGACGGCGGCGAGTGTTCAGCAACCGCGATACGCGCCTTGATCAAAAAACTGGTTGCCGCCGAAAAACCCGCTAAACCCCTGAGCGACAGCAAACTGGCCAGTATCCTGTCCGATCAGGGTATTAATGTGGCACGGCGTACTGTGGCAAAATACCGGGAAGCACTCAGCATTCCACCATCAAACGAACGTAAACGACTGAGTTAAACCCATGACCTTACCAACAACGACAGGAGCCAAGACTATGCAATTGAACGTCACTGGACACCATATTGAGATCACCCCCGCGTTACAAACCTATGTCACTAACAAATTCGAACGTCTGGAACGGCATTTTGATCATGTGACCAACGTCCACGTAGTACTTACCGTGGAGAAACTCCGCCATCATGCGGAAGCCACCCTGCATCTCAGTGGCGCCGAGGTGTTTGCCGATGCAACGGAAGAGGACATGTATGCAGCAATCGATGTCCTGGTTGATAAGCTGGATCGCCAAATCAAGAAGCATAAAGAAAAACTTACCGATCATCATCGTGGTGAAGGTCGGGCGCAAAAGCACCCTGCCGAATAATACGTATACACATTAACTATGCAGTTAACTGATTTAATATCACCGGATCGTATCGCCTGCGATGTCGATGCGCAGAGTAAAAAACGCGCGTTGGAACGGCTCAGTGAATTGATTTCTCTGGG
>JAYSTO010000265.1:0-4374 GCA_043719675.1 Gammaproteobacteria bacterium | reverse complement strand
TTTTCTTCCGGCGCAGAGTCAATCTGATCATACGCCCGGGCTTCGCCACCAAATTTCTCGGCCATGCATTTGGTGATCGCCGCCGTTAACGTCGTCTTACCATGATCCACGTGACCTATCGTTCCAACATTCACATGCGGCTTCTTGCGTTCAAATTTTGCTTTCGACACGGCTGCTTCCCTCTATACTTTTCGTTATACGATACTAATTAATTACGATGCTTTTTTAACAATCTGTTCAACAATACTCGATGGTGCTTCAGAGTATTTTGCAAATTCCATTGTATACGTTGCGCGACCCTGCGTTAATGAACGCACCGTCGTGGCGTAGCCAAACATTTCTTTCAGCGGTACATCGGCATGAACGATCTTACCGGACGGGCTGTCCTCCATTTCCTTGATCATGCCGCGGCGACGGTTTAAATCACCCACCACGTCACCCATGTAATTTTCTGGACACACGACCTCAACCTTCATGATCGGCTCCAGCAATACCGGACTCGCGCGACGGCAACCTTCCTTGAAGCCCATCGAACCGGCAATTTTGAACGCCATTTCATTCGAGTCAACATCGTGATAAGAACCATCAAACAAAGTAACCTTCACGTCGACAACAGGGTAACCAGCTAACACCCCGCTTACCAATGTCTCTCTGATACCTTTATCAACCGCAGGGATGTATTCGCGTGGGACAACACCACCGGCGATAGCATTAATAAACTCATAACCCTTACCGGTTTCATTTGGCTCAACTCGTAACCAGACATGACCATACTGACCGCGACCACCCGACTGGCGAACAAACTTGCCCTCGACTTCTTCGACGACTTTACGAATAGTTTCACGATAAGCCACTTGCGGTGCGCCAACATTGGCTTCGACTTTGTATTCACGTTTCATGCGGTCAACAATGATTTCCAAATGCAACTCACCCATACCGGAAATAATGGTCTGGCCGGTTTCTTCATCGCCCCGGACACGGAACGACGGATCTTCTTGCGCCAACTTGGACAGGGCAACACCCATCTTCTCCTGATCGACCTTGGTCTTAGGTTCAATCGCCACCGAGATAACCGGCTCAGGAAACACCATCCGTTCCAGCGTAATGATATTGTCGATGTCACACAGCGTTTCGCCGGTGGTGACATCCTTGAGGCCAACCGCCGCTGCGATATCACCCGCATGGACTTCTTTGATTTCTTCACGCGTGTTGGCATGCATCTGCACGATACGGCCGATGCGCTCTTTACGTGACTTAATTGGGTTATAAACGGTGTCGCCAGATTTCAATACGCCGGAGTAAACACGGAAAAAGGTCAACGTGCCGACGAATGGATCAGCAGCAATCTTGAAGGCCAACGCGGCAAATGGTTCGTTGTCGGCAGCATGACGTTCAGAGGGGGTCTCTGCCTTGTCATCCAAGGTACCTTTAATGGCCGGGCGATCCAACGGTGACGGTAAATATTCCACCACGGCATCAAGCGCGGCCTGCACGCCCTTGTTCTTAAAAGCGGAACCACAGGTTACCAGCACCACTTCTAATCTTAAGTTGCGCTCACGCAGCCCTGCTTTGATTTCAGCAACCGTCAACGCCTCACCACCCAAATATTTTTCCATCAGGGTTTCATTTGCTTCGGCGGCCGTTTCAACTAAATTCTCACGCCATTTGGCACATTCCGCCTGCATCTCTGCCGGAATCTCTGTTTCTTCAAACTTCATGCCCTTGCTGGCTTCGTCCCAGTAAATGGCCTTCATCTTGATTAAATCAACGATGCCTTTGAATTTTTCTTCCTGACCAATGGGCAATTGCAGCGGAACCGCATTGGCGCCCAGCTTGGTCTTGAGTTGTTCTACTACTTTAAGGAAGTTGGCTCCTGCACGATCCATTTTATTCACAAACGCCAAGCGAGGTACACCATACTTATTAGCCTGACGCCAAACGGTTTCGGATTGAGGCTGGACCGCACCCACTGCGCACAGTACGAAAACAGCACCATCGAGGACTCGTAAGGAACGCTCTACTTCAATAGTAAAGTCAACGTGCCCCGGTGTATCGATAATGTTAAATCGATGTAGTGGAAAATTTTGCGCCATGCCACTCCAGAAACAAGTGGTTGCTGCCGCCGTAATTGTTATGCCGCGCTCTTGTTCCTGTTCCATCCAATCCATGGTGGCGGCGCCATCATGCACTTCACCAATTTTATGCGAAACGCCCGTATAGAAAAGTATACGTTCAGTCGCTGTCGTCTTACCCGCATCAATGTGGGCCATGATGCCGATGTTACGATAATGTTCGATGGGTGTTGTACGTGCCACTGTTTTATCTCACTATAAATTAATTCATTTACCAACGGTAATGGGCGAAGGCTTTATTCGCATCTGCCATACGGTGAATATCTTCACGTTTCTTGATGGCGGAACCGCGACTCTCTGAGGCATCCAAAATCTCGCCCGCCAAACGCGCCTCCATGCCTTTCTCACCACGCACACGTGCCGCGTCGACCAACCAACGCATGGCCAACGCCACCCGGCGATCAGAACGCACTTCTACTGGCACCTGGTACGTTGCGCCACCGACACGACGTGATTTTACTTCAACCATCGGACTGACTTTATCCAATGCTGCCTTCAGCACTTCCATGGAGTCGCCTTTTGATTTTTTCGCAATCACATCCAGCGCACCATACACTATGCCTTCAGCAACAGACTTCTTGCCGCTATACATAATGGTATTGACGAATTTAGCAATCATTTCCGAACCAAATTTTGGGTCGGGTAAAATGCTGCGTTTCTCTGCTGCGTGTCTTCTTGCCATTGCTTTTTCCTAATTTTACAGACGAAAACGGCCAGCCTTGCGACTTAGTTGCCCGCCGTCCCCTATTAATGCCCTGTTTGACTTATGACTTCGGTCGTTTGGTGCCGTACTTCGAGCGACCCTGCTTACGATCACTGACGCCGGCGGTATCCAACGAACCACGGACGGTGTGATACCGTACACCCGGCAAATCCTTTACGCGGCCACCGCGGATCAATACCACGGAGTGTTCCTGCAAATTATGGCCTTCACCACCGATGTAGCTCGATACTTCATACCCGTTTGTCAGCCGCACACGAGCCACTTTACGCAAAGCCGAATTGGGCTTCTTCGGCGTCGTGGTATATACACGAGTACATACCCCACGCCGCTGCGGCGAGGACTGCAATGCAGGAACCTTACTTTTTGCGCTCTTTATACTGCGCGGTTTGCGTACCAACTGATTTACTGTTGCCATAAGCCTTTATTAACCCCTGAAAATAAACGACAGGCTGGGATTTTCCCAAGCCTGTCGTGAGGCGCGAGATTGTAGGTAATCCGGGTGGATGCGTCAACACTCCATACCGGTTTTTTACAAAATTAACGCGGGAATTACCCTTGACCGACCGACTCCGGGGATGATTCAGCCCCATCGGTCACCTTTACTGACTCCTTCAGCAATAAAGACTCCATTTTTTCCTTATCACTGATTTTCCGCTGGCGGCGCCGTGTCTCATGGAATGCCATACCAGTACCGGCGGGTATTAGACGACCCACAATGACGTTTTCCTTCAGCCCACGCAAATCATCGACCTTACCCGTCACTGCCGCTTCGGTTAAGACGCGGGTCGTCTCCTGGAAGGAGGCCGCCGAGATAAATGACTCCGTTGCCAATGAGGCCTTGGTTATGCCCAGCAGCATTGGCTCATAGGTCGCCAGTGTCTTACCATCAATTTTCAACTGGTCATTGACATCCAGCACCCGTGCGCAGTCGATCTGTTCGCCCTTCAATAACTTGGAGTCACCCGCTGAGGTTATTTCTGCCTTGCGCAACATCTGCCGAACGATGACCTCAATGTGTTTATCATTGATTTTCACACCTTGCAGACGATAGACCTCTTGGACTTCGTTAACGATGTATTTGGCAAGTTCTTCGATGCCCAACAACCGTAAGATGTCGTGTGGGTTGGTGTCGCCTTCAACAATAACTTCACCCTTTTCAACATGCTCACCTTCAAATACGGTGATATGCCGCCAACGTGGGATCAGCTCCTCGTGGGTCTCACCTTCATTGGGGGTGATCACCAGCCGTTGTTTGCCCTTTGTTTCGCGACCAAACGACACAATTCCTGAAATTTCCGCCATGATGGCCGATTCTTTTGGTTTACGCGCCTCAAACAGATCCGCGACACGTGGCAAACCACCAGTGATATCACGTGTTTTTGAGGATTCCTGCGGAATACGTGCAAGGACGTCACCAACGCCAACGGCGGCACCGTCGGTCAATGAAATAATGGCGCCTGCGGGCAAGTAGTAGTGCGCAGGAATATCGGTACCGGCAATTCGGGTATCTTTACCCGT
>JAYSTO010000264.1:0-11016 GCA_043719675.1 Gammaproteobacteria bacterium | reverse complement strand
AGATATATAAAAAAAGTTACAAAGTTATTTTCTATTGCCAGGGCATGATGGCTCTTGATTTCACCGTAGTTGCCTACCGGCTCTGAGGAGAAGCAAATGTTCCAACCCTTCACTGGTCTTTATGAGCCTTCCGCTATCCAGCAATTGCAGGATGGTCATTTTCTGGTGGTGGAAGATGAGAAGAAAAATCCCTTTACGTTGGTGACCATTAGCGTCACCGGCACTGTGAGTAGCACGCCGTTGCTACCGCCAAGGCGGGTGGACGATGCAGTGTGGAAGCTGGATGATCTTGAGGCGCTCGCGTCGGATAGCACGGGTTATGTCTATGCGCTCACATCGCATTCGCGCGATAGCGAGGGCGACGAAAAAAAATCCCGCAACAAGTTACTGCGCTTTCGTGTGGAAGGTGAGCGCATGGCCGAACCAGTGCTGGTGAAGGGACTCAAGTGTGCATTGGTCGCGGCGCACCCGTTATTGGCCGATGCAACCGAGGTGCGCGATGTGAAGGCACAAGGTGGGCTCAATATCGAAGCGCTGGAGATCAGTGCTGATGGAGAGATGTTGATCGGCTTGCGCAGCCCCTTGCTCGATCAGTGCGCCATCATCGCCTGCGTGGAGAATCTCACAGCCGTGTTTGAAGCCGGTGAGCCACTGCGTGTTTCGCCCAGATTGCTCACGCTGGATTTGGGTGGCAACGGAATACGTGCGCTGTCCTATATTCCGGCGCTCGGTGGTTATCTCGTGGTTAGTGGCCCGGTTGCGCGTGAGCAGATTCAATTTCAGTTGTGGTTTTGGCGCGGCAATCCGACTGAGGCACCACGACGTGTCAATGTGGCGGGTTTGCAAGGCTTCGAGCATGCCGAAGGAGTGAGCCCGGCTGTGATCGATGGACAGCAGCGCATTGTGATCGTGAGTGATGACGGCAATCGCAAGGCGGGACGCTATGCGCACTTTTTGTTGTTGAAGTTGGAGGAGCTGGAGTTAGAGGAGTAGGGTGCATGAGTAATACAACCACTGAAAATTCCGGGACATCGCTGCAAGCGCAACAACTCCTTAAGCTTGCCAGTTATCGTATGCCATTTGGTAAACACAAAGGCCAGTTGTTGATTGATTTGCCCGAGCCGTATGTGGTCTGGTTTTCCAAGCAAGGTTTTCCCAAAGGTGAGCTTGGCGTCATGCTGGGAATACTTTACGAAATCAAACTCAATGGGCTGGAGTATTTATTCCAGCCGTTGCGCGATAAATAATGGCAACCCGAACTGGGTCCCCAGTGGGACAGTGACCGAAGGATTAATGATTTCGCCTAGCAGCCTGTTGAAAAACGCACTGAGGGGCGCATCGCGGCGTTGGAAACGAACTCAAACCGCTTCCGGCATCCATGCCTCCTGCGGTATACCGTCCGTCCTGGACATAAATGCTCATTTACTCTGTGTAAACTCGGCAATTGCTCCTGCATTGCTCTACCTTCGCGCGTCCATGCGCTCGTGCGCTTTTTCGTCCGTTTCCGCCTTGCGCTGCATCCCCTGATCACGTTTTTCAACAGGCTGCTCGGTTTGTAATCCGTGTGTCAATGTCGGCGGCGCACCGATGCGTTCGTATTCGGCAATGACTTGCGCACCCAACAACACAATGACCGCCGCCGCCTCAAAGCTGAGGAGAATGACAATGGTTACGGCGAACGAACCGTAGATCAGATTAACCAGCGACAGCGTCGAAAAATACCAGACCAGAATATGGCGGGTAATCTCCCACAACAGTGCTGCCGTTACGCCGCCGATCAAGGCATGGCTTAGCGCCAGTCGTCCGACCGGCATGACCAGGTAGAGTGAGGTGAGTAAGAATATCTCGCCGAGGATGCCGAACAGATAGAACAACACAGCATCGGCACCTTTGAACGACCAGACGTGGCCCATCACCGCTAGACTGCGGGCATCGAGTGCGGCCAGTCCGCCGCTGACGGCGTTTACTACCAGCATGCCGATTGCCAGCAGCGTGATGTAACAGTAGGGAATGATGGCCGATATCAAAAAATGCCGGCGTTTCACGGCGACACGGTGGAAAAAAATCACTGACATGGCATTCTCCAAAACAGTAAACGCCAGGGAGCTGAAAAACAGCAACAGCACCAGCCCCGTTGCGCCGACGACCTTCCAGTTTTCCAGGAACACGCTAATCTGCGCAACCAGGGCAGCGGCCTGTCCCGGCGCTACCAGCACTAGGTATTCCTGCAGGGTGGTGAGCAATGCCGAGGTATCCTGGAATTGCGAGAGCAATACCAGGATGAGGGTGAACATGGGCACGATGGACAACAATGTGTAATAGGCCACGGCCCCGGCCAACAGAAATCCCTGATTGGCACGGAAGCCAATTAGCACCTGAGCCACAAAGCGCCATGGGCGATCGAGTACGTAGCTGGCTCGTGCAGAAAGTTTCATGGCTTGATTATGCGGCTTTTTGCGGCTTGTGTCTGCATGTCTGATCTGTTAGTTTCCGTGACACCAGTAAAGTACGATCGTCGCAATGTAGTGTAAACTGCTTGTAAGTTGAGATTGCCAGAGAGGTTGTATGAAAGGATTAGCAGGCTTTGTATATGGGTCTATTGCTGCAGTTGTAGCCTTTATATTGTGCGTTTTAGTTGGAATAATTGCTCTTTTTGTTGGGGGGGAAAGTTGGAGGTTATTTTTTGCTGTACTCGCAGCCTTTATTACGATGCTGGGCTTCATTGCGTTGATTTATATTGAAGACAAAGGATGGATAGATTTTCAAAATTCGTACTACGACACGCTGGGTCCTGTTTGGATATTTGCTGCAGTACTGATTGCTATTTTTGTCTTTATAAAAGCTTAAAAAAATCAATACGGAAAGCTATTAGTAAAGACACATAAAAATACGACATATTACTGAGTCACTTGGAGGGTATCCTTTCCATGCGCCTCGTTAGTAATCGGTGATGTTCACGGTTGCCACAAACAAACAACCTGTGGCCATGTCTTATAATGCAACAAACTGGTATTGCTAACAACATTTCGGATATTCGATGACTACTGAATCAGAATTAAAACTTCTACTAAAGGCGCTGAACTTCGCTGCGCACAAGTACAAGGATCAGCGTCGTAAGGATGTTGAGGCGTCACTCTATATTAATCATCCCATTTCGCTGGCGAATATTCTGGTTAATGAAGGGCATGTCACGGATATGGCGGTAATCTGCGGGGCGTTGGTGCATGATTCCATCGAAGATACGGCCACCACGCCAAGATGAATTTGAAAAGGAGTTTGGCAAGCAGGTGCGCGATATTGTCATGGATGTGACGGATGATAAAAAACTTGCCGAAACCCCAGCGCAAGCTCAAACAGATTGAACATGCCGCGCATGCGTGCAGTCAGGCCAAGTTGGTGAAACTGGTGAGCGAATACCTTACCTTGTGCGAGTTGTGCACGCAGCGTATACGTGGCGAAGTGGATAAATTCAACCAGAAAAAAAGCAGGAAGTTTTTTGAAGTGTAATGGAAATCGACAGGGTTAATCAGTAAACCAACTGCTGCATAGTTTTTAAGTTCGGTTCCTAAATGGTGTCCAGCCACTAAAGCAGTGAGTAACGATAATACTTAAGAAGATAACATCAATACTATGTTTACATTATTTCGAAACTGGCTCGATCGTCGTATTATTCGGCGCTCCAAGATCACACCAACGCAATGGGATACGGCTTTTGCGGCCTTACCGCTATTGCAGGGTTTAACCCATGATGAGAAACAAACATTGCGTGAGTTGGCGATGGTATTTTTACATCGCAAAGTGCTGGAAGGTGCAAAGGGTCTGGTGATTACGCCATCGATGGCCCTGGTAATTGCGCTGCAGGCTTGTTTGCCGGTGTTGAAGTTGGGACTGGCTGCCTATGATGGTTGGTATACAGTGATTGTCTATCCATCGAGTTTTTTTCCTAAGCGAGTGGTAACAGATGATTATGGAATCGCTCATCATGAACAATCCCATTTATCCGGTGAGGCCTGGGAGCAAGGGCCGGTAATCTTGTCGTGGGATGATACCGAGTTTGCCGGTATCATCGATGGACATAATCTGGTGATTCATGAGTTTGCACACAAACTAGATATGCAGAATGGCCAGGCGAATGGTTATCCGCCTTTGCATGATGATATGGATCATGACGCCTGGGTAGCAGCGATGAGTGCCGGGTTTGCGGACATTCAACAGCGGTGTGACAATAATCAGCATGTCGAAATTGATTGTTATGCCGCCATATCACCGGCGGAATTTTTTGCGGTGTTGAGTGAAGTGTTCTTTGAACGTCCCGTCGTGATCCAGCAGCGTTATCCCGCCATTTATACGCAACTGTGTCAATATTATCGGCAAAACCCGATAGCACGATTTGGGTAATTGGATTTAAATAACAATTGCTTGGAATGAATAGAATGAACGAAGAAATATAAGCTGCTCTTATAAAACAGAGTAAAGCTTTCGATGTCTCGATACTCTACGCCTGTGAGTCGGGTTCGCGTGCCTGGGGTTTCGCCTCGCCCGACAGCGATTATGATGTTCGTTTTATTTATGCACATAAGCCAGATTGGTATTTATCCTTATTTGGCGAGAGAGATGTGATCGAAAAACCGATTAACGACCTGTTGGATATAAGTGGCTGGGATTTACGCAAGGCGATGTTGTTGCTCTACAAATCGAACGCGCCATTGATAGAGTGGCTACATTCGCCCATCCGGTACATACATACTGATACAGTATTGAATCAGTTGCGCATGCTGGCAAAATCGGGCTTTCTACCGCTCAATGTTTGTCACCATTACCTGGGTATGGCCAATAAAGGCTGGGAAGCAGTTTCAGGAAAAGAAATCGCGTGCGAGGTGTGCATCCGGTGCTGGAGCGGGTATTTGATGCGGCCTCTGCTAAACTGCCTAAAGCATACTTATTGATTTTGACGGCGCATTTGTACAGTGAGGTATTATGAAAGGATTGTCAGGATTTTTAACCGGGATTGTGGCGTTCATTGTCACATTTGTTGTACTTGTCGTGGTGGGGATGTATTGTCTTATTGCCGGTGAACCCAATTTAAAGTTGCTCTATGCCTCGCTGGCGGCATTTGCCACGATGCTGATTTTAGGTGCGATATCGTATGCAGATGAAAAACATTGGATAAGCTTCCCGAATTCACTCTATGACACATTGGGGCCTGGGTGGGTGATTTTGTCGGCAGTGGTTGCAATAATTGTTTATATAAAAGCATAAAAATACGGGGGCATCGGCTTGGTGAAGTTCATCGAATCACTCTAATAACCGCCTTTCCTGGCTGTCACCTGACGATATACGTGTTATTCGCAGTCGCATACCTCTTGCTTACTTCAGTGGCAGGTAGATATCAGTTTTTAGTTCATGTTCTTTAACCTGCGTGATGAGATTCAAATAGTGGAAGAAACACGGGTCGTCACGCAGTTCCTCTCCACTGTCGGGTAACCACTGGGCATAGAGATAACGCACGTTGTTGCCGATGTATTGATGGCTGCCATTATGGCGTAATACAGCACATCGTCCGCCGCGGATGATGCCATTCTTAACGCCTTGCGGATTGACCGGGACCTCCTGTTCGACGGAGCCACACAAGTCGAAACGGAATTTTTCCGGTGCGGTGGTGTCTGGGTCATCATAGACAATGCCGTAGGTCTGGCTGCTGTTTACCGGTGATAGATTACTTTGTTTGCGCCACTCGATGAATATGCTGACAGAGTCGTATACCCGGTCCGGTGGGGCGCGATGTTCCAGAATGGCCACCTTGGTTGTTTTAAAGTCGACGATCTTGATTTCCATATTGTGTAATTCCTCAATGATGGGTAAGGATAATTGAACCTTGGCAAGCCAGCCTGGCCACTGCGGTTCAGCGCGGAATTGAGAGGGTGTTTGTCCGAAGGCATGTTTAAATGCGCGGGAAAAGGATTCAGGATTTTCAAACCGGGCCTCCAGTGCGATATCAATGATCCGGTCTTCTTTATCAAAGGCCAGGCGATAAGAAGCGCGCTTTAACCGCATCAGTTGAATAAACCGCGATACTGTCATGCCCGTGTATTCCGAAAACTGGCGATGGAAATGGTATTTGGAGAAGTGTGCCAGCTGGCTTAATTGTTCCAGTGACAACTCTTCATCCAGGTGTTGATAGATAAAGTCACACACCCGGTTTATGCGTGCCGCATACGCTTTGGCTTTTGTCCCCGTCAAACGTCACCTCCTCAATAGGGGATCATTTTGCCCTGGCGAACTGCTTGAGTCTTGACTGAGATTGCTAATATAACACCGGCAGAGTGCTTGGTATAAAAAACAGGCGACAGTGAGGAATTGTTTTTTGGCGCCCAGGCATGTATAAAGGGGACGGATTTAGTCACTATCTCACTTATGACATCCTCGCCTTGGACCAATTTAGATGGACACGGCCTCAGTTCTGAGGCTACCGAAGCATTGCGTGTGTCGGCGGATTTCCAGGGGATTAAACTCTATGCACCGGGCGAAGTGACGTTGGCAGAGCGTTGCTTGAATATCTCGGGTATTTTTCAGATATATGTCAATTGCGGTTCACAGCTGTCCACATGGTCATGTTTCCCTGGTCATATTAACCTTGATGTTACCGATCTATTGTCAGGTGAGATATACCAATCTGCGGATTTCTCGTCGATGAATATTTCACGGGCAATAGAAACGATTGATGATTATGCAAAAAAACCGTGTGACCAGATTGTCGGTGAATATTTTATGCTGGATGTATTTCGGTATATCAGTGAGTTGCCGTTGAGTAATACTGTTCTGGAGATTCGAGCTTCGTATAGCGGAAAAATATCCGAGCCAATCACAATCACTATTAATGTAGCTGAAACCGCTCAGCATTATTTTTGACTGTAAAACTTAAAAGGGAGAGCGTAGTGACCGAATTATTTTCAGGTGATTTATATCTGCCACTTATAACATGAAAAAATATACTCAGCGACGCGCCGATACCGCGATTGTCCTCGATTTCGAAACCACCGGGTTGTCGGCGGATAATGGTGACCGTGCGATTGAAATTGGGGCGATCCGCATTGAACAAGGCAGGGTCACTGATCGCTTCCAAAGCCTCATGAATCCAGGCAGGCGGGTCGATCCCTTCATTGAGAGTTATACCGGTATCACCAATGCGATGTTGCGCGACGCGCCGCTGTGCAAAGAGGTGATGAGCAAATTTGCCGATTTTATCGAGGACTATGATCTGGTGGCGCACAATGCGTCATTTGACAGCCGCTTTCTTGTTGCTGAGTTATCCCGTGTCAAACGTCTGTGTACCGGTGAATTTGCCTGTTCAATGTTGGTTGCACGGCGCCTGTATCAAGATGCCGCCAATCACAAATTGGGGACCTTAGTCAAATTGCTGCGCATTCCAAACAACGGCACCTACCACCGCGCGCTTGCCGACGCGGATATGACGGCGCATCTCTGGTTAAACATGCTGACTGATATTAAGGATAAGTATCACATCCGTGAAATCACCTTTCCGCTGATGCAAAAAATATCGCGCACCACAGCATCTTCAGTGCCACGGTTCCTGCGAGGCTGGAATGCCGGTAACACACAGCAATAAACCCATGCGGCGCTATATTTTCCCAGTAAATAAAGCTAGAGTAGCTGTAACACTACCCCGTTGCTAACGTGATCAACAAACTGAAAAAATAAGGAAACCAAATGTCGTATACCCCAGAAAACCTTGCCGAGCTGAATGTATTGATGCTGTTTGATCTTTCTACCAGACTGGAGGGGATAAAAATTCACCATACGGCTGATCCCGTAAAGATTGCGGCAGCGAAACGCCTGTTTGATGGAGGATTTATCACGCTAGTGGATGGTGGCTATCTCACGCCGCTGGGCAGCCAGGCAGCTGAGCATGCGCAGTCACTGTTTACCATGCTGAACGCCAGCAGCGATACGTAATAAATGAATAGACATGGAGTGGAAGCAATCAGTGGAATCCGGCCAATTTAATACTGATGATAAAAATGAGAAGTAATTGAATGCAGCCCATCGTTTCCATATCGAACATATCAAAAACCTATTCCAGTGGTTATCAGGCGCTGAAGAATGTGAGCCTGGACATTCAGCCGGGAGAAATTTTGGCACTGCTGGGGCCAAATGGGGCGGGTAAGACCACGCTCATCTCAATTATCTGCGGGATTGTCAATGCCAGTACGGGTTCGGTAACGGTTGGCGGTCATGATATTGTTGCGGATTACCGCGTGACGCGCAGCATGATCGGTCTGGTGCCGCAGGAACTTACCCTCGGTGCCTTCGACAGCGTGTGGAATACCCTGTGTTTCAGTCGCGGCCTGTTCGGCAAAAAACCGGATTCTAACTATCTTGAGCAGTTACTGAAAGACTTGTCGCTCTGGGATAAGAAAGACAGCATGTTGATGACCTTGTCGGGTGGTATGAAACGGCGGGTGCTGATTGGTAAGGCCCTGGCGCACGAGCCGGTGGTTCTGTTTCTCGACGAACCCACTGCAGGTGTGGATGTGGAGTTACGTAAGGATATGTGGGTGTTGGTGCGACGTCTGCGCGAGTCAGGTGTCACCATTATCCTCACGACGCACTATATCGAAGAGGCCGAGGCGATCGCGGATAGAGTGGGTGTCATCAACCAGGGTGAATTGCTGTTGGTTGATGATAAAAAAGCGTTAATGCATAAACTGGGTAAACGGCAATTAATTGTTGAACTCGACGCAGCTCTGTCAGGGTTGCCTGAGGTATTGATCCCCTGGGCACTGGATTTGTCTGCGGATGGCTGCCAGTTAACCTATACCTATGTCCCACATGAAACGCGCAGGGGTATTAACGGGCTACTGCAGGCCATCCGCGAAGCAGGCCTGTTGATCAAGGATGTACACTCAACGAAGACGTCTTTGGAAGAAATATTTGTCAGCCTGGTGACAATAAAACGATGAATACCTACGCGATTCGGGTCATCTACAAATACGAAATGTTGCGCGCCTTTGAAACCCTGGCGCAAAGTTTCGCCTCCCCGGTGATATCCACCGCGCTGTACTTTGTGGTGTTTGGCTCCGCGATCGGCTCGCGTATACAAACCATCGAGGGGGTGTCCTACGGAACCTTTATCGTACCCGGTCTGATGATGTTGGCGATACTCACGCAGAGTATCGCCAACGCGTCCTTCGGAATTTTCTTTCCCAAGTTCACTGGTACCATCTACGAAGTATTATCCGCGCCGGTTTCCTTTGTTGAAATCGTGATCGGCTACGTCGGGGCCGCAGCGACTAAATCGTTTATTATCGGTTTAATCATTCTGGGGACGGCAGGATTTTTCGTACCACTGGATATCGCTCATCCAATGTGGATGTTGGTTTTTCTGCTCCTTACCTGTGTTTCTTTCAGTCTGTTTGGTTTTATTATCGGCTTATGGGCAACTGATTTTGAAAAACTGCAACTCATTCCGATGTTGGTGATCACACCCCTGGTTTTTCTTGGCGGCAGTTTTTATTCCGTCAGCATGCTGCCACCGGCCTGGCAGACCGTTACCCTGTTCAACCCGGTTGTTTACCTGATCAGCGGATTCCGCTGGAGTTTTTTTGAGGTCGCTGATGTGAGCGTGGAATTGAGTCTTGCTATGGTGTTGGGGTTTCTTGGCGCCTGTCTGGTCATGGTCTGGTGGATGTTTAAAACGGGATACCGGCTGCGGCAATGATCGGCAACTGCTTTAATAAAGCAGGGGATACAACCGCCGGATCTTCTCAATTTTTTCATTAAGCCCTGTCGAAATAACAAGGGATGCGGCGTCGATATTACTTTCTAATTGTTCCATGGTGGTGGCGCCAACCAGTGTTGATGTGACAAACGGTTTACTGTTGACAAAGGCGATGGCCATCTGGCACGGATCCAATTTATAGCGTTTCGCTAATCCGACGTATTTTTTAACCGCCGCATCCGTCTGGCGTCCAACACGATGTTCGACACGGGTCTCAATCGTTAAGCGCGCACCTTCTGGGCGCGCACCATTTAGGTATTTTCCGCTTAACAGACCTCTGGACAGGGGTGACCAGGCCAGTAAGCCACAGTCTTCATGTAGGGCGATTTCACTGAGGTCGGGTTCAAAGTGACGGCAAAGCAAAGAGTATTCATTTTGGATGGAAGCGATGCGCGGCAGATTATGTTGCTGGGCCAACTGCAACCATTTGGTTATGCCCCAGGCGGTTTCATTCGATAAACCAACATAGCGAATTTTTCCTGCTTGAATTAATGCTTGCAGGGTGTGCAGCACGTCGAGAAAATTTTCCTCTTCCGCCTGTGCGTCAAATTTTGGTGCGAAATTCCACACCTTGCCAAAATGATAGGACCCTCGGTTAGGCCAGTGTAATTGATAAAGGTCGATATAATCGGTTTGTAATCTTTTCAGACTGCCGTCGACAGCCAGTAAAACATTCTTTTTGTCGATAATGTTGCCATCCCTGATCCAGGGCAGGCCTGGCCCCGTTATCTTGGTGGCAAGGATCACTTTGTCGCGCTGTAATCGTGAAGCAAACCAATTGCCGATAATTGTTTCCGTGGTGCCAAAGGTTTTAGCGCTGGGCGGAATGGCGTACATCTCGGCGGTATCAAAAAAGTTGATCCCTCGTTCCAACGCGTAATCCATCTGCTCAAACCCGTGCGCTTGTGTGTTTTGAAAACCCCAGGTCATCGTGCCAAGACCAATGGCGCTGATATTCAAACCGGTGCGGCCTAATTTTCGATATTCCATTGCGCTGCCTATGTTGTATAAAACAAAAGTTTTTTAATTATACGGTAAACAACGGGTTGCATCGATATGAATAGCGGGAACTGGTTGACGAGTTCGCTTATAAAATCACTGCACGCTTGCGTAGTGCTTTATTTGGTAGTTGCAGTTGCGAACTGTTTAATAATCACACTCACCGGTTCAATTGCATTAATGCCTGCGACACTTTTCCCTGCCTGCCAGTAATCGAG
>JAYSTO010000263.1:0-2085 GCA_043719675.1 Gammaproteobacteria bacterium | reverse complement strand
CCCAGTCGAGTAAATGCGAAAAATCTTCGTTCGATTGGCTGGCAAAACGGCGCGACAGGCCCGGCAAAATTACCGTCGCCAGAGCGATACCAAAAACCCCCAACGGAAACTCCATGAACCGATCCGCATAATAGAGCCAGGAGACACTGCCCGTGATCAGAAAGGAGGCCAGCAGGGTATTCACCAGCAGGTTCACCTGCGCGATCGACACGCCAAAAATCGCGGGCAACATGAGCCTGGCGACCCGCCGCACGCCCTCGTGTTGTTGACGCCACGCCAGGCGTGGCCGTGGCAGGAGCTTGAGTTGCCGCAAGAACGGCAGCTGAAACGCCAGTTGCACCACCCCCGCTATCAACACCCCCCAGGCCAACGCCAACACGGGTTCATCCAGGTGTGGGGATAGCAGTACCGCCGCGCCAATCAAACACAGATTCAGCAGCACCGGGGTAAATGCCGCCGCGCCAAAACGACCGTAGGTATTCAATATCCCCGCCGCCATGGCCACCAGTGAGACAAAAAAAATGTAGGGAAAAATGATGCGCAGCATAGTCACGGTGAGTCCATACTTCTGCGGTTCATCCAAATAACCCGGCGCAAGCAGACCGACCAGCAAAGGGGCTGCCAATATTCCAACCACCGTGACCACCAGCAGGATCGCAGCCAGGTACCCCAACATGTAGCTCAGGAAGGTGCGGATCTCGTCCTGGTTCGCCCGGGTCTTATAGTCGGCAAACACCGGGACGAAGGCCTGGGAGAACGCCCCTTCCCCAAAGATCCGCCGCAGGAAATTCGGGATGCGAAACGCCACATAAAAGGCATCGGCGGCCACACCCGTGCCTGCGCCGATGAGACTGGCAAACACCATATCGCGAACCAACCCGGCTATCCGCGATAACAAGGTCATGCCGCTCGTCCAGGCGGTGGATTTAAGTAATTTGCGGCTCATCGGAAAATTGCCTCAAGCATGTTCTAACTGACTGATTTATAAAACGGTTTGCCTGCTGAATAGTATGCCATGGATGGCTACGGAACAAAAACCAAACCTGCCCCACACTATAGATACATTGACAAAGCCGGGCAAAATCGCCATATTACGCGGCTCATTTTGACAACACGCCAACAGGAGAGGTTACCTTGGCAAACACAGCACAAGCGCGCAAGCGCGCCCGTCAGGCCGAACATCATCGCGCCCACAATACGACTTTACGTACCCGTTTCAAGTCGACGATCAAAGGTGTCAGAGCCGCCATCGCCAGCGGTGACAAGACCGCCGCACAAACCGCTTACAACGCGGCAGTGTCCATGATCGACAAAACCGAAACCAAAGGTCTGATCCACAAAAATCTGGGCGCACGGCAAAAAGCCCGTTTAAACGCCCAACTGCGGAAAATGGCGTAAGTTTCACTGCCCTGTTATAGCAAAAAGCCGGTTCATCACCGGCTTTTTTATTTACTTAGTAACCGCTGATTGATTGCCACTGCAACCGCGTCTCGTCGTTCCGGCCAAACAAAGTGCGAGCCGGAATCCAGCAAATCAATAATAGGTTACTGGCAGCCGACATTCGTCGGCTTGAATAACTTTCATCACGTAATGCATTTCAATAAGCTGTTGTTAAATTAACACCAGATTATCACGATGAATTAATTCGGGTTCCCCCAAATATCCCAGGATGGCTTCGATGCGATCACTGGGTTGGCCTTTGATTTTTTGGATTTCATCGGCGCCGTAATTCACCAGGCCTCGCGCAATTTCAGTACCGGTTTCATCGACGCAGGCCACCACTTCACCGCGCATGAAGTCGCCGTGCACCGCCTTCACGCCCACTGCCAGCAAACTGCGCCCTTGCTGTTGCAACACGCGGGCGGCACCGGCATCGATGGTCAGACGGCCGCGTAATTGTAAATGCCCGGCCAGCCATTGTTTGCGCGCGGCCACCGGCACTTGCGATGCTTCTAAATAGGTCCCCACGGATTCGCCACGGCGCAATTTCATTAACACCTGATCCATACGACCATAAGCAATGGCAGTGGAGGCGCCGGAGCGTGCCGCCAAACGTGCCGCACGTAGTTTGGTAAACATGCCGCC
>JAYSTO010000262.1:0-2093 GCA_043719675.1 Gammaproteobacteria bacterium | reverse complement strand
ACCGATATGGGTATCGTCCTGGCGCAGGCCTGCGATGTACAGGCCTTACCGGGTTTTGCCAAAGGTGAGGTCAGCGTGCAAGACGCCGCCGCCCAACGCGTGATCCCGATTGTGAATCCACAGCCCGGTGAGCGTATTTTGGATGCCTGTGCCGCCCCCGGTGGTAAGACCGGCCATCTGTTGGAGCAACAACCGCAATTGCGCGAACTGGTAGCGCTGGATCACAACACCCAGCGCCTGCAGCGTATCCGTGATAACCTGGACCGTCTCCAACTCCAGGCCACCTTGGTATGTGGTGACGCGACCCAACCACAAGACTGGTGGGATGGTGAGTTGTTTGACCGCATCTTGCTGGATGCGCCGTGCAGCGCCAGCGGGGTGATACGCCGTCATCCGGACATCAAAGTCTTGCGGCAGGCACAGGATATTGCGGATTTGGCCCAGCAACAGGCGCAAATCTTCACAGCGCTCTGGCCCTTACTCAAACCAGGCGGTATGCTTATATATACTACCTGTTCAGTACTGGTGCAGGAAAATGATGCGCAACTGGCACAGTTTTATACCCACCACTCCACCGCCACTAGGGTGCCCATTGATGTACCGTGGGGACAGGCAACGGCGTTTGGCCGACAGTCTCTCCCCGGCGAAGACAACATGGATGGCTTTTATTATGCCTGTGTACGCAAAATGCCGTAATCGCTTGCGCGGATTGTTCACGCTGAGCCTGTTACTGTTCCTCACGACGTCAACGTGGGCGCAGGGTTTTAAAATCCGTTCCGTGGAAACACGGTTGGTGGACAAAGTCTATCAACTCAATGCCGATGTTGAATACACACTTTCCAGCAGTGTCCTTGAGGCATTAAAAAACGGTGTCCCCCTGGTGATCCTGCTGGAGATCAAGGTGGAAAAAGAACGTAGCTGGTGGCTGAATAAATCCGTCGGTGAATTAAAGCAGGGTTATCTATTGTTATTTCATGCCCTCAGTGACAAATACATTGTGAACAATCTGAACAGCGGTGCGCAACATGACTTCAGCAATGTCGACGAGGCCCTGGCATCATTGAGTCATGTCGAAGACCTGCCGATCCTCGATGTCAAACTGGTGGAACCCGCCGCACGTTATAAAGTTCTGTTGCGAACTTATTTAGATCTCGAATCCTTGCCCGCGCCGGTGCGGCCATTGGCCTATTTGTCGGCCCCCTGGCGACTCGAAAGTGACTGGTATCAATGGCCACTGCAACGCTAAAAAAAGTGGCTGCCGGTCCGATCCCGATCATCGCGTTATTCGTGTTTTTGATCCTGTCTTTGGGATTAATGGGCAATTTAACCAACAGCTCCGCCCATTTTGGCAAGGTCTATTTATTTCTGCTGATCAGCAATGTCGTCACCATTTTTATCCTGGTGGGTTTGATTGGCAAGAATTTGTATCACCTGGCCAAACAATTTCGACAGAACGTCCCTGGCTCGCGCCTGAGTGTACGGCTGGTGTTGTTGTTTGCCATTTTATCAGTCACCCCGGTATCGGTTGTTTATTATTTCTCGCTGGATTTTTTACGGCGTGGTATCGACAGCTGGTTTGATGTGCGAATTGAAACCGCACTCAATGATGCACTGGAACTCAGTCAGGCCTCGTTGGGGATTCGTATGCGCGAGTTGTTAAAACAAACCCAGCAAATGAGCAATGAGTTGAGTGTTGCACCCAATGAATCTGCCGGATTTGCCTTGCATGATTTACGTATGTCACTGGACGCCAATGAGTTAACCCTGTTTGGTCAGCACGGGCGCATCATTGCATCCAGCAGCGAAGAAGACAGCAAATTATTACCTACCCGCCTGGATGAATCCTCGCGAACGCGCTTGCGCCAGGAACGTCAGCAAGTGGGCCTGGTACCGACGCAGGACGGCGGTTTATTTATTCGCGTGGCGATCCTGATCCCAAGCGCCGACCCGGTTGGTGAGGCACGCATACTGCAAGGATTATTTCCCGTCACCAAGCGCATCACAGCCCTGGCGGTGAGCGTGCAAGAAGCCTTTTCAGGTTATCGTGAATTACTTTACCTGCGCAAACCACTCAAGACCTCTTTTATCCTGAC
>JAYSTO010000261.1:0-2097 GCA_043719675.1 Gammaproteobacteria bacterium | reverse complement strand
TGAGAACGACAGCACCGCAGGCAATACTGACACGGTGAGCTTCAGCGTGAATCCGTTAGACCTCGTCCTACGACAAAGCGGCGCCAATTTATTAATCTCGTTGCACGGCGGCTTGGACAGCATGACCGTGCAAAACTGGTACAGCGGCAGTCAGTTTCAAACCGAAGTGATCCGCGCCACCGATGGTTCGACGTTGGCAAACAGTCAGGTGGATCAATTGATCCAAGCCATGGCCAGCTTCAGCGCCAGTCATGGGGGTATCAGTTGGGATCAAGCCATCGATCAAAACGCGAATGAAGTGCAGGCGGTATTGACTGCGTATTGGCAACCGGCGGTGTAGTCGTCGTCTTACAAAACATGAAGAAGATCGATCAACAACCGGGCGTGTCACCCGGTTGTTGATTTTTGCAGGTGATACACGTTTCGTCATAACCGCGTCTTGTCGTTCCGGTCAAACGCAGTGCGAGCCGGAATCCATAAAATCAATACGTTTTTGGCAGCCGACTATTGTCGGCTTGAATGCTCTTTATTGAGTAAGGCGTTTTTCAACAACTTGCCAAACAGTTCAGAGTAAGGTCGATAGTACTCACCAAATACCATAGCAATAATAATGGTTGCGTGCAGAAATATAGTCGAGTACGAGACACGCACACGAAGAAAATATTTGACACCGCTAACCGGATTCGCTCTAATCGACGCACAATAAAAATAATAAAACAGTGTATCCAAAATGGACATGGGTGGGGAAGAGGGAATGGTTTCTTCGGCGGGGCTCCTAGCAAGGCATTCATCTGCGGACATCTCGCATCGTGCGGGCATGGCCGGTTTTTATTGCTTCCCTTACACAGAAAACAAGTCAGCGCCGCTTGCGCACCTGCTCGAACTCCATCAGCTTTGCCGGTGGCACTCCCAACGTGGCGGCCAAGCGGCAGATATTCACCAGCGAGATATTGCGTTGCCCGCGCTCCACGCCACCCAAGTAACTGCGTGCCACGCCCGACTCCAACGCCAGCGTCTCCTGCGACCAGCCGCGCACTTTGCGCAGTTGTGCCAGGCGTTGGCCGAACAACGTGCGCGGATCGGTGGTGGGGCGGACAGTCGTCATACGGGAGGATACTAGGCCGCAACGTACTATCAGGCCACGTCCTATGAGTGACAAAAGGGGGCTGATGAAATAGGATAGTGGGAGAGGGTTGGACGAGTTTGGGCCACGGCCATCCTTGTTTGGCGAGGCTATGATTCGTGGCGGCAGTGTGCGCGGCGCGGTTGAATATGACAGTTATCGGGTTTAAGGTGGCTGTCGTGGTGGTGAGGATACGGGGCAAACGGGAATATAAGGAGACGATAATGAAGCAGGTCATATTGATACCAAGAAAGTAAATCTGTCATTTTTATCATTTAACTTTTGGTTAGTAACTGGTGGCGATGAATAACTATGTGGGCTCAGAACCAGCAGAGTCAAGTAGGTCGGATAACATGGGTGTTGCGAAGTATATGTGTGGCAACATTCTTATTATCTTCCGTAATGGTTACAGCAGAGCGATTTCCAATAACACCGGGTTGTTTTGAGAATAACTACACAGTTCTTCGGGAGAGTCTGGAAACATCTCAAGAAGACGGAATAAAATCACTGCTATCAAAACTTCAAATATGTTCTGGTAGAGGTTATCCGGGGCGTGATCACATTATTCATGGATATCAGGTGCATGATGCAGCACTGCGGCTTGTTCGAAAGGATTTAGATGTCATCGACGATTTCGATGAGTTTATTAATGCCATATTGGTATTACCTGTAATCGAGTCGCATTGGACTGCAGAAGAAAAAGAAAAAGCGATGCGGGCGGACAAGGCGTTAGTGATTGAACTGATTAAAATATTCGATAATCAAGGTGATGATGAGTATAAGATTGCTGCAATGTCGAGGCTGGCACAAATAGGGCGGGATGATAATGGGGAGAGGGGTAAAGGTGATCTTCTGAAAATACAATCAGAGATCCATTCGCTCATTAAAGAAGAAGAATTTCAGAAGGCAACACAAGCAATTAAGCTATTTATTGGCAATCCTGATTTACGCATTATTTTGCAAGGATTAATTTC
>JAYSTO010000027.1:0-8013 GCA_043719675.1 Gammaproteobacteria bacterium | reverse complement strand
TCGCGTCAGTTATCGGCCCGCCAGCCGAACTAATCTGACACACTGGATTGATCAGCTTGCTGCGCAACAGCAAAATTGGCTATTGGCTTATACAACCGGGCAAACCAATCTGCAAGATGCACGTTTTACCAAACTGGCAATGCGTGGACAAGCGAATTTACTGGATGTGGCTTATGAATATGTGCAGTACCAGTATCGGCGGCATAATCTGTCGCGCACGGATAGCGCCAGCAAGTCACTGGAACTACTCACACAACGAAGCAAGTTACCGGATACCCAGCCTTTAATTGATGCACCGCCACCGTTGATTCGTCCGGATCAGGGACATTTATCATCACGTGTTCAGCTGGGTATCGGTACCTTGTCAGACACCGCCTTTGCGCAAATTACCTGGCGGCCTGCCTACCATGACTTACTCGACGATGATTCCGGCCATGTCGCTGGCTCGCAAATAAATTTTCTTGATTTGAGCTTGCGGGTGAATGAACAAACACAGCAGGCTAAGCTTGAAAAATTCGCCTTGCTGGATATATTTTCGGTAACACCAACCACACCGTTCTTTTCTTCCTTATCATGGCACTTCGACACAGGCTTTGAACGCTTGCCGATTGACGTGGCAACCACACATAGAAAACTTGCTTATACTACCAACATCGGTGCAGGCTTCACCCAGGCGCTTTCTGCTGATTTACGTGTTTATGGCCTGATTGATGGTTCGGTGATTGTGCATGATCAGTATGAAGATAATCTGGCGGCAGGCGTGGGTTTACGTGTAGGCGGACTGACCCAATTAATCCCCAAGTGGAAATTGCAGTTTGAGGCGCGTGTGCTGGATCTAAGCTACCATGAAAACCGGGTTTTGCAATCACTGCTGCTGGGCACGAGTATCAGTTTTGATCAGCAAAATGCCTTACGCTTTTACTGGGAGCGAAGCGGGACAAAGGAACAATTACAAACAACGCTCTTATTGAGCTGGCATCACTATTATCAATGAAAAATTATTTTGTAGGTTACAGCCTGTACTTTTCCCTGCTAGCCCTGGCGGGCTGCTCCTCGTTGATTTTTCATCCGGACAACCGGCACTATCTTACGCCGCAAAAACTTAATCTGGATAGTGAGGACGTTTATTTTACCTCGGATAATGTTCAACTACATGGTTGGTGGTTACCTGCCACTGCCCCGGCGAAAGGGACGATAGTATTTTTACACGGTAATGCAGAAAACATCAGCACACATATTGGTAGCGTATATTGGTTGCCGCAACATGGCTATAACGTATTTTTGTTTGACTACCAAGGCTATGGCAAGTCACAAGGCAAACCTGATCTCGATGCTGTGCATCGTGATTACGCGGCTGCGCTTGATTACGTATTTACCCGCCCATCCGTGGAAACAACCCGTGTTTTTGTATTGGGCCAGAGCCTGGGTGGGGCGATTGCCCTGGTTGGCACCGCCGAATCCAAATATAAAGATCAGCTACGTGCAGTTATAGTCGAAGGAACCTTTGCTAGTTACCGGGGATTGGCGCGTGAGAAACTCAACGGCTTCTGGCTTACCTGGTTGCTGCAATGGCCGCTTTCCTACACCATCAGCGATGATTATCGGCCGCTGGAAAAAATCAGTCGCATCAGTCCAACGCCGGTACTGATCATTCATAGTGAAGATGATGAAGTTATTCCCTATCATCATGGCGTGGATTTGTATCAACAGGCCGCTGAGCCGAAAGAATTCTGGTCAATCAACGGTGTCTCGCATATACATGCGTTTACACGGCCTGAGTATCAGACAAAATTACTTGATTATCTCCAGCGACAGAAACCAATTCTAAAGTAAATTGGAAGGGGTTGCTGTAACAACATTTAATTCCATGATAAGTTGAGTCTCATTTTAAAAGGGTGGTACCGATGCCGACATCTGAAGTAAAGAGCTGCATGCCCTCGCCTGCTACCGCTATGGCTACAGCAGAGAAAAAAGACTTGACCGTATTTTATGACGGTGCATGCCCTTACTGCCGTACCGAAATAAAATGGTATAAAATCCTGGATAAGAAAAATACTATACGTTGGATAGACATCACTTGTGATAAAGCCATGCTGGAAAATCACAATATAGACTACAGCAAGGCGATGTCTGAGTTACATGTGATGAGTTCCGATGGGCAATACCATATTGGTGTTGCAGGGTTTTTTGTCCTCTGGTCACGCTTACCATTTTATCGTTTAGTCTCCTCCGTCTTGCGACGGTTCCCCTTTGTTGTGCGCTTATTAAATAAGGGCTACAAAATATTTGCAGTATGGCGCATGCAACGCAAGTCAAAACGGTTAATATAAATAATGAGAATAGTACATCACAACGTTAAATGGAATGACCTTGTAGGGTATGCCCCCTGGGAGATCGTTAAAGAGTTATTGCTCCCTTTACCCTGGCTGGTTATTTCTCTCGCCGCTTATTATCACAGCTACTACCTGGTGGCACTGTTTTGCTCTTTCTACTTTTTCCTGACCTCGTTGAGATTGAGTCATAATGCTTTTCATTATGCGTTGGGACTGCCAAAACACGTTACCGACATCATTATGTTGCTTCTAAGCGGGTTGATGCTGGGATCATTACACGCAATTCAATACACCCACATGCGACACCATGCCCATTACTTGTCGAATGAAGACATCGAGGGCAGGGTCGCTAAGCATGGTTTTTGGGAGGTGGTCGTAAAAAGCCCGCTTTTCCCACTACTGATACATCATTGCGCCTGGACACACGCACAGCGAAAAAGCCTACCGTGGATTTATGCGGAATTGGGATTAAACGTAGCGGTTATTTCTGGCGTGTTTTTTGTTTTTGATAGTCTTGCTTTAAAATGGCATGTTACTTTGATGATCATCGGACATTGTTTATCGGCATTTTTTGCAGTTTGGAGCGTGCATCGAGGCTGCAATTCACCCGATTTTCCTGCCCGGACGCTGCGTGGAAAACTGAAGAACCTGTTATTCTACAATATGTTTTTTCATTTTGAACATCATCTCTTTCCTCAAGTACCTACCTGCCATTTATCCACATTGGCACAACGTATCGATAAAGCCGGGATAAAAAATTATGAATTCGTTTTCTAAAAACCACCGTAGCCAATGGTTGGTGTATGGCGGCCTCACTATTCTCATTTTCTTAGGACTTGTAATTGATCAGTTAGACTCGCTGGATCAACGTGTTTTATTTGTCTCCTTTCACCTGTCCGGGATCATCGGGCTATGCCTGGCAACGTATTTTGTCTTTAAGCAAATAGATATTGTCTGGCTGCGAGCTTTATTTGCTATTGTCGTATTCCTGCTATGGCGTATCAGTTATTTTCCGATCATGGTTTTGGCGGGTTACTTTGGAGGTCTGGGTGAATCAGTTGCGCATTATTTTGGCCTGTATCAGGTCTATCCGGCCTTTCTGCTGAGCATTGCGGTAATGAATTTTATTGTCGTAGCACTTGCCGGATTGGCCGTGCTTGCCATATTTTACAAATATGTTCAGCTACATAAGCCCACGCTCATTTACCGGAGTATATTTACCTCGATAACTCTGCCATTGGTAGTCATTGCGCTGGCGGTTTCTTTTTCTCACCCGTCCGACTGGCATGCGTTACCCGACACGGCGCTTATCGATAAAAAACCGCTACCTTCACCCGCTTTGCCTGAAATAAATCCTTACTGGACAGCGTTGGAAAAAGACGGCATTTCCTGGCAACAACAGATCTTGTTTGCGGCTGCAGCCATTACTTACGATAATATCCCGGAAAACACCCAATGGTCACAGGTGGTAAGAGGTACGTTGGAAAAAGATTTTGTCACCACTCCGGTTATAACCACTGCGTTTTGTACAAGAATACACTACCGCGCTTTTATGACGGCCCATCCTTACCTTAAGGATAAAAATAAATTTCAGCGCCTGCAAGAGTTGCATTGATCGCGCACAAGGTGAATCTACATCTGTTTACGTATATCATAGCGGCCATCAATCACTAACCTTCAGAGGTAACCATGATTTCCGGGCGTGAAGCGTTGCACAAGCTCCAAGAAGGTAATTCCCGTTTTGTCGCCAAAACGATGAGCCTGGACAGCCTGCTTAGTTATAGCCGCCGCGCCGAACTGGCCGGGGGTCAAGCACCCATCGCCATTATTCTTGGTTGCTCGGATTCACGCGTGCCGGCGGAGATAGTATTTGATCAAGGTCTGGGCGATCTATTTGTCATTCGGGTGGCGGGTAATATCGTCGCACCGTCGCAATTGGCCAGTGTCGAATTTGCCGCTGAACGTTATGGGGTGCGGTTGGTGGTAGTATTGGGTCATACCCAGTGCGGTGCGATTCTGGCGACGCTGGAAGAACTGCAAAGCGACGAGAAACACCGCTCACCCAATATGAGTTCAATTGTCGATAGGGTACGCCCCTCCGTCGAGAGTTTGCTATTAAACGAGACCCTCAAACAGAACCTGGACGCCTTGGTGCATCAGGCGGTACGTGCCAATGTACGTGTATCGGCAAACCAGATGCGCCATGGTTCCAAAATTCTAGAGGAGCTTATTGAGAAAAATGATCTGCTCGTGGTGGGGGCAGAGTATTCACTGGAAACCGGCGTGGTGGATTTTTTTGATGGCATGCCCGATTAACACCGCGGTACGATTTGGAATTATCACTGGTCAGACATGCAACGCATGAGACATTTTCGATTGGCGCTTACTCATCATACAAAAACACCCGTATATTTCCACGTTGAGCCAATTAGTTAATGTTTCCAACAGGGTATTAACAGCAATCACAACAGAATAGTATTTTTCCCTATAACTATGCGATGTTATTTGCTATAACATTACTCAAGAACACCACTCAATCCGCTGCGCAGAGAATATGATGAGCAACGACCACGACCACTATACCCCCATCCACTGTGACAGACACAGCCAATATGAATTGGCGATCATGCATCGCACGCCGTTACAACTGGTGTGGCGTGAGCCTACCGGCCTGGATCATGTCTGCACCGTGCTGCCGATTGATCTGAAGACTGAACATGGCGAAGAGTTTTTGCTGGCGCAGGACCATACCGGTCAGGCCATTCGCATTCGCCTGGATAGGATCGTGACGGCACAGCCGTTAAACCATGAATAGATCCCGTGCGTTCGTTGCCGCATCCTCGCTGGTTTTTCTTCTCAGCATCGTCGTTGCCTGTACCCGGCAAACCGTGGTTGAGGTAATACCCGAGGGCAAGGCACCTTTCACGGTCATCGAGCAGGGCAACCACAGTGGTTTGACCTTGGCAAAACAATTGATCATCACCGACACGCCCGCATGGGAATCGCTCTACGCCATTCACAAACCCGCTGAGCGTTCACGCCCACCGGCGATTAATTTTAATAGCGAGGTGGTGATCGCGATTTTTATCGGCGAACACTACACCGGTGGTTATGCCGTGACGATTTCCTCGCTGGAACGTCAGCCGGATAAGTTACTCGTGCATTTTTTCATTACCACACCCAAGCCCGGACAGATCACCAGTATGGCGCTGACCCAACCATTTACCCTGATCAAAACAGCGCAAGTTCAGCTGCCTATCGTTTTTGTACAACACGCCACGCCCGCCCCGTGATGATGTCTTTGTTCATCTCCGGTAGTGAACCTCATGCGTATCGGCATTGATCTGGGCGGCACCAAAATTGAAATTATCGCGCTCGATGATCTCGGTCGTGAACTGTATCGTCAACGCAGCGCCACACCACAACACGACTATCACGCGATCCTGCACACCATTACGCAATTAGTGACGCACGCCGAACAACACTGCCAGCAATCCGCCAGCGTTGGTATCGGCATACCCGGCGCGATTTCCCCGGCGACCCAACGCGTAAAAAATGCCAACACCACCTGCCTGATCGGCAAACCCTTGCAACAGGACCTCGAACAACAATTACAGCGACCCGTACGTATTGCCAATGATGCAAATTGTTTTGCGGTATCCGAGGCCACCGATGGCGCAGGCCAGCAAGCAAAAGTTGTCTTTGGCGTGATCATCGGCACGGGCACCGGTGCAGGGATTGTGATCGACAAACAACTGTTGCACGGCGCAAATGCGATCGCCGGTGAGTGGGGACACAATCCGCTGCCCTGGCCGTGTGCCGATGAATCACCCGGCCCTGCCTGTTACTGCGGCAAACACGGCTGCATCGAAACATTTTTGTCCGGCCCCGGTTTCACTGCTGATCATCAACGACATCGTGGCGAGGGCAACAATCCAAAAGAGATTGTGGCCCTCGCCAACAGCGGTGATGTCATCGCCGCGGCGTCGCTGCAACGTTATGAAGATCGGCTGGCACGCGCCTTGGCGGGCGTGATCAATATCCTGGATCCGGATGTGATCATCCTCGGCGGCGGCATGGGCAACATACAGCGTCTTTATCAGAATGTGCCAAAACAATGGGGGCACTCTGTTTTTTCGGATCAGGTCGTCACGCAGTTATTACCGCCGGTGCACGGCGATGCCAGTGGTGTGCGCGGTGCCGCCTGGTTGTGGCCGAAATAAAACCACCGCCGATTCCAAACGACATCAAAACCTGATATTGTCGCGCATCCTTACTATCCAGCATTTACATGTCATTATTTACCCTCAGCGATATCCGTCGTTCCGTGACACCCGCTTCTTTCGAGCGCGGCCAGGCCTATGCACGTTCGGGGCGCGTACAATCAATTGACATCAGCCATGATGGCCAAGTCATTAGCGGTCTGGTCAAAGGCACGAAGACGCGCCCCTATAAAGTACAAGCACGGCTACTGCAACGCGGGAAGAAAGGCGTACCCTTTTATGGCAGTTGTAGTTGTCCGATGCAATCCAATTGTAAACACGTGGCGGCCTTGCTCATACAAACACTGGAAGAATCACCAGAAACACTGCCCTTACCCTTCCCGAAGATATCGGTACATGCCAATCCGCTGAACGATCCCGTACTACGTACCTGGCTCTCACAAATAAATGACCTTGCCTATCCTGGCATCGGCAAACAACGTCCTGTCACACCTGTCGCTGAATGTTTGCTGTATCTACTACAACCCGAAACACGTTACCGCCAGCCGTGTTTACGTGTGCAGGTTGTGGTCGTGCGCCGCTTAAAGAGCGGTGGTTATGGCAAGCAACGGCGCTTCTCCGGTTCGCCGGATGCAAAATATGTTGCGGATGCCGACCGGTTATTATTAGCATGGTTACGTTCGCTCAATCCGGTTTCCAACCAAGACCGCGAACTAAAAGGCACCGAAGGTGCGCGACTGCTGCGTGACATGATCGCCACCGGACGTTGCCATTGGCAAGACCCTACCCGCCCCGCGCTGAGCTTGGGAGAAGAACGCGAAGCGCAATTGAGTTGGGCCATGCAAGACGACGGCACGCAGAAACTCTTGTGCCATGGCACAGGCGTTGATGCCGTGCTCCCCGTTGAGCCACCCTGGTATGTGGACTTCACTCACCAGCAAAGCGGTCCACTGGAAACGCACCTTCCCGCCGCGCTTGCCGCGGCCTTAGTCAATGCACCCGCCATCAGTATTGATCAGGCACAAGCCGTTACCAAAAAACTCAGTGAGCACACCACCTTGCCCCATTTACCCCTACCACGCACCTTCACTAATATAAGTGAACAACGGGTTGCAGCCATTCCTTGTTTGCATTTATTTATGCATACCCTGGAGGTGCAGCGCGAATTTCGTTGGGAATTCGATGCCAGCCAGGTTGAGCTTGAACTGGTGCGACTGAGTTTTGATTACGACGGTTTGATCGTGGGGCTTAATGATCCACGGCCCGTGCTGACCCGCACCCAGGGCGACAACATGGTACGCATCACGCGTGATTTCAAAACCGAGCAACGTGCATTACGCGAATTGGATAACTGGGGTTGGGCACCGATTGAAATGGAAGGCGCATTTGTGGTGCCCGAAGAAAATTCCGCTGACATGGCCATGACCGATCAGGACCCGCTGCAACTGATGAACTTC
>JAYSTO010000260.1:0-4404 GCA_043719675.1 Gammaproteobacteria bacterium | reverse complement strand
TGCGCGCTCGTGTTGCTGGCATTGACATCCCCTTTGAGCAATTCCATTTGCGCGCCATTGGTGGCGTGCGTCCAGGTGGCGGGTTGGGTGCCGAACACCGTAAAGGGAACGTAGGTAAATCCGCTGGCGGGCGTGCCGCTGCTGAATTGAAAACTGGCATACTGGCTTGCCATATTATTACTGGTGCCGGTGTTGGCGGGCTTTTGCAAGGTTTGCCTGCTGGCCAGCGCCATCTGGATGCCGCGCACGGTGGAGACGGCATCAAAGCCGGTGATCTCCTGCCAAATCTCGTGCTCCAGGGACGAGCCTTCGTGACCGATTAACACAAAATGATCATTGGCATAACTGGCCGCCGCGTTGTTACGCCATGTGCCATTAAACTGAACCCCTTTCATGTCGATCAACAAACCACCGGGCATCACGGAAAAAGCCGTATCACCCAGGTAATCCACTTCATACGTGGAGCTGACGACACCGACAAACCCTTCAATCGGCGAGATGACGTGATTGAGGCTATCCAGGCGACGCGTGTTTTCCACGAATTTAGTGAAGTACTGAGACATGGCGACATAGAGCAGGCCACCGGTCAACGCATCCTGGGCAGTGGGATTATTGAGCAAGCGTGTATCCGCCGTGTCGTACACCGCGTTGGCATTCGCATCGACATACGGCGTGCAACCCACGCCGGTGGCAACCGTGCAGCCCACTTCCGCTGGGTTAAAGACAATCTTGTAGGTTTTATTGGCAGCAAGCAACTGCGCCGCTGCACGGTGCACTTGCGACCAGTTTGAGGTATCGCCACCGGTGCCGAAAACATAATACCCACCAAACATTAGATTTCCATAGGTCGCTGATATCAGATTATTGGCCCCTCCATCCGTGGCGGGAGCACCGTCCATTTCAAGGGTAATACTAAACTGGCGACCAATAAAATTGGTTTGATTGTTGGTAACACCAATCAAAATGGGCGTGTCAATAATCTGCCCGTCCAGACGAACCGTCATTTGGTGATGCTGGAAAGGATCGCCTGCAATGCCGTTGCCTTCGAAATAACTCAAGGTAATACGCTTTGAAGACAGATCCGCCAACGCAATGGGATCAGACGAAGAAGAAAGGATAAAAGGTCCGTTTAACCCGCCGGTAAAGGTAAAGGCCCCAAGCGCATACCGAATGGTTAAGAACTTGGCCCACCGTTTACTGGTAAGCACAGCATCGTGATCGACGATGGCATCGTAGGTGGTCACGGCGCTCAGCACTTCATAGGGCAGTGACGCGGGGAGAATTCCTTCGTTGAAGGCAAAGATGACGCCCGGATCGGCCACGTCTTCCAGGGTTTTGCCCGGATAATTGATCTTCAGGTAATTCAGTATCTGCTCTTCATAGATCTCAGCGGGTCCTTTGTCACGGTAGGCCGCATCATTGCTGTTGATCGCGTTGTAATAACGGTCGTAGTCGAAGTTGACTACCCCGTAGACATCGATCCCCTGGTTATGAAATTGACGTAATTTGAACGACGGATCCACGTCGATCCAGTGACACCTGGTCGGCGTTGTGGTGCAATTGATGCCACTGTTGATCACGCCGCGATAATTCTCAAATGGCACCTGCACCTGCACCCACGCGTGCTCGAACTGGATAAATTGACGATCCGTCGTCAGCAGCACACTCTGAATCCCCTGATCTTTGAGGATGGCAGCAGCCAGATCGATATCGCGCACGGTCAACCAGTTGGCAACATCGGCCGCAGGTACACGCACGGTGCCAGTTGCGTAGCGTGCCGGAATACCCTGTGATCGATACATGGCGATCAACACCGAGGCAATATCCACGTCGCTGCCACGCCGTCCACCGTAAGTATTCAGTGTGTTGGAACGTGAGCCGTGATACAGGGCGTATTCGTGGGTGTTACGGACAAATTCGTACATCGCGGCGGCATTACCCAGTTCAGCGGCTTTCTGCGCCAAGGCCAACCCTTCCCCGGTAAATTTAATTTCGCGGGTCTCGATCAGGGGATCGGCCCACGCGGATAAACCCAGTCCCCCTCCAAGGAACAGGAAGGTGGCGATAGAGGCGGCTTTTATAGACTGGGATCCCTTCATGGCGTGGCTCTTTATAGTGAATAGTCACATTTATCGATGACTGGTTTGGTGGTGGACGTTGTACAGTTGTTGAGTCGTGTTTGTTTCAAAACCTAGTTACGCCGGTGTTCAGTACGGCTGGTCATTGTCGGCGTCTCTCGTGTGGGCGTGTCTGACACGTCAAGCGGCGCCTGCCTGATAAGGCGCAATTCATCGGCCAATCGACGTAGCGCGGTGTGGCGTTCTGCCTCCGGCAAGGCTATCGCCTCCTCAATCTCAACGTCCAGCGTTTCCAGTCGCGTCAACGCCGCGGGGGTGATAGGTGAAATCACCTGATCACCAGAGTGAGTTGCAGCACCCTGTGGTGTAAATTGACTCGTAGCGCGTAACACGCGGTGATGATCGCGAAGTTTTATTCTCGTTTGCCGCAGTTGATCAATCTCGGTCTTGCGCACTTGCTGCCAGTTGGCAGTGATAGTTTGTTTTTGCGCCGCGGCCACGGAGGAAGAGGGTTGGGTTGTTGTGCTGACAGTGAGGGGTTTGTCCGGCATGATCGGCGCGGTCAATGTCTCTAATTGCTGACGAACCTGCTCGATGTTGTCGCGCATTTGTCTTATCTGTGGATCAGGGACATAACTGCGTTTGGCCTGCAGCAATGCGGTGCCGATGGTTTTGATCTGCTCGCGTTGTTGCGCATCCAGCCCGTCTCCAGCATGGACGCTGGTGTACATACTCGTGCTCAGTAACAACACGACACTCACATAATCCATGGGGCGAAAATCAAGCAAAGATTTCATTCTATTCATCCTTCTGAATTCATTATTCGTTTATATCCACTCGCCGGTGGTCGTCCCAGTCTGACGTTGCCGACGGACGGCCAACCCGGTGAGTATCAATGCCATCAGGATCACGCCCCACTCCGGCAAGGTGGGAATGTCATTATCGATGTAGGCCAGCGATGGCGGTGGCGGCAGTGTGCTGGCGGGATTGCCGTCTAAATACAATTCGGATAACTGCGTTAAGCCGTTTAACGCGGTGATAGACGTAATGTTGTTATTCTGCAAATTCGCGCTGGTGAGATTGAATGCCCATTCCAGTCCGGTCAGATCACGAATACCCTGCCCGGCGGCGCTTAATTGAGTCAGGCGCAATAACTCACTGCGGGAAATGCTGTCCATGGCGTTGCGGCCCAGGGCGCTGTTGACGGCGGCGCGCAGCAAGGCATCGGGTAAATAAACCCCGAGTTGATTCGCGGCGGTGTCGGTGGCGTCGACGGCGGCAAAGGCACGCAACGACAACGCCGTATCATAAATCCGATCCGACCAACTGCCGTTGACGCCTTGTGTGGCGGCGAGTTGATTTAACCAGAGGTAGGCAACCGCGCCGTTACCCCCGAGCTGGGCAGCATGCGCGGCATGGGCCTGTAAATAAATCGGCGCGGTCGTGCTGATCTTGCTCTGCAAGGTGAGGATCGCATTGGCAATGGGAGTGCCCAGTGTGCTGTCCAACGATTGCAGCGACACCAGGGATTTGATCACCATCGCCGTAGTGAAGGCATCACTGCTCGTTTCATTGCCGACCGGCCAACCGCGATCCGTGCCACTGTTTAATTGCGTGGTTTTCAGATAGGTGATGGCGGCAGGAATATTCGCACTGGTTCCCTGGTCCGATAAGCCCTGTAATACAATGGCCGTATCCAACGGTGATTGCACATAGCGGGCGCTCAAGCCCCAGGCGGTGTGTCCCGCCAGCGCCACGTTTTGATAACTGACCAATTGATTCACCGCGGCGCTGACATTATCACCGTGTGCGCTTAACACGCGCACCCAACGGGCCAGGTAATCCACATTGGGGGTGGCATGATTTTCAAGCCAAGTGATGCCTTGGTAATACGCGCTGTTGCGTTGTCCCGCCGCCTGTAAGGCATTGACGGTTTCAATGGTATACAGAAATTTTTCTGCCTCGGTGCCACCCCAACTGCCATCACTGTTCTGGCGCCCGGATAACCATTGCACCGCCTGTGCACTCTGCGTTTCATACACAGCGTTGACAATATTCGGGAAACAGGCGAGCACGACAAGAAGAAGAGTGACCTGTATTTTGCCTTCCACTGGTTTCATCCGCTAACCTCGGCTTTATTAAGTAATAGAATTTTTTATCTGTATCCTGCACCAAGCGTCTCAAATGATCATGAAGATTTTATGACATGAGCGTGAATAAATTCGATTGTCAGTCGTACGGGCGTTTTGTTATATGAATGTATTACCATTGTATGACGCGGTTGGATTTAATATCACCCACGTTGTAATGAGCAGCTGCATGTTTA
>JAYSTO010000259.1:0-4434 GCA_043719675.1 Gammaproteobacteria bacterium | reverse complement strand
CGCGCCTCGTGACCATGGGCGAAATGGCCTCCAGCCTGGCACATGAAATAAACCAACCTTTGTCCGCCATCGCAAACTACAGCAAAGGTTGCGTGGATAGATTGACAACCGATACCGGCACACGTGAGAGCCTGTTGGACGCACTGCAAAAGATTAATCTACAGGCAGATCGTGCCGGTAAAGTGCTGCGCCGTATCCGTGACTTCGTGCGCAAACACGAGCCACAGCGCCATCCTTGTGATCTGCGTGACATCATTGAAGATGTCATTGGCTTTGCCGAGATCGAGGCACGCGCCCAAAATATTAAAATAGAATTTAAGATGACATCCACGCTACCCCCGTTACACGTAGATCGCATTCTCATCGAACAAGTGATGCTCAACCTGGTCAAGAACGGTATGGAATCCATGCAACAAAGCCCACCGCAACGGCGTACCATCAGCATCCGCATTAAGCAAATGGAAAAGGAGTTTATTGAAATTACCGTCAGCGACAACGGCCATGGCATCATGCCGGAGTCTCTGGAGAAACTGTTCTCACCATTTTATACCACCAAGCCGGATGGCATGGGCATGGGGCTCAGCATTTGCCGTTCCATTATCGAGTTTCACCAGGGTCGTCTGTGGGTACAAGCCAATCCCGGAGGCGGTAGCCAATTCAAATTCACCTTGCCGATGGAGCGCAGCAGTGACTAATCCAGACGCAAAAATCTACATCGTCGATGACGACGAGGCAATCCTCGATTCACTACGCTGGCTGCTGGAAAGCAAGGGTTTTCTGGTTGCGACCTACGCCTCGGCGGCGCAATTTCTTGCGGCCTATCGCTGGGATTATCCTGGTTGCCTGGTACTGGATGTGCGCATGCCCGATATGAGTGGCCTGGAGTTATACGAAAAACTGACGTCACTGAACTATTGCCTGCCGGTCATCTTCGTTACCGGACATGGCGATGTACCGATGGCGGTCGCCGCAATAAAAAAGGGGGCGGTGGATTTTATCGAGAAACCCTTTAACGATCAGCAACTGGTGGACATTATCCATCGTTGTCTGACGCTCGATGCGCAATGCCGCAACCATGCCAACAAGTCCGCTGCCATTGCCGCCAGCATCGCACAACTCACGCCGCGCGAACTTGAGGTCATGCGTTTAGTTGTGGCGGGACGGCATAACAAAATGATTGCCGATCAACTCGGCATCAGCATTAAAACGGTTGAGGCGCATCGCGCCAAGGTCATGGAAAAAATGGGCGCAAAATCCGTGGCGGATCTGGTGCAACTGACATTGCATAAAGATGGTTTAAAGCCATCCGGTACTGATCAAGTTTAGCACCCAGGATCTGTTATCCGTGTCATGCTGTGGTGTGAATAAACTATGTACCATATTAGTCTGTTAGCATTAATTTTATTTAACGACCTTAAATATTTTTTTCATATTTTTATTTTTGTTTCTCGGGGCATGATGATTTTTTTATGCGCTGAAAGTTATCTGTTAACCGGATTAAATGGCGAGATCTCTTGCAACTGAAATTGAAATGGAATATTAACCCGTTGCCATTCCCAATATAGCGGCGTAAACACCCACCAGCGCCCGGTTCCACCGGTCTCATTTTTTTCATCAACACCTCGGAAGTCAAAGTTTACTTTGCCAATTAGATGCAAGAATTCTGCTTTTTCAAAATCCCAAATAACAATCCCTGCATACGGATTTAACTTAAAGTTGCCAAACGTGTTAAAAAGCTTGTTCCCCGCATAGTCGGGAATGCGCAGATCACCATTATCAAGGATTTGGATAAACCCGCTTGGCCCACCACGATGCGACGCATCCGCATGGCCGCTCGGATTGAGGCTAGAAACAAAGAAGGTATCTGCTGAACGAATAAGCGCAAGGTGATTGTTTTGCAGTTTTTCACCCCTTTCTATAAGCTCTGCTTTGGTGGAAACATCTTTATGATATTCAATGCTTCTTTTTTGGATATACTTTGGACAATTTGGATAAGATTCATCAACAATTAAACTAATTTCATCATCGCTAATTGATTCAATGCGGCCGTTCACGCGCAATCTTCGGCGAGTTGAAAGGTCAATCACCAACGCGCCGACCCTCGTTCCTTGTCCGAGTATTCGCAATACTGGATCGTGAATTCGGTTTTGATGCTTAGTAAGTGAGATAGTAATTTTTTTGCCCGATTCCTGAATTGAAATGAAACCGGGCTCCCCGTAAATAATTGTCACCGGAATTCGCTCCGGCGTTTGGCTTGCGCTCAAAACAATAAACGGCTGTTGAATTAAAAACTGATGTGCCGCAGCAATAACGACGTCTTCGCAAAGTCGGCCATTCAATATTGCCGCATCACGCTCATTCAGTTCTTTTTGTAGTAAAATTTCCCCCGCATGAAAGGGTTGGGCGATTTTCACTGTTAGCCTCTATATAAAAGCCTTCAGTCGTAGCCGCATAAAATAGTGCCTACCACTGAAGGCTCACTAACTAAATTTAGAATGTAACAATAGTGTAACCGTCTTTAACGAACTGACCAAGCGACGTCACTCCGTTTGTACCAGGCACCTTGAGATCACGCAGCAGGGGCAGGCCCACTTCTTTTACTGCTTCTGTAGCTCCAAATACATCTGCACATCCGCCACAGGCGCCTTCGATTTTATCGTGCACAGCTTGATATAGGCCATGCAGGAGGTGTTGCGGATTTGCTATTTCAGAGACCCAGCGAGTACCAGTGCCCTGAAACAGCACCCGTACATCTTGTTTGCGTTCTTTAAGGTCATAGGCGGTGGTAAGTGCGTTAAACGCGCGCCCCAGCGATTCCTCACTGCCGGATTTAGGGTCTGAAAATACTACTATCAGTGTCTTTTGCATAAATTTGTCCTTTTGCGGGGTTAAATGAACCGAACATTCGGTACAATTGAAGTATCGGGGAGCCAGTAAAAAAGATCAAGTGGAAAATGTACCGAATGTTCGGTATATTCTAAAAATGAGAACGGCACTTAAGTCTAAACCTGAGTTATTACAGATACTGATGGCAGAATTCCGCAAAGCGGGATTTGATGGACTTTCGTTGAGCCAGATTTCAAAAGCAACCGGCCTGGGCAAAGCCAGCCTTTACCACTACTTCCCTGGTGGCAAAGATCAGATGGCCCAAGAAGTATTGAAGCTCACCGGTCAATGGGTCCAATCTGAAATTGTTGCTGTTTTACACGGCGAAGGCCCGGCGAAGGAGCGTTTAAAAACCGCCTTGAGTCATCTTGATTCGCTCTATCAGTCTGGTGAAAAGGCGTGTTTGCTTGAGATGATGATCGCAGGGGTCACCCCCGAATCCGTACGTGGTACAGTAGCCGATATTTTTACTGCCCTCCTTAAAGGCTTTCAAAAAATCGCGGTGGATTTAGGCAAGAGTCCTGCTCAAGCACGGACAATTGCTGAAAATGCAGTTATCGGACTTCAAGGCAGTTTAATTCTTTCTCGCGCACTCAAAGACACTAACCCTTTCCGCCGCCAAATAAAAACAATTCAGTCCTCTTTTTTTGCTTAAGAGAATGTTTCGGCCACGCCGGAAATGCCAACAAGATCATTGCTTGTCAGCATCAAAAGATCACGCTTGTTTTGGATGAACCTATTTTTTCCAAAACAAAACTTTGCTTCCGGATTCAATGGAGTCTGATCTCCGTTGATTCTATCCCGGTTAACCAGCCAGGTCCGTGAATTTTTCACAATGCAGACCGGCAATATTTCACTTTTATATGACTGTTATGGTGGTAGTTTCCTTAAGCATATCCCGCGAGGGGTGGTCGGCGTTACTGCGGTGACGTTCGCTGCGGAACACCAATGGCAACAACAACGTAAGGAGATATCATATGCCTGGATTTATCGTGTCCATTAGCAGCAATAACAAATGGTGGTACCTGTTGGGAACAATTTTGTTCCTGGCCCTGGGTATCGTACTTGCCATTGTCGGTTTCACCGGCGGGACTACCTCGCTGGGAATTACCGGTATCGTTGTTGCTGTGGTGTCGTGTTTGTTTGTAATCGATGCGTTTATGAATTTATAAAAAAATACCGCGCCATAACAAAAGGGGGCAGTCACTGCCTCCTTTTGTGATTTATCAGCGCTAGTGGTTACTTGGACGCACTACTTGAATGAATTCACCCCGATAGCACCGCCCTTAGCCTGGGCACCCATTCATCCAGTAGCACTCGTACTTTGGCGGGCAACAGTTTGCCGCCTGGGTATATCGCATGAACCGGAAGTCGATGCGGCACAAATTCTTCCAACGCTGCGGTAAGTTTACCGTCGGCAATATCGACGGCCACCTGATAAGACATCATTTGCGCGATCCCGCCGCCGTCGCGCGCCACGCGAAGGACGGCTGAACCGTCATTACAGAAATAGGCGGTATTGATCGGCCAATGCCGTTCTTCTCCATC
>JAYSTO010000258.1:0-11386 GCA_043719675.1 Gammaproteobacteria bacterium | reverse complement strand
GTGACCGGTGCGGTGGAATTACCCGAAGGCGTGGAAATGGTGATGCCCGGGGACAACATCAAGATGGTGGTGACGTTGATCAACCCCATTGCGATGGAAGATGGCTTACGGTTTGCGATCCGCGAAGGCGGCAAGACCGTGGGCGCCGGGGTCGTGGCGAAGATATTGGAATAATTGATTTATTAGGCCAGTAGCTCAATTGGCAGAGCGACGGTCTCCAAAACCGTAGGTTGGGGGTTCGATTCCCTCCTGGCCTGCCAAATACAGGCTGCTAGGAACAAGTAACTAGTAACGAAATACTCGTTACCAAATGGTGAAATGCGAAAATGCTGGATAAAGTCAAACTAGTTGTTGCGGTGTTGTTGGTGATTGGTGGATTTGTGGGCTTTTATTATTTTGAAGGCCAAACTGCACTGCTCTATCGTGTATTGGGACTACTAGTGGTTTTGGGTGCTGCTATTGCAATCGGGGTCACGACACAACCTGGGACACAACTGGTTGGTTTTGGTCGTGCGGCAACATTGGAAATGCGCAAATCGGTTTGGCCGACTCGTCGCGAAACAACCCAAACCACCTTGGTGGTCTTGGCGATGGTGACGGTGGTGGGATTGATGATTTTTATCATCGATTCAATATTGCGCTGGGTTATCAAATCCCTGTTTTAGCCGGAGATGGTTTAAATGAGTCTACGTTGGTACGTGGTACATGCTTATTCAGGTTTTGAGCAACAGGTGAAACGTTCGCTGATCGAACGTATTGCCCGTTATAGTATGCAGGATAAATTTGGTGATGTGTTAGTGCCAACCGAGGAAGTCGTTGAAATGCGCGAAGGACAGAAGCGCAAATCCGATCGTAAATTTTTCCCCGGCTATGTATTAGTGCAAATGGATATGAACGAGGACACCTGGCATTTAGTCAAAAATGTGCCTAAAGTCATGGGTTTTATTGGCGGTACTTCCGATAAGCCCGCGCCGATTTCTGACAAGGAAGCGACCGAAATTTTGAATCGTGTACAGGAAGGTGCGGAGAAACCGCGGCCGAAGGTATTGTTTGAGCCGGGTGAAGTGGTACGTATTACTGACGGACCATTTAATGATTTCAACGGTATTGTTGAAGAAGTGGATTACGATAAGAACCGCTTACGTGTGGAGGTGTCGATCTTTGGCCGTTCCACACCGGTGGATCTCGATTTTAGTCAGGTTACCAAGGGTTAATGCTTCGGTTATCTGACAGGATGTAGGTCGGCCGAAAGGCTGACAAATTTCGTTGGGCTATTAAAGCGCAACACTAAACACGGGGAGCCCTAGCCAGGCGTTTGCACCCGAAGGAGAAACCCAAATGGCGAAGAAAATACAAGCATATGTGAAGCTGCAGGTTGCTGCAGGTGCAGCTAATCCTTCTCCCCCTGTCGGTCCTGCGTTAGGACAACATGGTGTGAATATCATGGAGTTTTGCAAAGCATTTAATGCGCAAACGCAAAGCCTGGAGAAAGGCCTGCCAATCCCCGTGATCATCACGGTATACAGTGATCGTAGTTTTACCTTCATTATGAAGACACCACCGGCGTCGGTGTTGCTCAGAAAAGTCCTCGGTATTCCCAAAGGTTCAAGCGTGCCCAATCGCGATAAGGTTGGCAAAGCAACGCGTGCGCAGCTCGAACAAGTTGCCAAGTTAAAGGAACCCGATTTAACCGCAGCCGATTTGGATGCAGCAGTACGAACCATTGCTGGCAGTGCGCGCAGCATGGGTGTCGACGTGGAGGGCGTGTAACATGGCAATGACAAAACGCATGAAGGCGATTCGCGCTAAATTAACCCCAGGCAAGATTTTTCCTGCTGAGGAAGGTTTGGCATTATTAAAAGATATGCCCAAGGCCAAGTTTGTTGAATCGGTCGATGTGGCGGTAAATCTTGGGATTGATGCACGTAAATCGGATCAGGTCGTCCGTGGTTCAACGTTATTACCCCATGGTACGGGCAAGACCATACGCATTGCCGTATTTGCGCAAGGCGCCAATGCAGACAAGGCACGTGCAGCGGGTGCCGACAAAGTCGGTTTTGAAGATTTGGCGGCAGAAATCAAAGCAGGCAAAATCGATTTTGATTTGGTCATTGCGACACCCGATGCGATGCGTATTGTTGGCCAATTAGGTCAAGTACTGGGTCCGCGTGGATTAATGCCTAACCCGAAAGTCGGCACCGTGACTGCCGATGTGGAAACCGCAATTCGCAATGCCAAGGCCGGGCAGGTGCAATTCCGTGCTGATAAAGCCGGGATTATTCACTGCACAATTGGCAAGGCCAGTTTTGAAGCGAAGCAATTAAAAGAGAATTTAGAAGCGTTATTGGCGGATCTACGCAAGGCCAAGCCCGCTTCCTCCAAAGGTCAGTTTCTGAAAAAGATCACGGTTTCGACCACGATGGGTCCCGGTGTCATTCTTGATCAGGCAACATTGACTGGTGGTGTGTAAAGACTTTGTGGCCCGATTTTGAGGATAGATTTAACCCTATCTTCTCAATCGGTCGTCAAAGACCGCAGGTCCTGTCAGCGTATAAATACGTTGATGGATTAAACGGTTCTAGGTGTTGATGGGTTTGCCATTAACACATAGATAGGCCTGCGTAGATGGTGTGCCAAGTGATAAATATAGGGACTATCCCGCGATTTATACGGCACCCAAATGGGTGCGGAGTGGTAACACTCCGTGTAGATAAACCACAGTGCGCATGCACTGTATTTAAAGAGAGGTAGATTCAGTGACACTCAGTCTTGAAGAGAAACAAGCCATTGTGGCTGAGGTTGCCGAAGTCGCCGCCAAGGCGCATTCCGCGGTCTGTGCGGAATATGCTGGGCTGACATCCAACCAGATGAACTCGTTACGCCAGCAGGCGCGTAAGGGGGGCGTATATTTGCGTGTTGTCAAAAATACGTTGGCTCGGCGCGCTGTCAAGGGTACTGAATTTGAATGCATGGGCGAGGCGATTAAAGGCCCGATGATCCTGGCTTTTTCGCAAGCAGAACCAGGTGCAGCGGCACGTGTATTCAAGGCCTTTGTAAAGGAAAATCAAAAATTGGTGGTCAAGATAGTCTCGATCGGCGGCAAGATGTTAGGCCCCGCAGATCTGGATCGTCTTGCTAGCCTGCCGACTAAAGACCAAGCAATCAGCCTGCTTATGTCGTGCATGCAAGCCCCAATTACCAAATTGGCGCGGACTCTTAATGAGATCCCCGGCAAGATGGTTAGAACCGTGGCAGCAGTCGGCGAGCAGAAAAAGGCCGCAGGCTAAAGAAAGTAACAAGGAATACATGACGAGAACAGTTTGTATTCGACACTCGTTCCGTTATTCCGAAATCATTTAATTTTTTAGGAGATTGAAAATGGCAGTATCGAAAGATGACATCTTAAATACCATCGCAAGCATGAGCGTGATGGAAGTGGTTGACCTGGTAAAAGCCATGGAAGAGAAATTTGGCGTAAGCGCAGCAGTAGCGATGGCGGCAGCACCCACTGGCGCAGCGCCTGTCGTAGCAGAGCAGAAAGACACCTTCGATGTGGTTCTGAAGGCGATTGGCGAGAACAAGGTCAATGTTATTAAGGCCGTACGTGCGCTGACCGGTCTGGGCTTGAAAGAAGCCAAAGATATGGTTGAAGGCGCACCGATTACGGTGAAAGAAGGCGTTGCCAAAGCCGAGGCCGAGAAGATGAAGAAAGAAATCGAGGCAGCGGGTGCCCAGGCGGAATTGAAGTAATAACCGGGTGACCGTGAAAACAGTGTACCTGTCCCCTCCCATTTTGGGATTAAAACAGGTACACTCACCTTCTCAGGTGGCAGCGATATCGCACAATATACAGCAACGGGACTCAAGTGGGTGACCGAAAGGTCGTCCGCTTGGGCCGTTGTGTTTTTGCATTTTGGATGCGGGTTGGTGATGCGTGGCCAACTCCGGACTAGACAGCAACACATCAAGGGCGGAAAAGCGTATGGGTTATTCGTTCACTGAAAAGAAGCGGATTCGCAAGAATTTTGGTAAGCAAAAAAGTGTTTTAGAAGTTCCCTATCTGCTTGCCATGCAGATCAATTCCTATCGGGAGTTTTTGCAAGCCGAGGCCGACCCGGATCGTCGTGCCAACCGAGGCCTGCATACTGCCTTCAAATCAGTTTTTCCCATCGTCAGTTACTCCGGTAATGCCGCGCTTGAATATGTCAGTTACCGCTTAGGTACACCGGCATTTGATGTTAAAGAATGTTTAATGCGTGGGGTGACCTACGCTGCGCCGTTGCGCGTGAAAGTGCGCTTGGTGATTTATGATAAGGAAGCGAAGAATCCGACCATCAAGGATATTCGCGAGCAAGAAGTGTATATGGGTGAAATTCCCTTGATGACTGACACGAGTACCTTCGTTGTGAACGGTACCGAACGTGTCATCGTCTCGCAGTTACATCGTTCACCGGGTGTGTTTTTTGATCACGACCGTGGCAAGACCCATTCCTCAGGTAAATTACTCTTTAATGCCCGCGTTATTCCCTATCGTGGTTCGTGGTTGGATTTTGAATTTGACCCGAAAGATGCCGTGTTTTGCCGTATTGATCGTCGGCGCAAATTGCCGGTATCGATCCTGTTACGTGCCCTGGGTTATAACTCACAAGAGATCCTCGATATTTTCTTTGAGAAGAACACCTGCCATTTCACCAAAGAAGGCATCGTGCTGGATCTGGTGCCAGAGCGTTTACGCGGTGAAACCGCCGCGTTTGACATCAAACTCAAAGGCAAAGTGCTGGTTGAAGAAGGTCGTCGCGTTACCGCACGCCACATCCGTGAATTAGAAAAAGCCGGCGTTGAAAAACTGGAAGTCACACGTGGTTATGCCGTGGGTAAAGTATTGGCGCATGACGTGATTGATAGCGCAACCGGTGAAGTGGTGATAACTGCTAACTCTGAGATCACCGAAGAAATTCTCGACAAGATGGTGTCCCTGAATCTGAAAAAATTCCAGACCATTTTCACCAATGATCTGGATCATGGCCCGTATATTTCCAAAACGTTGAATGTCGATTCGACCACTACCCCGCTGGAAGCATTGGTGGAAATTTATCGCATGATGCGTCCCGGTGAACCGCCTACCAAAGATGCGGCTGAGAATCTGTTTAATAATCTATTTTTCAATCTAGAACGTTACGACCTGTCCGACGTGGGCCGTATGAAGTTCAATCGGCGTGTCGGCCGTAAAGAAATAACAGGTACCGGTACCTTGTCGAAGGAAGACATCATTGAGGTGATCAAGGTATTGATCGAAATCCGCAATGGTCGCGGCAACGTCGATGATATCGATCACTTGGGTAACCGCCGTATTCGCTCCGTGGGTGAAATGGCCGAGAATCAATTCCGTGTAGGCTTGGTTCGGGTAGAGCGTGCAGTGAAGGAACGTCTGTCATTGGCAGAAACTGAAAATCTCATGCCGCAGGAGTTGATCAATGCAAAACCGGTTTCTGCTGCGGTAAAAGAATTTTTTGGTTCCAGCCAATTGTCGCAGTTTATGGATCAAAATAATCCGCTGTCTGAGGTCACGCACAAGCGTCGTATCTCGGCACTTGGACCTGGTGGTCTGACGCGTGAGCGTGCTGGATTTGAGGTGCGCGACGTGCATCCGACCCATTATGGCCGTGTGTGCCCGATTGAAACCCCTGAAGGCCCGAATATCGGCTTGATCAATTCGTTGGCGATTTATGCACGGACCAATTCATACGGATTTTTGGAAACACCCTATCGCAAGGTGGACAAAGGTCGTGTGACGGATGAAATTGCCTTCTTGACCGCGATCGATGAGGGTGAGTTCGTTATCGCCCAGGCGAACGCGACCTTGGATAATCGCAACCGTTTGATTGATGAGTTGGTGCCTTGTCGGCATCAAAATGAATTTACCATGTCAACGCCGGATCGGGTTGATTTTATGGATGTGTCGCCAAAGCAGATCGTATCAGTTGCTGCAGCATTGATTCCATTTTTGGAACACGATGACGCCAACCGCGCCTTAATGGGTTCGAACATGCAGCGTCAAGCTGTCCCAACCTTGCGTGCTGAAAAGCCGCTGGTGGGTACCGGTATTGAACGTACCGTGGCGATTGACTCTGGTGTGACGGTGGTGGCCAAGCGTGGTGGTAGTGTCGATTCCATTGATGCAGCACGTATTGTAGTGCGCGTGAACGATGCTGAAACCGTGGCGAGCGAATCCGGTGTGGATATTTATAACCTCACCAAATACACCCGTTCCAATCAGAATACCTGCATCAATCAACGTCCCTTGGTCAAGGTGGGTGACATTATTGCCCGTGGCGATGTATTGGCAGACGGCCCATCTACGGATTTGGGTGAACTGGCGTTGGGGCAGAATATGTTGGTCGCCTTCATGCCATGGAATGGTTATAACTTCGAAGACTCGATTCTGATTTCTGAACGTGTTGTCCAGGAGGATCGTTTCACGACGATTCATATTGAAGAACTTGCCTGTATGGCGCGTGATACCAAGCTGGGACCCGAAGAAATTACTGGTGATATTCCTAACGTCAGCGAAGCTGCGCTTTCCAAGTTGGATGAAGCGGGTATTGTTTATATCGGTGCCGAAGTGAAGCCAGGCGACATTCTGGTGGGCAAGGTGACACCCAAGGGTGAAACCCAACTAACTCCCGAAGAGAAATTGCTGCGGGCAATCTTTGGTGAAAAGGCCTCCGATGTGAAAGATACCTCGTTGCGGGTACCTTCAGGTATGAACGGAACGGTGATCGACGTACAAGTGTTTACCCGTGACGGCCTGGAAAAAGATACACGCGCGAAGCAAATTGAAGAAAGTGAACTGGCGAGCGTGAAGAAGGATTTGTATGATCAACGGCGCATCATGGAAAACGATGCCTACCTGCGTGTTGAACAAATGCTGATTGGTAAGGTTGCCGATGGTGGCCCAAACAAACTCAAGGCGGGCACCAAGCTGGCGAAGGCCTATCTGGATGAAGTGCCGCAGGAAAAATGGTTTGAAATCCGTTTGCGCAATGATGAATCCAACGTGCAGCTGGAAGCAATGTCTGAACAATTAAAACAGTTGCGCAAAATCTTTGATGAAAAATTTGAAGAAAAGAAACGTAAGATTATTTCTGGTGATGATTTGGCGCCAGGCGTATTAAAAATGGTCAAGGTGTTCCTGGCGGTGAAACGTCGCCTGCAACCGGGTGACAAGATGGCCGGTCGTCACGGTAACAAGGGTGTTATCTCCACCATCATCCCCATTGAGGACATGCCTCATACTGCGGATGGCGTACCAGTGGATGTTGTGCTTAACCCGTTGGGCGTGCCATCACGCATGAACGTCGGACAGGTTCTGGAAACGCATTTGGGCTGGGCGGCCAAAGGGTTAGGCAAAAAAATCGGCGAGATGCTTGACGCCAGGGCCAAGATCGCTGATATGCGCCGTTTCTTGGATGAAATTTACAACAAGACTCAGGGTGCAACCGAAGACATTAAGTCGTTAACCGACGAAGAGATCATCGAATTGTCGCGCAACTTGCGTGGTGGTGTGCCCATGGCAACGCCAATCTTTGATGGTATCCACGAAGATGAAATTAAACGGTTGTTGGAAATGGCCGGTTTGCCACGTACCGGTCAGACCACGTTGCACGATGGCCGTACCGGAGAAACCTTTGAACGTCCGGTTACCGTTGGCTACATGTACATGCTCAAGCTTAATCACTTGGTGGATGACAAGATGCATGCACGTTCGACTGGTCCGTACAGCTTGGTGACACAACAACCGTTGGGTGGTAAGGCGCAGTTCGGTGGCCAGCGCTTTGGTGAAATGGAAGTGTGGGCACTCGAGGCCTATGGCGCTGCCTATACATTGCAAGAAATGCTCACGGTTAAATCCGACGACGTGAATGGCCGTACCAAGATGTACAAAAACATCGTGGATGGCGATTATCGAATGGAAGCCGGTATGCCGGAATCCTTCAATGTATTGCTGAAGGAAATTCGTTCACTGTGCATCGACATTGAATTGGAACAGAACGACTAGTGAATCGGGCGTAGGTCGGGCGTAAGCCCGGCATGTCGGCCACAAGGCCGACCTACTATAACGGTATTGCAGGAGAAACGACGTGAAAGATTTGATTAAGATCCTCAAGCAACAAGGCACCATCGATGATTTCGATGCCATTCGCATCGGCTTGGCCTCGCCGCAAAAGATTCGTTCCTGGTCATACGGCGAAGTAAAAAAACCGGAGACGATTAACTATCGCACCTTCAAACCGGAACGTGATGGTTTGTTCTGCGCCAAGATTTTTGGACCCGTTAAAGATTACGAGTGTTTGTGCGGCAAGTACAAGCGGCTCAAACATCGCGGCGTGATTTGCGAGAAATGTGGTATTGAAGTCACTTTGGCCAAGGTGCGTCGTGAACGGATGGGTCACATTGAATTGGCCAGCCCGGTTGCACATATCTGGTTCCTGAAATCATTACCTTCCCGTATGGGCTTGTTGCTCGACATGACCCTGCGCGATATCGAACGCATTTTGTATTTTGAAGGATTCGTGGTGATTAACCCCGGTGTGACCAATCTGGAACGTGGTCAGTTATTATCGGACGAACAGTTTCTGGAAGCCATCGAGGAATACGGCGATGAGTTTGATGCACGCATGGGCGCGGAAGCCATTCATGAACTGTTGCGTACACTGGATTTGCGCGCTGAAGTGGGCAAGATCCGTGAAGGTATTGGTGGCACTAAATCTGAAACCAAGCTGAAGAAATATGGTAAACGCCTGAAATTGATAGAAGCATTTCTTGATTCAGGTAATTTGCCCGAGTGGATGGTCTTAACGGTGTTACCGGTATTGCCACCTGAATTACGTCCACTGGTACCATTGGAAGGTGGCCGTTTTGCTACCTCCGATCTGAATGATTTATACCGTCGTGCGATCAATCGTAACAATCGGTTGAAACGCCTGCTGGATCTGAACGCGCCGGATATCATTGTGCGCAACGAAAAACGCATGCTGCAGGAATCTGTCGATGCCTTACTGGATAACGGTCGTCGCGGTCGCGCAATCACTGGCTCCAACAAGCGGCCGCTCAAGTCACTGGCGGACATGATTAAAGGTAAGCAAGGTCGCTTCCGGCAGAACTTATTGGGTAAACGCGTTGATTACTCCGGCCGTTCCGTCATCGTAGTGGGACCTACCCTCAAATTGCATCAATGCGGCCTACCGAAAAAAATGGCGTTGGAATTATTCAAACCCTTTATTTTTTCCAAACTCGAGCGCCGCGGCCTGGCGACCACAATTAAAGCCGCCAAGAAAATGGTCGAGCGCGAAGGCCCCGAAGTCTGGGATATTCTCGAAGAAGTCATCCGCGAGCACCCAGTAATGCTTAATCGTGCGCCAACCTTGCATCGCTTGGGTATCCAAGCATTTGAACCGCAATTGGTCGAAGGTAAAGCGATTCAGTTGCATCCGCTGGTGTGTACCGCATTTAACGCCGACTTCGACGGTGACCAAATGGCCGTGCATGTGCCGCTTTCATTAGAAGCACAGCTGGAAGCGCGCGTATTAATGATGTCAACCAACAATATTCTGTCACCTGCTAATGGCGAGCCTATTATTGTCCCTTCCCAAGACGTGGTGCTGGGTTTGTACTACATGACCCGCGAACGCGTGAATGCAAAAGGTGAAGGTATGAAGTTTGCCGATGTGCATGAAGTGCATCGCGCGTATTCAAGTGACAATATCCATTTGCAGGCGCGCATTAAGGTGCGTATTCGCGAAATCAAAATTAGCGCTGATGGTGAGAAGCAGGAAGTTATTTCGCTTAAAAATACCACCGTTGGTCGCGCTTTGTTATGGGAAATTGTGCCCGATGGGATGAGCTTTAGTTTGGTAGACCAGGATTTAACCAAAAAGGCGATCTCACGGTTAATTAACTCGTGCTATCGCCAACTGGGATTGAAGGCGACCGTGGTGTTTGCTGATCAGTTGATGTACACCGGCTTTAATTATTCTACCCGTGCGTCGGTATCAATTGGTCTTGATGACATGGTGATACCGGAAGAAAAACCCAAGATTCTCGCCGCTGCCGAAGAAGAAGTAAAAGAAATCGAAAATCAATATACCTCGGGTTTGGTGACCAACGGTGAGCGTTATAACAAAGTCGTCGATATCTGGTCGCGTACCAATGATCAGGTGTCCAAGGCGATGATGGATAAGCTCGGCGCACAAATGATCCCCGATAAGACCGGCAAGATGGTGAAGCAGAAATCATTTAATTCCATTTTCATGATGGCAGATTCCGGGGCGCGTGGTTCTGCGGCGCAGATTCGTCAGTTGGCCGGTATGCGTGGCTTGATGGCGAAGCCGGATGGCTCCATCATTGAAACCCCGATCACTGCTAACTTCCGTGAAGGCTTGTCGGTATTGCAATATTTTATTTCGACCCACGGTGCACGCAAAGGTTTGGCCGATACGGCATTAAAAACAGCGAACTCCGGGTATTTGACCCGTCGCTTGGTCGATGTGGCGCAAGACTTGGTTATTACTGATGAAGATTGTGGCACCTCACGTGGCCTGTTAATCGCCAGCTTGATCGAAGGTGGTGATGTGGTTGAACCGTTGTCGGAACGGGTGTTGGGTCGTGTTGTAATCGAAGATGTCTTATCTGCGGAAAATGAAATTTTAATCCCACGTGGCACCTATCTGGATGAAAAGTGGGTAAATACAATTGAAGAGATTGGTATTGATCACATTATGGTGCGTTCACCGATTACTTGCGAAACCCGTTACGGGGTGTGTACGGAATGTTATGGTCGAGATCTGGGGCGTGGTCACAAGGTTAATCCGGGTGAAGCCGTCGGTGTAATCGCAGCGCAGTCCATCGGCGAGCCCGGTACACAGTTAACCATGCGCACCTTCCACATCGGTGGTGCCGCGTCGCGTTCAGCTGCGGTGAATAATATTCAGACCAAGAGCAAAGGCACAGTGCGCCTGCATAATTTGAAAATGGTGCAACATGCGAAGGGGCACTACGTTGCTGTATCGCGCTCGGGTGAGGTGACAGTATTAGATGATCACAACCGTGAACGTGAACGCTATAAGGTACCGTACGGTGCGAGTATTGCGGCGCGTGATGGTGATGTGGTGGAAGCAGGGCAGATTGTTGCTAACTGGGATCCCCATACCCATCCGGTGGTGACCGAAGAAGCCGGCGTGGTGAAATTTGTTGATATCGTTGAAGGTGTGACCGTACAAACCGAGGTTGATGAAGTCACAGGCTTATCCAATCTGGTGGTGATGGAACCTAAACAACGCTCTGCCTCAGCACGTGAACTGCGTCCCATGGTGAAACTGGTGGATGC
>JAYSTO010000257.1:0-2128 GCA_043719675.1 Gammaproteobacteria bacterium | reverse complement strand
CAGTTGCTGCAACAACTCCCCGATGATGTCACGTGGGATGATGTGGTATACAAGCTTGTGACCCGTATGGAAATCGAAAAGGGTCTGGAAGACAGCAGCGCCAACCGTACAACACCCGTTGAGGATGTGCTCAAGGAGTTTGGATTCAAGGAGTAATGTATGAGAGTCCATTGGACGGACCGTGCGAAGCAACGCCTCAAATCAATTGAAGTCTACATTGGAAGCGAATCACCCCAGATAGCCCGGCAAGTGATTTATCGTCTATTAAAACGGTCTGTACAGATTAGCTCTGTTCCCTATGCCGGTCGTGAAGTGCCAGAGTATCAACAAGAAAATATCCGTGAGATCATGGAAAGACCATTTCGGCTTATCTATTTCATAGGAGCTGAGCAGATCGACATACTGACTGTCATGCATTACCGTCAGGTTTTGCCAGATGATTTGGAAAAATTGTAAATACCATAAGGCGTACACTATTTCTTTCTAACCGCAGTTTATTGAAGCGTGGAATATTAAGCCTGCATGCCTTCCATGTATTGGTGTGATCTCCATATGGTGCCAATGCTGTTCATTTCATATACTGAGTGATTCGATCCCCCATTGCCGCAGGCAATTTTTTTATCCCCGCTCTGAGTTGAACAATGAATTTGTCCGGCATCTGTTTGGCGGCATCACAGGCCAGATGGACATCGCCAGGGCGATCTTCAAGCAGTAAGCTCAGCAGTCTTTCAGATTGGGTCACGTCTTTCAGGTTTTTTGTGTGCAGGGCGACAGGACGATGCATTGCCGTCACCAGTTTGTGCAAGGCATAACGTGCGGGTGAGGGGACATTCACGAGTATTCCGGTACGTGCAACTATGACGGCAGGTTGAATGTCTTCCAACAAATAATCGAGAAAACGCAATGGCTCTGCATAAGCATTAAAAGTGGCAAGCAGTATCGGTTTTGATCGGGGTTTGCCGACGAGAGGTGTGAGGATGTCGACGCTGAGTTGTTTTCCTTGAATACGAAAGCTGGTCGATGGTGACTTGCGATCCAGTGCAGGTATCTCAACAAATCCCATCTCGGCGGCCAACAAGGCTTGTTTGAGATCAACAGGTTTATTGGTGATTCCAACGGCGATGTGATTGCTGCTGGCGATATCGATGTCGTGTGTGCGAGTGGTTGCGTCCGGCCAGTGAATTCCCAGCATGTTGCCATAAACGCCAAAGGCATGCGAACCCACCAGCACGCCCCCCACCAGGAACACACCAACACGCTCAAGCAATTCAAACAGCCGAGCCTCGGCGGCACCTACCGTGTGCGCACCTCCGGCGATAAGCATCGCGACCAGTTTTTCACGTGCCTGGCGATCCGGTGTCGCGGATTCCCATAATTTCTTTTCGTTTTTAATCAGCTGGTGAATGGCATCGGAGTCCGGCCCGAGGTAATGTTGGGTTTTATGGCTACCGACCGTGAGCTGTAAGTACCAGTGCCGTGACGCTTTGATGGTTTTATTAACGAAGGACAAACCACGGCCACTGGGCGCGGCGCTGTGTAGGCATTGGCTAAGGAGCTGGGTATATAAGAGACGTGTGCTTTCTGACAGATAGTCCATGTGCAGTTGCTGGCCGGGGAGTTATACGCAGTAAATGAAACAACTGCGTATAACCCAGGCCAGGAATTACGCTCTCCCTCACCCATACATCGATTCCACCTTCTCCGCATAATGCTCAACCACTTTCTGGCGTTTGGTTTTTAAGGTCGGGGTGAGCAGGCCGTTTTCGACGGTCCAGGGTTCGAGCAGCGGGGTGAGGCGGCGGATTTTTGCGTAACCGGGAAAGCCACGCAGTGCCTTGGTTACCCGTTCCAGCAAGGCTTTATTTATCATCGGATCTTTGAGTGCGTCGGGGTTTTGCGGGTTGGCGCCCTGGGCTTGGGCGAACTTGAACCAGTGTTCAGCGCTGAGCACCACCAACACGGCGAGAAAAGAACGGGCCTCACCCACCACCAGGGCTTGGGCAAATAACGGGTCCAGGGTGATGGCTTCTTCCATGTCCGCCGGGGGAATTTTTTCCCCGTTCGACATGATCAAAATATCCTTGATCCGCCCCGTGATATAAATAAAGTCCTGATCGATGCGTGCCTT
>JAYSTO010000256.1:0-2129 GCA_043719675.1 Gammaproteobacteria bacterium | reverse complement strand
CGCGTGGCGATATCGGCGGCGGATCAGGCACCACCGGTGGGGGAACGGGCGAACTATCGTTCGTCGTTGGCACAACCTGCGGCGGTTGTCGTGGCAGTTTGCGCGGCTTCGGCTCAAGCGGTTTCGGCAGTGACGCCTCAGGTTGCGACGGCATGACTAATACAAGCTCCTGCCTTTCCAACAGGCCGACGGGTCGCGTGTCTGAAAAACTTCTGGTTAACGCCATAAACCAAAATAACGTGAACACACTGCCCAGAAGATATGCTCCGCACCAGACCATCAACCGTGGCCGGTTTTGGTAGATGGCGGGATCAAATTGTACCTGACTCACTCCCGCCACATCAGTGCAGGCTGGCTTAACAACAGCTCGCTTGACGGCCGGATATTTAGACATCAGTTTGCAGACACTTTCAACTGCTGCGTGGTGATGCCGATCTTGAGCAGCCCAAGTTGCCGGGCCGCGTCCATCGCGGTAATAATGTATTGATGCAATGTATGTGCATCAGCGCTGATTGTCACGACCCAATCCTTACGCTCACCTGCCGCCTGTCGCAGCGCACGTTTTACCGTCTCGATATCGGAATTCACCACGGCTTGCTGATCGATAAAGAATCGACCGTTATCGTCTATCGTAATAGTGAGCGATTTCTTCTCTGCATCGGGCGATGTCTGTTGTGATGCCTCAGGTAGATTGATCGGCATTTCCGACGCATGTTTGAATGTCGTTGCCAACATGAAAAAAATTAACAGCATCAGCAAAATATCGATGAGCGGAATAAGAATAATCTCCGGTTCTTCACGGCGGCGCAGGCGTAGTTTCATCGCTCTGCTTCCGGGACCAGAACAAATTCGCGCTCGCCCATCATCACTTCCAGCAGATTGAGCGCCTCCAGTTCCATTCCCATCGCCAGCTCATCCACACGACGCTGAAAATAGCGGTAGAACGTCAAGCTCGGTATCGCCACCGCCAGACCGGCTGCCGTTGCGATCATGATTTGCGAAATACCGGAACCCAATGCTTGCGGATTACCGATCCCTTGACTGGTCATGGAGGTAAATACTTCCATCAGGCCTACGACCGAGCCGAGTAATCCGAGCAACGGCGTTATCGCCGCAATCGTGCCCAGGCTGTTGAGGTGCCGCTCCAGTTCATGCACTTCATGGCGTCCGGCGTCTTCGATATTTTGTTTGATGGTGACACTACTACCGTGCCTACTCATCAATCCCGCCGTCAGCATGCGCCCCAGCGGTGAGCCTGCGCGCAAGGCCCGGATATTTTCCGCTGTCAGCTCGTTTTTTTTATGCCAATTTAAAATCCGTGTCACCAGATATCTGGGCATGATTTTATTTTTTTGCAATGACCAAAAACGCTCCGCGATAATGGCGATAGCCAATACTGAACAAATCAGGATCGGTATGATCAGCCACCCACCCGAGGCGAGTATTTCTAACATGGTGATATTTCCTTTTTGCTGGTGATGACCCAGCCTAAACAGAAACAGCATTGAAGTCTGTATCGAAACGTATCCGAATGTATCGTTTTGCTGATGGCAACTTTGTTTACCGTATGAATATCAATAGCACACGCATAAACATGCCATATTCCATTTCATCTGGTAACGGCGTAGTCTAGAATAGAGGGGGTACTGAGATGGAGATGTATACATAAACGCACATATGAACACGAAAATACCCATGACAGCCGCTGAACACCGCCGCGTCCTATTGGTGGAAGATGACACACGACTAGCGATGCTGATACAAGAGTATCTGGAACAACAGGGTTTCGCAGTCATGATCGAGGCGCGCGGCGACCGCGCCATCGCACGCATACTGGATGAAAAACCCGATGTCGTGGTTCTGGATTTAATGTTGCCGGGCTGCGATGGCTTCGAGATTTGCCGGAACGTCCGCAATCAGTTCACCGGCCCCATTCTCATGCTCACCGCACGTGGCGAAGACATCGATCAAGTGGTGGGGCTGGAGCTTGGTGCTGATGATTATGTGACTAAACCGGTGCAACCACGCGTATTACTGGCACGCATTCGCGCACTGCTGCGGCGTGGCATGCCGAATCAGGCCACTTCACGGATGTCCGTGGATACTCGCGATTTGATGTTTGGAAATTT
>JAYSTO010000255.1:0-4490 GCA_043719675.1 Gammaproteobacteria bacterium | reverse complement strand
CATCAATACTCAGTACCTTACCCATGACGATACTGCCCTTGGTGTGGGCGGCCACAAAGTTATTGAAAGGGTCTTGTTCCAGTTGTTTGATGCCCAAGGAAATGCGTTCACGTTCCGGGTCAACCGCCAAGACAACCGCGTCGACTTCCTGGCCTTTCTTGTAATTACGCACCGCTTCTTCGCCAGGCATATTCCAGGAAATGTCGGATAGGTGAACCAAACCATCGATGCCGCCGTCCAGGCCGATGAAAATACCGAAATCGGTGATGGACTTGATCTGACCACTGACGCGATCGTTTTTGTTGTGCGTCGTCGAAAAGGCTTCCCACGGATTCGCATGACACTGTTTGATCCCCAAGGAAATACGACGACGCTCTTCATCGATATCCAGCACCATGACTTCGACTTCGTCACCCAACTGTACCACCTTGCTGGGGTGGACATTCTTGTTGGTCCAATCCATTTCGGAGACATGCACCAAGCCTTCCACGCCGTCTTCGATTTCAACAAAACAACCATAATCAGCAATATTCGTGACTTTACCAAACAGCCGCGATTTTTCCGGATAACGCCGGGCGATATCAACCCAGGGATCTTCACCCAGTTGTTTCAGGCCCAGCGATACACGCATACGTTCTTTGTCAAATTTCAATACTTTCACTTGAATTTCACTACCAACCGTCACGATCTCACTGGGGTGCTTAACACGCTTCCAGGACATATCGGTAATATGTAACAAGCCATCAATACCGCCCAGGTCAATGAATGCACCGTAGTCGGTCAGGTTCTTCACCACACCCTTGATGATCGAACCTTCCTGCATGTTCTGAATCAGCGCCAACCGCTCTTCACTGCTTTCCTGCTCAACCACGGCACGGCGTGAAACGACGACGTTGTTACGCTGACGATCCAGCTTGATCACCTTAAACTCAAGCGGCTTGCCTTCAAGGTACGTGGTATCACGAATGGGGCGTACATCAACCAATGAACCCGGTAAGAAGGCACGGATGTCATTCAGATCAACCGTAAAGCCACCTTTGACTTTATCAGTGATAATACCAATCACGGTTTCGCTCGCGGCATGCGCGGTTTCCAGACGCTTCCAGGCTTCGGCGCGTTTGGCCTTTTCACGGGACAGGCGGGTTTCACCGTAACCATCTTCGACGGTGTCCAGTGCAACATCAATCACATCGCCGACAGCGACGGTGATATTGCCTGCTTCATCTTTGAATTGTTCGATAGGAATCGCGCCTTCGGATTTGAGTCCGGCATTCACGATAACAACATCACCGCTGATTGCTATGACGGTACCGGCAATGATTGTACCGGGTACCATTTTGGTTTTAATGAGACTTTGTTCGAAGAGATCTGCAAAACTTTCTGTCATTTGAGGTTACCTTGCCAGCATTACACGGGCAGTTTGCGGCCCACAGACCGCGGATGGTTGAACTTACAGTCCGCAACAGCGGACCACCTTAACGTTGGAACACGTGAGCCAGTCGTTCCTGGCAAAGGATTTTCACCGTTGCCATCACCTCAGCCACATCCATCATGGAGGTATCCACGATGACCGCATCTTCTGCTGACTTCAAAGGTGAGGCTTGCCGAGAACTATCCCGGGTATCACGTTCCGCTATCTCTTTTACGAGGGCGGAGAGGCTAACACTAAAGCCTTTGTCTTTCAACTGTTTATAGCGTCTTTGCGCCCGCTGTTCAGCACTGGCGGTAAGAAAGATCTTGACGCTGGCCTGAGGGAAAACCGTGGTACCCATGTCCCGCCCATCGGCGACCAGGCCCGGCGGCTTGGCAAAAGCCCGCTGCCGCTCTAACAGCGCCTGGCGCACAGCGGGGATCGCCGCCACCTGCGAGGCACGATTGCCACAGGTTTCTGTGCGTAGCTCCCCGCTGACCTCCACCCCTTCCAACCAAATTTCGGGCTCGGCGGTAGGGTCGGCCTGGGTAAATTTAACATCCAGTTGCTGGGCATAGCGGGCAATGGCCTCATTCTCATTAATTGCAATGTGATGCTTGTCGACACCCAGACCTACCAGCCGGTATAGCGCCCCACTATCGAGAAAATGCCAACCCAGCTCGTGTGCTAATAACCGGCTGATTGTGCCCTTACCCGAGCCACTCGGACCGTCGATAGTGATGACAGGGATATTGGCAGTCATCGCGTCAGCCTAACCATGAGCTACTATCGTAATGCCTGCGGTTTGCGCCAAGGAAACAAAATCGGGAAAAGAGGTGTTCACGTTGGCACAGTCCAGAATACGGATAGGACCGGCGGCACGCAAGGCGGCCATGGTAAAGCTCATGGCGATGCGGTGATCGCCGCGACTGTGTACGGTGCCGCTCCCCAATTTACCACCTTGAATGATCATACCATCGTCTGTGGGTTGGGCGTCGATGCCCAATGTGGTTAAGCCATCCGCCATTACTTGAATCCGATCACTTTCTTTCACGCGTAATTCGTGGGCGCCGGTTAAGACCGTTTCACCTTGGGCACAAGCCGCTGCGATGAAGATCGCGGGGAATTCATCTATTGCCAGTGGCACTTGATCTTCGGGAATGCGAATACCTTTGAGGGTTGCGGCACGCACGCGGATATCGGCCACCGGTTCGCCACCGACTTCACGCTGGTTTAATAGCGTTATATCCGCACCCATTAATTTTAAAATCGTGATCACACCAATGCGGGTCGGATTAATCCCAACATGCTGCAAGGTGATATCCGAGCCAGGAGCAATCGTGGCACCAACCATAAAAAACGTCGCAGAAGAAATATCCGCAGGCACATCAATCTGACAGGCATGCAACCGGCCACCACCAAGCACACACGCCGTACTACCGCGTCTTTCCACCGGATAACCAAAACCTTGCAACATACGTTCAGTGTGATCACGGGTTGGCGCAGGTTCAGTCACGCAGGTACGGCCATTCGCAAACAGTCCGGCGAGTAACACCGCTGATTTCACTTGGGCACTGGCCACCGGCATTACGTAGTTGATCGCGTTTAATGAATTGCCGCCATGGATCACCACCGGTGGTGTACCGGCGGCGGTGGTATCGATCTTCGCCCCCATGCTTACCAGCGGTGCGGTAACACGTTTCATCGGTCGACGACTCAAGGATTCATCACCTATCAATGTCGAATCAAACGACTGTGCGGCAAGCAGGCCGCTCAATAAACGGATAGAGGTGCCGGAATTGCCGAGATTCAGCGGTTCGGTTGCGGCATGCAGCCCTTGCATACCCACACCATGAATCACCACGCGACCGTTGTTAGGCCCTTCAATCTTCACACCCATCGCGCGAAAGGCGTTGAGTGTCGCCAAATTATCTTCCCCTTGCAGGAATCCCTGCACGTGCGTGACACCCTCGGCGAGTGCGCCAAGCATGATGCTGCGATGTGAAATGGATTTATCACCAGGTACACGCAACATACCAGATACTTGTCCGCCGGGTTGTAAATGAAATTCAAATGTTGAACCACTCATTGTTTATTCACCAAATTGATCGCGCGCGGCCTTGGCGCGGTTAAAGGTTATTTTTAGAAATTCTCCATCACCCTGCTCGACTGCATCGCCTAAACGTTGCAAATCAGTGGCAAACAGCCGTAACATTTTTGTCAAGGCCTCGCGGTTGGCCAGACAGATGTCATGCCACATTTGTGGATCACTGGAGGCGATGCGGGTGAAATCGCGGAAGCCCCCCGCCGCATAGGTAAATATTTCCTGGCGATCGTTCATGCGCGCCAAGGTATCCACCAGGGCATAGGCCAGCATGTGCGGTAAATGACTGGTTGCCGCCAGCACTTCGTCATGGTGTTGTGCCTCCATGATTGTCACATGTGCCCCGCAGTGTTGCCACATTTGTTGCACCACGGTCACTGCCGCCGCCGCAGTATTTGCCTGCGGCGTTAAAATAACGCGGCGTTGTGAAAACAATTCGGCAAACGAGGCGTCGACACCGGATTTTTCCGTACCTGCAATGGGATGTCCTGGCACAAAACCGGGTGGTAGGTACCCAAACGCTGTCTGCATCGCCGTGATCACACTTTGTTTGGCACTGCCCACATCGGTGATGATCGCATTGCTGGCTACTGCGTCTTTTAATGCAGCAAAACACGACTGCATCGCGCCCAATGGTATGGCGACTACCACTACATCGGCATTTCGTGCGGCCTTGGCTATATCGGTGTCGAACTCGTCAATGATACCCAGTGACTTGGCATGTTGCAGCTGTGACTTATTCCGTCCCGCGCCGACGATCACCTCCACACCACCGGCCTGGCGCAAGGCACGCGCCAGTGAGCCGCCGATCAAACCAACACCGATCACACAGAGGCGTTTGATGTGAAAGAAACTGCTCACGCTGTTAATACCGTCGCTAATGCCGCAAAAAAACGCGTATTTTCCTGCTCAGTACCCAAGGTAATGCGTAAATAATTCGGCATGGCGTAGTTGGCCACAGGTCGGACGATCACA
>JAYSTO010000254.1:0-11562 GCA_043719675.1 Gammaproteobacteria bacterium | reverse complement strand
ATTTTCCTGACGACGCTGTGACCGTCTTTTTGCATAAAGGGTACTATCAATAACCCAAATAATTCCCGTGGCAACACTCAACAAAAACAGCACCAAGGCTAAATCCAGAAATTTTATCGCCAGCGCAATGAGCGCTATCGGTAATAGCAGGCGTGAATACTCAATGTGCATGGGTAATTCTTCCTTTCCATCCACACGTTTCTTTGCATAGATCATTATATCTGAAATGACAATAATGCCGGATAGGATACCAACGATAACAGCCGTGGCAACAATGCCGAGTAATAATATGGCCAGAATGATCACACTGGCTGGAAAGGCGAACTGTGAAAACTGGACTAACCCGGCTAGAATTTCATTACTCTGTTTACTGGAGACCACCTTGTTATGCGTCAGGATACCACGAAGAAAAATCAGGCCTGTTATCAGGGTAACCACGATTACGGTGGGTAATATTCCAAATTTCAATACTGCTGCCAACAATATTCCAATTGGCGCAAAGAATCGCGCGTATTCAACCAGTGTAGGCGGTTTCTTCTCTTCGCTTGAAGATTGGCGCAGCTTGTGAAAAAACACAAAGTCAATAATCACAATAACGACACAGGCAATACCAACGCTAATGACACCCGTTACATAACCAAAAACTTTTATTGTAAAAACCACGCTGGCAAAAAAAACAATGGTCTGCGCGGTTTCCACCAAACTGGAAGCGTTCTGCTTAATATCAGCGCCTTGCGCCGGTGTTTTCTGCATCCGCGATTTTGAAAAAATAAATACATCCAACAACCAGTAGACCCCGGCAATGAGCAAGGCAAATAGTGCGATCTTTGCGGTATTGTCGAAATTCATTTTTCTTTCCTTATGTTTAACACCGCAAGGAAAGCATCTTGTGGAATTTCTACCTTGCCGATCTGTTTCATGCGTTTTTTACCCTCTTTTTGTTTCTCGAGCAATTTACGTTTACGTGTAATATCGCCACCATAACACTTGGCGATGACGTTTTTACGTAACGCCTTTACGTTGGCGCGCGCGATAACCTTGGCACCGATGGCCGCTTGGATTGCCACCTCAAACATTTGCTGCGGAATGAGTTCTTTCATTTTCTCCACCAAATCGCGGCCACGGGATTGCGACACTGAATGATGGATAACACAGGACAAAGCGTCGACTTTTTCGTTATTGATCAAAACATCGAGCTTGACCAGATCGGATGTTTGAAATCGCGCGAACTCATAATCCAGCGAGGCATAACCACGACTCACCGATTTTAAACGGTCATAAAAATCCAACACCACTTCATTTAATGGCAATTCGTAAGTGATGGAAACCTGATTACCCAAGTATTGCAGCTTTTTTTGCGAGCCACGTTTTTCCGTGCACAAGGTAATGATGTTGCCGACATATTCATGCGGCACAAGAATGTGCGCGGTAATGATCGGCTCACGCACTTCGGTAAAAAAACCGGGTTCCGGCATTTTTGCCGGGTTGTCGATCTGAATGATTTCGCCTTTATTGGTGACCACCTCAAAGATAACAGTCGGTGCGGTGGTAATTAAATTCAAATGATATTCGCGCTCAAGCCGTTCCTGGATGATCTCCATATGCAGCATACCGAGAAAACCGCAGCGAAAACCAAAGCCCAATGCTTGCGAGGTTTCCGGCTCATAAAATAATGCGGCATCATTTAAACGCAGCTTGCCCAAGGCATCACGCAGTGCCTCGTAGTCATCACCTTCGATGGGAAACAGACCAGCAAAGACCTGCGGTTTAATTGCTTTGAAACCTGGCAATGGTTCCGTCGCAGGACGATCCGTTGCAGTAATCGTGTCACCCACGGGTGCGCCATCAATTTCCTTGATTCCGGCGATTACATACCCCACTTCACCGGCATTAAGACTGGCCATTTCTTTCTTTTTCGGGGTAAAAATGCCGACTTTGTCCACCACATGATGCCGACCCGCCGACATCACAGTAATTTTTTGTCGGGCCTTGATCGAGCCATTTACCACACGTACCAGCGATACCACACCAAGATAATTGTCAAACCAGGAATCAATGATCAGCGCTTGCAGCGGTGCGTCAAGCTCACCCTTTGGCGCAGGAATACGTTTGATGATTTCTTCGAGTAATTCATCCACACCCAGGCCAGTTTTGGCACTCACTGACTTGGCGTCTTTGGCGGGAATACCAATAATCTCCTCGATTTCATGAATCACGCGTGCAGGATCAGACTGGGGCAAATCGATCTTGTTTAATACCGGCAGCACGTCCAGCCCCTGCTCAAGCGCGGTATAACAGTTAGCCACGCTTTGCGCCTCTACCCCTTGCGAGGCATCCACCACCAATAACGCTCCTTCACAAGCCGCTAAGGAACGGGACACTTCATAGGCAAAATCGACGTGACCGGGTGTATCAATCAAATTCAGCTGGTATAGACGCCCATCTTTAGCTTTATAGGGCAAAGTGACGCTTTGCGCCTTGATCGTGATGCCACGCTCTTTTTCGATATCCATGGAATCCAGGACTTGCGCGGACATCTCCCGCGCAGATAAGCCACCGCACATCTGGATAAAGCGGTCCGCTAGGGTGGATTTACCATGATCGATATGGGCGATAATTGAAAAATTACGAATATGCGACAAATCGCTCACAATCACTCCTGAACAGACACAATAGAAAAAAGGCGCCACAGCGCCTTAACCGGAGCGGCATTCTAGCGGATTTTAGCCTGAGCTTAAATATCTAAGTATCGATTGGCGATCAAGTTCATAGTGACAAAGCTCGCCATATGTACCAGTGAGTACAGGCACCCTGCCACCGAAGTCCCGGTGAAAATCCGGATTGCTGTCCACGTCCACCAGGACTAGTGTGTGTGGTTGATCGGCGATCAACTCTTGTAACTGGGCAAGAAAATCCTCACACAAGTGACAGTCCTGGCGATAATACAGCGTCAGAAGCGCCATTAGTCATTCGGAATCTTCACTGGCAGATACATCGGCGAGCGACGCCGCTGGATTAAGATAGGGATGACTTTACCTTTGGGTAACGCCGATATCAGCTCACTGAAGTGCGCTGTGTTTTTCACGTCCTGATTATTTATTTTCAGGATGACATCACCACGGCGTACGCCGGCATCAAAGGCCGGACCATTATCAATTTTACTAACGACGACACCACCCTTTTTAATCTCTTCACTTTGTCGTTGTTCTGGGCTGAGTTCTTCCGCAACCAAACCAAGACGATTGCTCTCTACAGATTTCTCATCTGCACGCGCTTCGATTTTATCTTCTGCGGGCAATTCGGCGATTTTAACCGTCAAGTTAGTCGATTTGCCGTCCCGAACAATTTTGACTTTGGCCTTTTTGCCAATCGGTGTGCTACCCACCGCCAGTGGTAAATCCGATGAACTACCGATCGCCTTACCATCGAATTCAATCACCACATCACCGACCTTAAAACCGGCCTTTTCTGCGGGTGAGTCTTCAATCACTTTCAGCACCGCCGCACCTATGGGTTTTTCCAGGCCAAACGATTCTGCCAGTTCGCGATTTACATCCTGAATAAGAATACCCAGCCAGCCACGTGAAACTTTACCCTTGTCTTTTAATTGTTTAACCACATCCATCGCGACATTAACGGGAATAGCAAATGACAAGCCCATAAAACCACCAGAACGTGTGTATATTTGCGAATTAATCCCAATCACTTCGCCATCAAGGTTGAACAACGGGCCACCCGAATTACCGGGGTTGATTGCCACATCAGTTTGAATGAAGGGCACATAGTTTTCACTCGGTAAATTACGGCCAATCGCGCTGACGACACCCACCGAAACAGAATGATCAAATCCGAACGGTGAACCAATGGCCATTACCCATTCGCCTACTTTCGTGGTTTCTGAGTTGCCTAATTTTAAAATGGGTAAATTCGTTGCATCGATTTTTAATAAAGCAACATCACTGCGTTGATCACCGCCAATAACCTTGGCCTTCAATTCACGACGGTCGCTGAGGCGAACTATAATTTCCGACGCATCGCGGATAACGTGATAGTTCGTAATAATATAACCGCTTGCATCAATAATAAAACCAGAACCCAAAGATTGTGACTTATGTTCCTCGGGACGACCATTTTCATCCCCAAAAAAATGGCGGAAAAAATCATTAAATGGCGAGTCTTCCGGAAGGTCAGGCATTTCTTTGCCTGGGCCCTGTGGTGCCGGAAGACGGCGCGGTTTGATCTTTTGTGTCGTACTGATATTGACAACCGAAGGACTGACTTTTTGCACAAGTTCGGTAAAATCGGGGAGGTTCGCTGCATTTACAGTGCTTGCGATCAATAGGTTCAATGCCGCCACCACCATGCCCAACAACAACGGATTGATTGATTTTTTTACCAGCGGCATCTTAGTCAAAACTCCTTTGTGATACTCTGCAAAATATTAACATGCGGTGACACCGTTATGCTACGACGGACAATCACAGGTTGATAGTCGGAATTAAATTTTACCCGATGATGAAACCACCGTATCAGACCCCAGGCAACGCCAAGTCCTGCCACTGCAAATAAAATCAAGACCGCTTCTGCGGCGGCAGGATACCAGCGTGATAATAACCACTGTCCGGCCAGTACAAACACTATCATGCTGACAAGTGGCAAAACATACATCATCAATGAGGACTTAACCAGCGCGTCCTCTTTTAAGCCAACGATCACTTGATCGCCCACCTGCGCATCAATCTGATTTAAAACACGCATATCCTGCATTTTTCTCTCAAACCAACGCGCCATTGTCGATGTTCCACAGCCTTTCTGTACGGCACATTGGCCACACGTCGACCGGCGCTCAGTCTTAACCCAGGCATAATGATCATCAACTCGCACCACCACAGCGGATTCTTCAATCATGCGGTTTTTCTGCTTTATCATAATAAACAGACTCACTGATCATTTTAACCGTAGCCTGCGGTACCTCGCCTACCGCTAAAATGTGATATTTGTCAAAGCTCCGTCCATAGGCATTAACGACACCTACACGAGACGCGCCATTAATTTTTTTTGATTTGCCAGTTAACGGCTCGACAAAAATGGATACGGACGCCAGACCATCAGTATAAACAATGTGATCCGCATAAATTTGTGAATTCGGTAATCGATGTTGACGGTGAATATCAATAATAAACCCAGCAGGCATGGAACGCACCGCCCAGCCACCCTCAACTTCTGCGTTGGAGGCAACGTCGTCGGTTTCTATCCATTTAAAATCTTTACTTGCAATGCCGGGCTCAAGCATATCGTCAGGAATATTGTCTTTATACTCAATTGCAGTAAACATAAATAACTCAAGTACACGGTTTCGCTCATCAAAAGATTGTTTCTTTAGCAACAAACCGGTTTTACTATCCACCCAGAGGCGATAGCCATAACGATATTTATCTTTTGGTTTGATAATGATTTTTTGCGCCGATCGACCAGCAACATGTTCCTGTTTACCCAGGGTAAAACTATAGGTACCAATTAAATCATCGATATCAACGGGGAATTCGGGGGGGAACTCGGATTCGGGCCGGCCTTTTTGAACCACAACGGAATGGATATCCGGCAAAATAGCAATCACGCGTCCCTTGTCACGAACAACTTCACGACCAATCGCATCCTGGGCCACTAACCGTTCACGCTCCCCATTCTGATCATCGACCGCATGGACGATACGCATGGCGGTGAGTTGTTTTCCCTGTTGATAAACAAATGTACCCACATAATTGATTGAATGTGCCGCAGAGTGCATTTTCTCCAACCACTCCTCCACCTGTTTGGAATCGTCGGCAAACAGCCAGGCCGATGTCAGGAATAAAGCAACAAACAATACAATCCGCGATGTCGTCATTTATTCAACTCGTTCCGCACCCGCTTGTTGTGCCGGTTCATAACTCACGAGGCGCGTATAGGGCAACATACCTTGCATTTTGGTGCTTGCGGAGTATTCATTATGATTGACTATATAGTCGCTTAAGGTCTGCTCAACCTCTGCGGTCGCCTGCGGAGTTTGTCCATTGGAAGTAATTTCAAAAATGTTGCCATTATCGCCCGTTATCGAAATGGTTTGAGTGAACCATAACGCCATGATCAATATCACACTTGCCGCTGCTGCCCAGCCGAGCGCGTGACTGGCCGGTTTTTTATTGTGACGTTTGTTTAGCGGCATGAGCAACACCGGTTCCTGTTCTAATGCAGCGGCAACGCGCGCAGCGAGAACCGAGGCTCCTGGCAAGTACCGATGGTGCAACGAATCACGTATCGCATGATAGCGTGACCAGGTAGCGCGTAAGTCATCATCCACTTTTAACTGATCAAGAAAGGCTTGAGCATCATCAAGCTCGCCGTCCATGAATGCCGAGGTTAATTCTTTCATCTGTTCGCTCATACTTTACCTGCCTTTAGCCAGCTGTTTCTGTTAGTGATCCAACAGCGGTTTTAACTGCTTATCAATTGCGTCACGCGCACGGAAAATCCGCGAACGAACTGTGCCAATCGGACATCCCATCACTTCTGCGATCTCTTCGTAACTCATGTCTTCCAACTCGCGTAGGGTAATTGCGGTTCTCAACTCTTCGGGTAAGGCATCTATCGTCTTAAATATCACCTGCTGTATTTCATCACGCAGCAGATTGTGTTCGGGCGTCGCCGTGTCTTTTAATTCTGCTGGCACAGCATAGAATTCAGCGTCATCAATCGCCACACCCCGAAGCGGTGGGCGACAACTTTGCGCCGCCAGATAATTCTTCGCGGTATTGATCGCAATTCGATACAGCCAGGTATAAAAGGCGCTATCGCCGCGAAAATTTGGCAAGGCGCGATAGGCTTTGATAAAGGCCTCTTGTGCCAAATCCAGTGCCTCCGTCTGATCGAATACATAACGTGTTATGACTTTCACAACCCGTGATTGATACCGTATCACCAGCGCATCAAAGGCACGTTTATCGCCGCGCGAAACGCGCTCCACCAACGCCTGGTCACTGTCTTGATCTGCCATCAGGCATCATACCTTATTGTGTCTACCGAACTACACCCTTGTGGCGATCTAAGGATAGGACCCCGCAAACATGCTAGAGTTCGCCTTACCATGAAATTTTTAGTTACAGTTACAAAGTGGCCTCGTCCATCCTTTGCGTCAATTCACCATGAACACAACAGGAGATTTTATACTGAACATGAGCATACCAAAAGCAGCAAATTTATCCCGCGACCCAGTCGCTTTCGTAAAGATTTAAACCAGCCATCACATGCAAATTGAATCCGATGTGATCATTATAGGCGGTGGTGCCGCAGGTCTGAGCTTGGCCCTGCGACTGGCCGATACCCACCGTATTTCATTGATTTCAAAGGTAAAGCTTGAAGAAAGTTGTACCTTTTATGCCCAAGGCGGCATTGCCGCAGTCCTTGATTCTGATGATTCAATTCATTCCCACGTGATGGATACACTCGATGCTGGGGCAGGTTTATGCCACCCGGATGTTGTGAACTTTACGGCCCAGCACGGTAAGGAAAACATTGAATGGCTGATTGCTCAGGGCGTACCCTTTACCACTCAGACCGGCAGCGGCAAGACAACCCCCTATCACCTGACGCGTGAGGGTGGCCATTCGCATCGACGGGTTATTCATGCGGCGGATGCTACCGGTAAAGCCGTTGAGACCACGCTGAGCAGCCAAGTGCACCAGCACCCGAACATTCGAATCTACGCCCAACACATCGCCATTGATTTGATCACTGCCCGTAAACTGGGGCATCCGGGACAGGCCTGTTATGGGGTCTATGTGCTGGACCGGCACGCCAATCATGTCCGTGTTTTTCGTGCGCCAACCACCGTTTTAGCCACGGGTGGCGCCAGCAAGGTCTATCTTTTCTCCAGCAATCCCGATACCGCCACCGGTGACGGTATCGCGATGGCATGGCGGGCCGGTTGCCGTGTCGCCAATCTTGAATTTAATCAATTCCATCCCACCTGCCTTTACCATCCACATGCCAAGGCCTTTTTATTGACAGAGGCGCTACGTGGTGAAGGAGGACGGTTATTGTTACCCGACGGCAGCGAATTCATGCGTCGTTTTGATCCGCGGGCGGAACTTGCGCCTCGGGACATTGTAGCGCGCGCCATTGACCACGAGATGAAACGTCTTGGGTCAGAGTATGTATATTTGGATATCAGTCATAAGCCAGCGGACTTTATCATTCACCATTTTCCTACCATCTACGAACGCTGTCTGCAATTCGGTTATGACATGACCAAACAGCCGATTCCCGTTGTCCCTGCGGCACATTATACCTGCGGCGGTGTCATGACCAATTTACAAGGTCAGACTGATATCCCTGGACTTTATGCCATCGGCGAAGTAACCCATACCGGACTACATGGTGCCAATCGACTCGCAAGCAATTCACTCTTGGAATGTTTGGTATTCGCCCAAGCGGCAAGTGAACATATTCAGCAACGCACATCTGCCCAAACCGTCATTCCTGACATACCGGAGTGGGACGAGTCGCGCGTCACTGACTCCGATGAAGAAGTGGTGGTCACCCACAACTGGCATGAGATCCGCAGTTTTATGTGGGACTATGTTGGTATTGTGCGCACCAACAAGCGCTTGGAACGCGCACAACGTCGCATTAATTTATTACTCCAGGAGATTGAAGATTATTATGGCGATTTCCGGGTGACGAACGACTTACTGGAACTGCGCAATCTGGCTGTGTGTGCCAACCTGATTATACAATCGGCGCTGTTGCGCAAAGAAAGCCGCGGCCTGCATTACACCTTGGACTATCCGCCCGCCCAGGATACCGCACCTGCACACGACACCATACTCACCCCGGCAAATTACGTGACCCCGGCCGAATAGTCCTTGGTACTGCGCCAGAATTTTAAACGCACATAGAGCTCATGATATACCGCCGCCGGTAACTGATCATGGAATATGAACAAATAGCGTGTTTGTTTGGCATCATTTATCAGACAAACGATAATGAGATACGGCGACAAAAAATAGGCGGGTAACATCTGCCAATACGCTGCGGTTGCCATCTGACGCCAACGATCCGTATCGCGCCATATCCATTTTAACGCAGCGCTGTTTGAATGTTCATAGCGATACATTCGCCAACACACAACAGCGCTAATACAAATCAAGATGACTATCGATACTCGCAGATACCACGGCAATGACGACGGCAGCAGGCCGCTCAGCACGCCCAGGCTATGAGAGACAACAAGATAGAAAAGAAATAACCGCGAGGGGCGTAACTCAAGCCACAGCGGCGCAACGAATTTTCTCAATAACATCAGCAACATCCTTGTCCATGGGCAGGCGAGCGCCAAAGAAATAATCAAACAACAACTGATCCGGGTAGGCCAATACTTGGCGAAACGCCGCCTGAAGCCGCGCATCAAGTTCAGCATAGCGGTACGTCACAAATGTTTCCAGCAACAAGTCCAACTCCAACATGCCACGCCGACACTGCCAACGCAGGCGCGCCATGTCATCAGCGACAGCACTACTCATTTCAAATCATCTCTTTAAGCATCATTGTTTTAATGCCATGAATCGCTGCCGATGGATTCAAACCTTTAGGGCACACATTGGTGCAATTCATGATGGTATGACAGCGAAACATCCGATAAGGGCCGTCCAGTTCCTGCAAACGCTGATCGGTGGCCTGATCGCGGCTGTCTGCTAAAAATCGATACGCCTGGAGCAAGGCAGCGGGACCACGAAACTTATCTGGATTCCACCAAAACGAGGGACAGGCGGTAGTGCATGCGCCACATAAAATGCATTCATACAAGCCATCGAGCTTGTCACGGTCTTCAGGTGATTGCAGATATTCCACTTCCGGAACCGGATCATGGACTATTAAATAGGGTTTGATTGCACGGTAGTGATGATAAAACTGACTCATATCCACCACCAAGTCACGAATGATCGGCATACCAGGGACTGAACGGACTACGATCGGTTGGGATAACTTGGCTACCGAGGTCAGACAAGCCAGCCCATTGGTGCCATTAATGTTCATGGCGTCCGAACCGCACACCCCTTCTCCGCAAGAATGGCGAAACGTCAGCGTCTCGTCCTGCGCTTTAATTTCCAACAAGGCGTCGCGTAACATCGTGCCCGGTTTGATATTATCCAGTACATATTCTTTGAGATACGGTTTTTTATCGGTCTCAGGGTTGTAGCGCTGAACTTGGAATCGCATAGTATTCACATCCCAGTAACAAGTACTAACAAGTATAGCGATATAATTGCATAAAAACTTGAGGCGGTCTTATATCAATACACACGTTCTTTGGGTGGAAACGTCTCCACCGTCATCGGTTTGAGCCGCACGGGTTTGTAGGCGACGCGCTGCCCTTGTTTATAATACAAACTGTGCTTCAACCAATGCGCATCGTCCCGCTTTGGATAGTCGATCCGCGAATGCGCACCACGACTCTCCTTACGCTCGGCGGCCGAGAACACGGTTGCCAACGCCACGTCCATTAAATTTTCCAGCTCCAGCGCTTCAATGCGTGCGGTGTTAAAGATCTTGCTATGGTCCTGCAAACGCGCATGCTGCAAGCGCTGTTGCAATTCCTTCACATGCTGTACGCCTTCGCGCAGCACATCTTCGGTGCGAAACACGCCACAATATTTTTCCATGACTGTCTGCAAATCATACTTAAGTTTTGCCACCGATTCGCCTGGCCCGGTTTTGTCCCAGCGGCTTAAGCGGGCCATTGCCTGGTCGATACTTGCTTCATCCATCGGCCGATGGTAACGCTGTTCTTTGAGAAACTCGATGATATGATTACCCGCCGAACGACCAAACACAACAATATCCAATAACGAATTACCACCCAATCGATTTGCCCCGTGCACAGAAACGCAGGCGCACTCACCCACCGCATATAAACCGGGAATCGCTTCTTCGCCCTGCGCAATGGGTACCACCACTTGGCCATGACGATCAGTCGGGATACCACCCATGGTGTAATGCGCCGTGGGGAATACCGGGATGGGTTCTTGCGCTGGGTCAATCCCTAAAAAGGTTTTCACCATGGAGGTAATACCGGGCAGGCGTTTGTCCAGCACCTCTTTGCCGAGGTGATCCAGTTTCAACATCACGTAATCACCGGTTGGCCCGCAACCACGCCCCTCGCGTACCTCGGTGGCAATCGCCCGGCTGACCACATCACGGCTAGCTAAATCTTTTGCGTGCGGCGCATACCGTTCCATAAAACGTTCGCCGTCTTTGTTTAACAGAAAACCACCTTCGCCACGTGAACCTTCGGTAATTAACATGCCACGACCAGCAATTCCGGTGGGATGAAACTGAAAAAATTCCATGTCTTCCAACGGAATGCCGGCACGCAAGGCCATGCCCATGCCGTCACCGGTATTAATGTGCGCATTGGTATTGGTACGAAACAATTGTCCGACACCACCCGTGGCCAGCAAGGTGGTCTTGGCTTCAATCAACAAAGGTTCGCCGGTTTCAATTTCTAGTACCAAAGCACCTAAG
>JAYSTO010000253.1:0-11603 GCA_043719675.1 Gammaproteobacteria bacterium | reverse complement strand
AATACTTTGTGAAGGCTGCGAGCCGAGTAACTTATCCGCTTGTTGTTCACGCTTGCGGGCTTTTTTGGCCGCCCTCAGCAGTGCCTGTGGGATATCCAGCCAAAACAGAAGAAAGACGCCGCCGATACCGAAACACCACAGTATAATCTTCACCAGTTCCTGAATTGGAAGCAGCCGGGGATCTTCCACGGAATGGTTGATGAGGCCGAAAAAGAGTTCCGTGCTGACAGGCGGAAATAACCATTCCATAGCTTGATCCACCGCTGGCGATACCAAAGTCGGCATCGACACCACAACCACCACCAACATCAGCAATGCCCAGTACGCTGTGCCCAGCCAATAGAAAAAAATCCGTGGCTTTCTTAACAGACGCGGAATACACCTCACTACCACAAATACCTGGGTTACGATTTTATTAATATTATTTAGCAAAGTATTCACGCAAACAAAAACCAGCAGCTGGGTATATTTATCCCATTATATAGGATAAAAACAGAAGCATAGCTGATGAGTTTTTTAAAAGCTTCAGAATTTTTGGTCTCATTAATAGTCAGATCAAATCGAAACTTTTATACTTAAATATCAAACGGAGAAGCCTGCTGACCCGTAAATCTCATTGCTCTTAATCAACACCCTTCTTCGCACCGTGCGCCATGAGCATGGCGGCAAGATCCTGGTGATATTTTTCCAACGCCGCATCCAACGGGGTCTCGCCTTCATTATTTCTGGCATTGATATCGGCGCCCTTATCAATGAGCAGCTCGGCGATGTCCTGTCTGCCCTCGCGCGCCGCCTTGTGCAACGGGGTATAACCGAAATTCCCTTTGGCGTTGGCGTTCGCACCCTTGGCAATGAGCAATGCGGCCGCTTCCTTTTCCCGCGCCATGTGCAGCGGGGTGTCACCATCCTTGGTTTTGACATTGACCTCGGCACCTTTGGCCAGCAGCAGCTCGACAATGGCAAGGTTCTTTCCAAACATCGCCACGTATAGCGGGGTATGTTCAACGCTGTCCTTGATATTGACGACCGCACCATGAGCGAGGAGAAGTTCAACAATTTCCCGGTTACCTTCACGCGCCGCCCAGTGTAAGGGGCTCGTGTCGTTACCGCCCTTGGGATTGGTCGCCGCGCCATTGGCCAGCAAGAGCGCAACGATATCCTTCCGTTCCTCGGCCACCGCCCACGTCAGTGGCGTTGACCCGCTGGGCGTCAGCGCGTTGACATCAGCGCCCTTGGCAATGAGTAGTTCAGCGGTATCTGTCTTGCCCCGCGTCGCTGCAAGGTGCAGCGGTGTATGGTGGTCGCCATCTTTGGCATGAAGGTTGGCGCCCTTAGCGATAAGGATTTCTGCAACCTCTCGTGTGCCCCAGGATGCCGCCTCGTGCAAGGGGGTCTTGCCATTCCGCGTTCGCGCATTGACGTTCGCCCCCTGCGCGATCAAGAGTTCCACGACATTCCTATGTCCTTGGTTGGCTGCCACATGCAGCGGGGTACTTTCATCGTAGTCTTTGACATTGATGTCCAACCCTTCCGTGATCAGCTGTGCTGCTTTGTCCGGCTTGCCGTTAAACGCCGCGTCGTGGAGCGAGGTGTAGCCGATGCTATTTCTGACATGGCTATCTGCATCCCGCGAACGCATTGTGCGCGGGTGGTTGCGCACCGTCTGCTGGCTAAGTAACTGGGTCGGCAGAAAACGGCTGGTCCAGACACGATACGACTGGTTTTCGCTTGGCGATCGGGTCCACGATACATGGGCAATACCTTTGGCATCGAAGGTTATGTCGGGTTCGGTCGCAGTAAAGGTGCTATCGGTTTGCAACAGCTTCGGTGCCCCCCAGCCTTTGGCCGCATCATAATGATTGAGCCATATACTCGCGCCCATTCCCCCGCGCTGCCACCACACCGCAATCGCATTGCCTTCCTCGTCGATGGCAATGCGCGGATCAGACTTGCCCTCTTTACTTTCCTTACTCAAAAGCACCGGTGTACTCCAGCCGACAGCGACGGTATAACGACTGGCCATGACGCTATCGTCACTGCGGTGATCGAGCTGCGTCCACACCGCCAGTGCATTGCCATCCTTGTCATAGACCAGACGTGGCCTCTGCGCTGATTGCGTCTGACTCGACACCGTTGTCGCCGTGCCCCAACCAGTGCCGGGCGTGTAACGGCTGGCAAAGACATTGCCATTGGAACCGGCCTGCCACCACATCACTATCGCATTACCCTGCGCATCAAAGGCGATCACGGGTTCGCGTGCATCGCCGTACTTTATTTCCGGGTCAATGCGTACAGGTTGATCCCAACCCTTGTCGGCAAGATATCGGTTGACCCAGATACCGGACTGATCGCCCACTTTCTGCTCCCAGGCAACGAGTGCGTTGCCTCGACCGTCGAGAGTTATTTCCAGTGGATACGCAGCCTCGGTATCGCGCATAATCAACTGCGCCTTGCCCCAGCCAGTGCCTGCCGTGTAACGGCTGATCCAGACATCGAAGCTGCGCGCGAGTTTGATTTCGCGTTTGTCCTTACCCTGCAGCCACACCGCGTAGGCATTGCCGAGGACATCCACCTTGACCATTATCATTTTTGCATCGCCCGCACTCTGGGCGATTACCATCGCCTTTCCCCAGCCCGCCTCCGGGATATAGATACTGGCCCAGAGTTGGTAACTATCACACTCGTCATTATTTTGCGTCCACACCGCAAAGGCATTGCCCCGGGCATCACTGACGATCTCCGGCGACAAATCATCGCCGGGAGTATTATCGAACATCGCCGCCTTGCCCCAACCGGCACCCACGGTGTAGCGATTGGTCCAGGTTTTGTGCGGCGTATCAAAACTGTGATACTGCTGCCACACCACAAGTGCATTGCCGCTCGTGTCAAAGAAAAGCCGTAGCTTGTCCTTCGCGTCGCCGTAGCTTGCGTCCTCGGCCGGGATTGCCATGTCATCAATAAGTTCCGGGGTTCCCCAGCCGCTATCCGCCGTATAGCGATTAGCCCAAACCCGATTGATATCGTCGGTCACGACAATACCGTTACCTTGCGTATCGAACAAGAGCTGCCAGGCATTGGGGCTGCCATCACTATGTTCGTTATCAATTATTTCGGGCGTGCTCCACACCTTGCGGTTGGCACTGACACCAGTACAGGCGCTTAAAGCAAGTGAGGCGAACAAGACCAGGCGGCCGGGGAAATTCAAGTTTAGAAACCATTGCCGCAGACGGGCGAACATCATAAAGACAACCCCAACCACCCAAAGCAGGAGGTAAACAACCGTGCGAGAAAAATGCGGCGACATCTAACTGGTACTCAACTTGAGTGTTTCCAGAAAATCCGCGTCATTCAAATAACCCTTAAAATCTGGGTCATCCATAAATTTCCGAGCAGGTTTACCGCGTTTACGCGCTTGCTTGATCGCGTCTAACATGGCCACTTTGTTATTTATCGTTGCGTAATAACACGCCAGGTTAAGCAGAAGGGTGGCGTTCTTCAATGAGGCCATATTGAAATCCGTGCTGCCCAGCAGATTTTCAAAAATACGGGTACTCAGATTTTCGTCTTTTATCATAATCGCGAGTGCCAGGCTGTTACTGGCGATAACTTCAATATTGCCCGTCTCTTTCGAATTGTTACCTGTCTTTCCTATGTAGGGAAGCAGTTTATTGATAAAGTGATTGATGACAATTTCTGCCTCTTTGTAATTTTTTTTCTGCATGCGGTTATTGATTAAATCATTAGCGTAACCACTCACCCAGACGAAATATTCTTTTACATATGGGCTATTCGCTGCTATTTCTGCCGCTAAATCAAGATACGCTTGCAGATTTCCCCCTTCCTTCAACGCCGCGTCATATTCAATCTTTAATTTGCCTTTCTCAAATTGCTGGGTAAACATTTTCTTATCCGTCAGATAACGCGGTTCAACACTCGAAAATTTCGTATTTTTGAATTGTATGCTTTCCTCGTTGTTGCGCAAGTAGATCGCAAGTGTTGCGCCAACTTTTTCTATCCCCTCCATGTGTATTTCCAATTGTAACAGTTGCTTTCTGCCGTCGAGTTTCTGAAAGGCAGTTACTATTTCGTCTTCATCGAAAATCAACTGTAGAAACACCTCACGGTCATCCCGATTCGGGTGATACCAGACAAATTTTTCCCCACCCAGATACAGCTTGAAAGCCCCTCTTAAATCGAAATGAATGCTCCAATTAAGAGATAGTGTTCGGGGGATGGCATGCAACTCAGCTGGCACAGCGGCGACATTCAGCAAATAGTGATGCGGCGCTATCTCGACATCAAAAAATTGAATATCGCCCCATGTTGAGTCCGTTGCCATTCTGGGATCGGGGTTGGGTGCCATCATTCCTGTGAATACAGGTTGCCATTGGCTTGCGGTGTGGTAGCTCGCAACCTGACCCAGGGTGAGGCTGTTCCAAGGCAATTTCCCAAGTGTTTCCTGGCTGCTTCTGATTTTTTTCCGTATGGCGTAAAACCCAACATCATCTTTGTGATGCTTAACCAGATCGTCAGTTTTATCGAGGTGGTTATGTTGCCCACCAATAAAGGTTAAGTCGATAAATTTTGTGTCGCAGTTATGATTTTCCGGGTAATTATAAATGGAAATATTTTTAAAATTAATCCCCTTACTCCGCTTGGAAACCAGCGCCTTAAAATTAAGCTGCTCTGACTGATGGCTTAGCTGGAAATAGCCAGTTCCATACCAATATGATTCTGGCAAACTCCCTGGAAAACCAACTGCCGACAAAGCCCGGCCCAGGGTAGCCCCCAACAACCAGCCACCAAACCCTTCTTCAAAATAGTAAAACTTCCTGCCAAATTTTTGCATAAAAAATGGTTGGCTCTTATCTTCCCATGGCTGATCTATCGGAATGTAGCCTGACATGGCCGACAGTTTATTTTTATTCGTTTTATCATAGCCCTTCAAACATGTTTCTTTCCAGATGTTGTTATTACGATTTCTATACTCGTAGCACGACGAATCAATTTTACCCAACCGACCTGTTATATCCAGAACTGTCAACAGATCTCCTGATTTCAGTAAGCACACGTCTAAATAATCTTTTTTATTTTTATTTTTATTAAGATAGTAAGTAAATTCAACCGTCTCGGCTTTGTCTATTAAACTTTTCAATTCCAGGTTAGATAATTTATCTGTATCTACCATGCTTTCAGGGTGAATTATTTGATCCAGCTTATTGCCAGTATAAATCCATTCGTTAAATTTTTTATACCAGAAGGACTCTCCCTGGCCATTACTCCATGAGTCATTCCATAAAATCAATCCGGAGCTATACAGATTACTTGTCCCGCGAAGGGTATCCACGACATAACCTTTTTCATTTATTTTCCACAAATACCCCTCGGCCACAACCAAAATCGTATCGGTGCCTTTAACCTGTATTACCGCTTCAACAGCACCATTAATGAGCTTGTGGATTTCATAATTTTCTGACTCAACCAAATTTTCAGACAACCCGCGATATTTGTCGTAATGCCTGAAAAAGAACAGCTTTGACAAAAAACTCCACATAAAGGGACTCCTAACGTATAGACGCCAACAAACTGAGACTTTCCAGTAAAATTCTCTATTTCATAACACCTTTGTTCTTTAAAACATCGTTCATCATTTCACTTTGGTAATTCTTTCCCTGCGCTTGACGGGCATAGCTCATAGCCTCTTTAGCTTGCACTAATTTGTAATGCAGTTCAGCGATATTGGCCAGATACATTCCTTCGTCTGGCTCTATTTGTGAGGCTTTGTAAAAATAAGGCAATGCCTCGGCATACCGTTGCTTGTCATCCAATGCACAACCGGCAGAATTGTATAGTCTGGACAGGGTTGGTTTATCAACCCCGGCTTTTTCAACAAAATAGTCAAGCTTCGCCAAGTAGGCTGCTGCACCTTCCATCTGCAATAGTAGGTAGGCTTGTAAAAAATAGACTTGGTAGAATTCAGAATTCTTAGACAAAAGCGTGTTACATTTTTTCTCGGCGGCTTGGTAATCCTTATTTCTTACATTTTCCCAAGCGCTATCCAACAATTGATAATGCTGTTTTTTCTGTTTGGCGATTTTTTCGAGTTTTTTTGATTTGCGTTTATATTCCTCGTTAACCGTCGTCTCCCAGTCGTTAAAGCTTACCGATTGGTTGTTGGCATTGATAATGAACTGAATGCTGTTTTGATGGTTATCCTCCACCGTAACCACAAATTCCACAGGCATTTTTTTATCTCCCGCGGTAAGCAGTTGTATCGAACGATACAGACTCTCGACATCCAGGTAAATGAACAGCCAGGCCAATAGACCATCGGGGCTTCGATACATTACCTCTACTTTCTCGGGAAGAGGTTTGGTATCCGGGACAGCTAACTCTTCCGGTTTGCAGCGATAATTAAAACAGGCGGCATCATCAATATCGAGTTTATTGTTCTCAGCCAAACCTTCAAATCGCATACACCAATTGATGGCACATTTCTGAATTTCACCACGCTGCGCCAGGCGCCTTGCCGCAAGCTCCCTATCCTGCACGGTCATATCATGCACCATCGCTGAGGTATATTGGTCATACGGCTTGAAACGCTGCAAATAGCTGTTTTTTTCCTTGTCGCTGATTATTTTTGTTTTTGCGTTTGCGTAGCAGATCAGCATATCAGAATGTCGATAAAAACGCACGTTGCCATGATAATGAATGCTGATACTTACCACGCTGGCATTTTGCCGATGCAGATGATTCCATAATAATTGATTTCCAGATTGATCGTATTTCATCGTGCGTAACGAAAATCCATCAAAGGAAAAATGAAACTCATCCTGATAATACTTGTCTTCTATGATTGAGTACCACGACAGGTAAAATTTATCCGCACCAGCCGGAATGTACTCCTTGGGAAAATACATTGATCTCATGGCATGATCTATTTTTTGTGCCAAACTCGCATCTTCCTTGTCATCGTCACGGTCAGATTTATCCCTGTAATTGGGCACAGGTATTTCTAACTCCTCGCCATTAACACTATTTACAAAGCGCAGTTCCTTAATATAAATCGGAAGGTCGCTGTCATGCTTTATCGAAACACCCGCCTCAATACAATTCCTGGCCTGATGCCTTAGCGTTAGATAGCGCTTTATATAAGAAGGTGCATAATAAGCCGTCGGTACGCCCAACAGGATGACAAGCCAGGGAATAAATACCACGGTATTTAAAATCCCGGTTTGAGAAAACTGGACAAGATGATAGATGCCAAGGCTTATAAATGATGTTGCAGCCAAACTAATAACAGGCGGCAGCCAGGTTTCCGCCAGGGTGAACGGGCGCGACCTTCCCCACGAAAACAACAAGCGGGAAAAACTGGTTACGATAAATGAAAAAATCAGGCAATAAACGATTGCGCCTTTGACGCCGAAATAGGCGATAACGAGCCACAAGATGGCCAGTAAAAACGCAGCAATAAACATAAAAACTTTTTCTTCTTTATTCAAACGAACCATAAAAGGACACCCCTAATTATTGTTACTACACTATATACTATACCACTACAGACAATATCTAATTGATAACTGTCTTTGATAATATTAGGGATTCCCTGATTAATACCGATTTTGTCATTTCGACCAAAGGCGAAGACACGGATGCAGTCGTTCACTCGAAATGACAATTAGCCAGAAGTTCCTTAGCAAATAGCGCTTCATAAACTTTATCGGGCGGAGAGCAGCGATGGCTGAATTTGCAATGCTTATAATCAAGATGTTAGTACATTTGGCCAACGGCTTGATTTTTCTGGTTCAACTTGGCCCGCGCGCCATGGATGCCTTATCTCGCCGGATGTGGAGCAAGGCTGAGAGAATCGATAGTGGTTCTTATTTGGAATCTCATGCCGTACAGCTCGCTTTCGATAGCCACGGCAATGCAATGGCGGTGAGCAACGAGTACCGTTCTGTTTATGCCAGGTATTTCACCCCGACCACTGGTTGGGGCAAAGCGGAAATCATCGATAATTCGCGTTCTGATTCTCTTAATGGGAATAGCCCCGCTGGTAAAAACAATCCGCAGATCACTTTCGATACCCACGGTAACGCCCACGCCGTGTGGATTCAAGATACAGGCTACGACGAGATCATGGGTTACATGCAGGAAACCTGGAGCAACCGTTACAATGCGGGCGTCGGCTGGGGTCAGGCAGAGCGCTTCGAACATACCCCCGGTGAGACCCGGCCAGTAAAAATTGCTTGCGACACACAAGGTAACGCACTTGCGGTATGGGCTCATATCGTTAACAACAGCTCCACACTATGGGCAAAATATTTCAAGCCCGATACAGGCTTATTGCAAGTTCTAGCGGTGCTACAACGATCATGCAGCTTACATTCACTACCAACGGCAATGCGCTATTGCTCTGGAGAACCGACAAACAGGGCGAGAATACCCGCGGGCTCTTCAGTGTTTATGCCATCTATTACGCTGCCACGACAGGCTGGGGCGAAATGAAGGTGATTTCAAAAATCCTCTTTTCTTATCAAATGACAACATTGAAGTTTGCTTTTGATACCAGCGGCCATACCATCATCGTGTGGTCATTTGAAGATGGCACGGACAGTGAAAAACAAACTCATATCTGGGCCAAACGCTACGACATTACTACCGGCTGGGAGAAGGCCGTCAAAATTGATCCCGGAGTTGTCTCCGGTTATTCAGACCATGTTAGTAAATCGGTTCAACCAATAATTGCATTTGATGCTTGTGGCAATGCCATTGTGGTGTGGACGCAAGTTAAGGACAGTAACCGGGGTGGCATCTGGACAAATCGTTATACCATTGGCAAGGGTTGGGGCAAGGCTGCGCCCATCACGAAAATAGATCGCGATCAATCCAAACACCAGCTTGCTATCGATCGCCAGGGTAATGCAATCGTAGTGTGGGCGCAGAAAGATGGTGTTAGCGCCAGTTACTATACCGTCGATGTTGGCTGGAGCGAACCTGAACATATCTATGAATGTAGTAGCCGTGGCTACGAAGCATTTGATCCGCAAGTTGGCTTTGATGAAAACGACAATGTCATTGCAGTATGGTGGCATCAGGTTTTCTTTTATACCACCATCTGGTCCAGACAATACAGCCCAGGTAAAGGTTGGGCGCCATTAACGCCTGTTAAGAGAGATTACACCAACAAAGCATGTAACCCATTAGTCTCGTTTGATCGCCATGGAATTGCGCATGTAACATGGAACCAACGAGATCTCGATAGCAGCCATGTCCACTATTGGACCAGTCATTTGTTGAAGATCAAAAAATTGCAAGCAACCAAGAACAGTCTCTTCATCAAAACTGTATAAAGGCGAATCAATAAATAGCAAACCATGCCAACCGCGCCTTGTTGTTTCAAGAACCCTGACAAAGATCCAATCTCTTTCTGATTATTTCTTTTCGCTTTGGTGGCTCTCCTTCAGCGCCACCATCTTTGCACTCAATTGATGCCTTGCATTCACGATCCTGCAATGCTGTCACATGGCACTGATCAGAGAAACTCATGCAGCCCTGCTCCGCGGCAACTCTTTTCTTCTGCACATCAAAAATAACAATACCATTGCAAAACTCACCCGCATTATAGGACACAGAAATAAACCGATCCGTGGTTTTTTCCAGAACCAGTTCAGATATTCTCCCTACAGTAATAGACATGGTGGTTTGTTTCTTGGCAATTGGCTTATACTTTTCCATTAGTATAATCAAATCCTGATGATCGGCCAATACACCATTTTTCGTTACTTCCGGCAAATAACAAATTCCGACAGTGAACGGGCTATTGGGCACAACCAGATCAACCGTTTTAGCCATATTTACATTTTCAGGCTTACTGCATTGATCCTGTGCGCAAACGTTCGTTGACAAAATAAATAGTACTGATGGAAAGAATATAGTGAAGTTAAATTTTTTCATTAAAAAATATTCCTTTCCACCTCAAGATAGGTTCGGTTGATATTGATATCCATCATAATTAAAGAAATGCATTCTCTCCCATTCCTATAAATCGAGCGTCTTGCGAATCTCGAGCTCGGCATCGTCTATCGTGTGATCGCCACGCATCTAATCAGGAAAGCCGGTTACACAAAGATTACGGCTCAAACCAGCCTCGTGGAGGACGACCTCTTCATTAGCCTTTTATTGTATCCAGAAATTCCGCGTCTTTCCAGTAGTTGTTAAAATCAGTGTCATCCATAAATTGTTTAGGAGGCGTGCCACGTTTACGCGCCTGCTTGATGGCATCGATCATGGCGACTTTATTATTGATGGTCGCGTAATAGCATGCCAAGTTATAGATCAAGGCGCGATTTTTATGTGTAGTTATATCAAATTTATCACCCAGTAACTTTTCAAAAACCAGTTTCCTGATTTCATCGTTTTTTGTTGCCACGGTAATAATCAAGCCCTGGCTGGCAATAACCGACAGGGCGTAGACCACTTCTTCCCTCTTTGAACTATGCACAGCCGGATAGATGTTTTCCATAAAATTGAAAAACATTTTTTCTGCAACCGGCATTTTCCCTTTTGCAACCTTGGCCACCAACAAATCAGCATACAGTTTAACGAGCATCGGCGCATGTCTGTTTATACGTTTTTTTCCGGCCAGATTATTTGCCAATTGCATAAAATTGTCTGCAGGCTGTGTCTCGCTCTTGGCACTGTCGAATGTTTCCTGAAGTAGTTTTTGCTCTGCATCAATAAGGCCATCGATTGAATCATTCCCTTTTGATGCACCTTCATCATCTGCGCCAAAAATTGGCTCGCCCGTGATGGCGGCCAACTCAAGATTAAAACTTTTGAGAGGTTTTAATATTTCCGTGTTGCCGGGAAGTTGCTCCTGTGAATATTTTTGATCAGAAGAAACTCTATCAGGAAACAAAATGGGATTGACGCATTGCTCACGAACATCAATAAGCGTTTCCGTGTTTAATGGCTTTTTTGAGACAAATTTGCTGCCGCCCATATGCAATACGTTGTTAATCAATTGCACGTCTATATTCATCGCGGGGTTTACTTGCATTTCGTTAAAAGCGATGCGGATGGTGTCGTAATTTTCAATTTTGTATTGCGTTAGTCGCAATTTCACCGGCCTTTCGAATTTATCGACTTCTACATCACCAATAATGAAATATTTGGCTGTTTCGGGTGCCATAAGGGGTAGTGAGTAGGTACCAGACCAGCGAGATTTGCCACTTGGAAAAAGCGGCCTGAAGGTGGTGGGCAATTTGTCGGTGTTGGATACCGCAAACACTGGCGACCTCGCATTTGATAGTGTGTAACCATCAAAATTAATTCTAACCATGGGTGGCCCCAGTCTATCCAGATTTTTGCCATAGGCAGGATATATCTGGCTATCTGGCCGAATCTCCTGCAGATTAACGGTTGATACACCCTTGGTATGCTTCCAGCGCCCCGCCTTGATCAGGTCAAGTGAGCCGCCCATGAATGTATAACAAAACGTATTGTCATCCAGCAAGAAAATCTGCGCTTGCGACTCGAAGCCACCTTGAGTATACATACCAACAAATTCTGATTCTGACGGTGGCTGCGCCTGTGCATTT
>JAYSTO010000252.1:0-4509 GCA_043719675.1 Gammaproteobacteria bacterium | reverse complement strand
GCGTTATGTTGCTTAAGGAACGTAAGTGGAAATAGTCATCCTCAGGCACGGAAAACCAAAGATCGAAACCAGCGGTAGTGTATCGGCATCTGGCTTTGGGCTGTGGGTTGATGCCTACAACAAAACTGGTATTGATAACACCCATGCTCCTTCGACAAATACCATTTCCCAAGCCAAACAATGTTCTATTGTAGTGTGCAGTAGTCTTCCTCGCTCTATCGAATCTGCCAACGCCCTCGGTGTTAAAAATATTGAAGTGCAAGACTCGATGTTTAGGGAATGTGAAATGCCTTATGTAAATTGGAGCCATCCAAAATTGTCAGTGCTGGGGTGGTCGTTAGTATTCAGAATATTGCAAATGCTTGGGTATTCCTCGAATGCTGAATCTTTTAAAGCGGCCAGAGAAAGAGCACATCTTTGTGCACTTCGACTGTGCGAGTTGGCGAAAAAACATGAATCGGTATTGTTCGTTGGTCACGGTTCATTGAACTGGCTTATTTCCAGAAAACTATTACGCATGGGTTGGGTGGGGCCAAAGAATGCCGGTCGCGGATACTGGGATTATGAGGTTTATCGTTACAACGCAACATAACATGGCATTCGAGAGGGGCGCTCCAAAAGCGGCGCGCCCCTCAATTTTACGTTGATATTCACAATCGTTATAACATGAAATATATCTGCGAAATAGTTGACTCAAACAAGGTTTCTGAATCACCGTGCAGAAATAAAAAGCAACAAGATTCGAGTGAACAACAAAAAATACTAGCGGAACTCAATGGGCAAAGAGTTGTTGCTCACGATGGTAAAATATCTTTATTAAACCTGCATAATGTTCCAGCATGGGAATGCCCGTTCGAGATAGAGGGTAGACCAAACGAAATTTTTGTTTCCGAAGATCGACTTCTGCTCACTACATTGACAAAAAATTACCATGCATGGGGATTTTTGGGGCCAGCATTTTTAATTGATATGACAAACGGTTCTCTTGTGGCGGAACTCAGGGGTGAGTCGGGGGCCGCCTTTAACGATGGAAGCTTTATTCTTGGTCTTGAGGGATATGACTATTTCAATACCTGGTTATATGATCGAAATGGAAAGCTTGTTCAGACGTGGCGAAGCTATGGTCACTACATAGTCGGAGAAAATAATGATGTTAGAGTGCTGGAGAAAGATAGACAAATTCCGACCCAATCAAGGCTCGTAAGATTAAAACTAGACGGTCAAATCGAGAAAGGTCCACTACTGAATGAATCCCAAGTTGGTAAACCACTATCTCTAGGAGATAAATCACTCCTATTCGTCGACTGTGGAACTATCCGCATTATCGATGTAAAATTAAAAGAGCAATATAAGAAGATTTTAATCAATATACCTCAAAGAGATGCTTGGCGTTTTCATTCCTATATTCACTTTAAAGATAGCAGAATAGTAGTAAACATATATGAGCGATCAGAAAAACAGCCTATAGAATATACCAAGCATAGTTGGCTATTAGAATTAAACTATGAGCACTAAATGTTAATAAGGCCATCAACTGTTTGAGTAGTGCTGGACCTTCGGGGAAAAACTGGCTGACTCGTTGCTCACTGCCCGCACACGAATCGCTGAATTAGCCTCGGCACCGGATTAGTTACTCCATTAAATGGGATACATTACAATACTGATATTTACGTAATTACAACTAAAGCGTATAACAATGCACATTAACTTAGATTACTTTAAACATGGTCGGCTGTTATGCCACACTTAAAACATCTGGCTATCACCACGTAAAGTTCAAGGAGGGTTTGCAAATGAACAGCAGGGCAATTTTTAGCGTCACACTCACGTTCTTTCTCGCCTCCTGCGGAGCAGGAGACGCGCCCAACACACCCGGCGAACTCATTGTGTGTACCCAGGACGCCAAGCAATGTTCAGATGGCTCGTGGGTTGGACGCAGCGGGCAAAAATGCGAGTTTGTTTGTCCACAATCACCGCCTAAGTAACAAGGATAAGGTAGCTTGCCAAATAGCGCTGCGACACTCACGCTTCGGCGTTCAGAAACTGGATGTACCTAATGGTAGAAATCAAACAGGCAACAGCCGATGACATACCCAGCTTGTTGAAGCTGGTAGAACAGTACTGGGGCTTCGAGAATATTTCCGGCTTTGAACCGGTGCGCCTTGCAACGCAACTTGAACGTCTGTGTTCAACGCCTCAGCTGGGTTGTAGTTGGATCGCCTATGAAGGGGACACACCGGTCGGTTATCTGCTCGCCGTCTACGTATTTAGCCTTGAGCACGGCGGTCTCACGGCTGAGATCGACGAATTCTTTATGCTGTCTCAGTACCGCGGCCATGGTGTTGGTTCGGCTATGTTGCAAGCGGCAGAATCGACGTTCATTCGAGCCGGATGTACAAATGTTTCGCTACAGCTGGCGCACGGCAACGACACGGCGCGAGTCTTCTACCGGCGCAATGGTTATAAGGAAAGATCAGGTTACGGGCTGCTCGACAAGACTATTTTTTTCTGGTGAATGTATGTCTGGAAAACTCCATCACATGGATATAACCGTAACCGATCTCGAGGTCTCTACTCGTTTTTATAACTTCTGTTTAAAAGAAATGGGGTTTCGACGTATTGGTGATGTAGAGGAGGGGCCGCTTTGGGCAGGGGAATACTTTGAATTCGGCCTGCAACTTGCAAAAGTTAACACACCGCACAACGGCGACTCACCCGGGCTGCATCACCTGGCATTTGACGCCGTTTCATGTGGCGCAGTTGATGATCTCTATCTAAAGCTACAAGCCAGACATGTTGCCATTGTGGATAAACCCGCTTTCTATGAAAAATACACGAAGGGTTATTATGCCGTTTTCTTTTTAGACCCCGATGGTATGAAATTGGAATATGTTTATACGCCGGAGTGGCCAGCGTGAAATTGCAAACCAACAACTATAGTGAGTCAAACATGGGAAAGAACCGGCTTGAAGCATTCAGTGATGGCGTCATCGCCATCATTATTACCATCATGGTACTGGAACTGAAGGTGCCGCACGGTGGCAATATTGGCGCCTTGCTGCCATTGTTCCCTGTGTTCTTAAGCTATGTATTAAGTTTCGTTTATCTTGGCATCTACTGGAACAATCACCACCACATGCTGCACGCCTGTCGCACGGTGACGGGTTCGATATTATGGGCCAACCTTCATCTTTTGTTCTGGTTATCGCTGATACCGTTTGCCACCGGTTGGCTGGGTGAGAATCACTTCGCCGCCGTACCCGCGGCGATCTACGGTGTGATTCTATTAATGGCCTCCATCGCGTACTGGATATTGCAGCAGTTCATCATTGCATCGCAGGGATCAGGCTCGCTATTAAAGAAGGCTGTCGGCAATGATTGGAAAGGTAAAATGTCGCCTGTTCTTTACGTTGTTGCCATTGGTTTGGCTTCCTGGGCGCAATGGGTTTCCATTGGCATCTATGTTATGGTGGCATTGATTTGGCTTGCGCCTGATCGACGGATTGAGCGAGTACTTTCGCACAAGAAAACATAACCCGTCGTGCAAGCGGGCCGGACAATGGCTGTATTATGCCTGCAAGTAATTATTCATCTCTGCCCTGATCAACACTGCTCCCACGGCAGCCCTGCAAATCGCCAGCCGCCAGTGGTGCTGCGGTGGTGATGGTCATCCAGTTCGCCTTCAAATCCATCCGCAACGTTATAGACATCGGTAAAATTATTATTCAACAGCAGCTCACCGGCCTCACGCGAACGTTTACCGCTACGGCAGATTAAAAATACCGGGACATTGTGCCCGGCGCCGTCATGCGCCAGACCACCCAGCAATAGTTGCCGCACCTCGCGCACAAAATTCGGATTGATGACCCAATCCGGTTCGTCGATCCAGGGGATGTTGATTGCGCCGGTCGGGTGGCCGATAAACAGGAATTCCATATGCGAGCGCACATCAACCAACAAAGACTTGGGTTCATGTTGGATCTTGTTCCAGGCGTCCTTGGCGGCGATGGTCTTGAGTGTTGCGCTTGTCATTGGTTATCTCGAATCGGTTTGATCCCGTGATGACAAAGTCTAGTTGATATCCGCCTATTAACAATAGACGCCTCGCACTCTGTCACGATTCTTGCGACTCTGTGCGTAAAGGTACTGATCAACCTTGCTTATCCGTCGATAATAGCCGCAGTAAATGTGTGTACGACCAACGCAAGAGGACATCATCGTGAACCCAAAGAAACTCGCTATTATCGCCACCAAAGGGACTCTCGACTGGGCCTACCCACCCTTTATCCTGGCCTCTACCGCGTCAGCATTGGGTTATGACGTCGAAATCTTTTTTACCTTTTATGGTTTGCAGTTGGTAAAAAATAATCTCAACCTCAAAGTCAGCCCCTTAGGTAATCCGGGTATGCCGATGCCGCTGGGCATGGATAAATGGTTTCCTGTACTGGGCACCGCGCTCCCCGGTATGGAGGCGATGATGACCATGATGATGAAGGCAAAGATGCGCAA
>JAYSTO010000251.1:0-4518 GCA_043719675.1 Gammaproteobacteria bacterium | reverse complement strand
GCGGGTTACTTTCTTGTACCGACAAGAAAGTAACCAAAGAAACTCTCTCGGCAATTGCTCCTGCATTGCTCTACCTTCCCACATCCCTGTGGGTCGCCACGCGGGTGAAGCCTGTTTGCTCGGCGGATTGTCAGGAAGGAGGCGTGCCGACAGGGCGTCCTGCCCTGGCGTCACACCCGCGAAGAGGAATGACCAGTGGCTGAAGCAACGATGAAACAAAATAATTCACAACGCGTGCGACAGTTTTCTTCCCCGTGTGCGGACGCGTGAGGGGCGAGGATTTTCTGCATTAAATAAAAAGGCGCAACAGGAGGTTGCGCCGCCGGGCACCGCGCCAGGGAAGGCGCGTTGTCCGGCGTCATTCCAGAAAATCCCCGCCCCTCACACGCTTGCGTCCGCATTGGGTGCCCTTCTTTTTGGTTACTTTTTCTTGGGCATGCAAGAAAAAGTAACCCGCCTATGGGCGGAACAGGGAATCACTCCGCGATAGCGGTTCATATTATTTTTTGATCTTAGAGGCAACAGGCCCATCACCATTAACTGGTGATGCGCCGATAAATCTCCGACACCTTCAACGGCAGTTTACTCACTTCATCAACCACCGTGTAACTCGTCGGGCAGTACATGTGTGGTAAATAATCGTGGCCTTCTTTGTCGATGGTGATGCAATACGGATGGATGCCGCTGCGACGCGATTCGATCAGGGCGCGGCGGATATCTTCAATGCCATAGTGACGTCGATTGTGATCATAGTCGTCAGGCTTGCCGTCGGAGATGGTAATCAAGATGCGGGGCTTTGCCTCAATCTGTGTGGCGGTAAAGAGAGTATGGCGGTGTTCGGACAGCATGTAGCGATCTGGTGGAGTCTGGGTCGTTATTATATACGATACACGGCGTCATTCTTGGAAAAGTACGAGAATTGGGAAATGGCAACGGTTATTCAGGTCACCAGCCTGATCACTGTAAATACAGCTTCGGGGCTTTTTTACACCGCTACTTTTCTCACGGCCGCACAGGACTGTTCACAGCGGGCGCGTTGCATCAACGTATTAACATCATCACCCTTACGCCACTGTGTCATGCCGTATTCAATCAGCAATTCATAATTATCATCCGCCGGGATATTGTTCAGCCGTTCGCTGATCTTGCCGCGCAATTCGCTGGCGGCCTGTTCCTGTGTCTCGGGCATAATGAGCATAAACTCATTGTCATCGACGCGGCCAATCACGTCAGCCCAGCGCATTTGATCCATCAGGCTCTGGCTGATCTGTAGCAACAACGCATCCACCCGATCCTGGCTGACACAGGCACGATAATCATTCAGATTCACCAACTGGATAATCATCACCGACAACAGGTTGCCATAACGCCTACTACGTGAGTTCTGCTGTTCCAGATTTGCAAACATCGCACGACGGTTGAGCAGCCCCGTCACCGCATCCTTCGTGTCTAATTCCGCCACCTTGTTGCGCAGCACGGCGCACTCTTGCATCACCTGGTTGAGTTGGGTGATGTCGTGGCAATAATGCAGCGTGTGATGACCCATCGCCACAGGTGTACATGCCAGATAATTGGTCGCGGCCTGGCCCGCCTGCGTCAACGCCACCATTTCCTGACTGAAAACCGCCTGCAGTTCACCCGGCAATTGGCCTGAGGGTGTATCAATGAGTTGCGCGGTGGTCATGCCACTCATTTTCACGAATTGTTGGTTGGCCCAGGTGATTTTGCCGTGTTGATTCACCAAAACCAGCCCTGCCGGTAGATTGTCGAGAAATTGTTGAACCCAGTGTCCGTCGAGATGTTGCAGCATGTCTCACCTTTGTCAGTCTAGTGAACCCTTGAGGTTCTGGTTATCGGCAGATTTTTGCACCGCTAGAGTGATCCGCGTCAAATTTTTTGCTTTTCTGTGGCGACCAACACAATTTGGGCGGAATCTTGACGGACACCCAACTCAGGCTCACATCGATAATTACGCGCCCTACCTCACAAAAATAGTCCCCTATGGTTTTGCAAGAAAGCCCTCCCATGGCCGATACCTTAAGGGATGGCGTATCTCAAGGCAAGGCAACAACAGGACGAACTGCCTGATTTCAAGGAAATCAAGCAGCGGTTTGTCACGCTCAACGAACAGCGATTGTGTCGTGCCAAGGACGACATGCGCCTGCGGCAACGTGAATTTATTGAATTATTACCGCTGCTATATCACATCAACCACCCGTTGCTACCGGGATACATAAATAAGAATACCGTGGCGGGGTTGCCGGATTACGCCCCCAATGCTATCGCCCTAGCGCTGGCCCATCGCCTGGCAAAAAGCTTCAGCTATAAAAAGCGCGCCTACCGGCGTTTTCACATCCAGGCGATCTATTTAATGGGCAGCACCGGCACCATTGCTTATTCCAGTGACAGTGATTTTGATATCTGGATTTGTTACGACAGCAGCCTGAGTGAAGAACATATCACGGAACTGCGTGCCAAATCCGATGCCATCGAACGCTGGGCCGCGACACTTGAGATCGATGCCCATATTTTTCTGGTAAACCCGGAACACTTCAGCCAAGGCCGCCACGGCCAACTCAGCAGTGAAGACAGTGGCAGCGCGTTACATTATTTATTGTTGGAAGAATTTTATCGCACCAGTTTATTACTGGCCGGACGCTTTCCACTATGGTGGTTGGTACCACCGGAGCAAGAAGCAAACTATGATGCATTTGTCACGGACATCAAACTCAAACGTTATATTCACGGTCGTGACCTGATTGACTTTGGCGGCCTGCATCGCATTCCGGCAGAGGAGTTTTACGGCGCCACCTTGTGGCTGCTCTACAAAGGTATTACCTCCCCGTACAAATCAGTGATAAAAATACTGTTGATGGAGGCCTACGCCAGCGAATACCCGCACATCGACTTATTGGCGATGCGTTTCAAGCGGCTCATTTATGAAGGTGAGAACGAGATCAACAAGATCGATCCGTATTTAATGATGCTGCATAAAGTTGAGCAATATCTGCAAAGAGAACCGGCAACACAACGGCAGGAGTTAATTCGCCGCAGCTTCTATATTAAGGTCAACGAAAAACTCAGTGAAACACACAATGATGAAGGCCATTGGCGCCGTCAACTCATTAGTGAGCTTACTCAGGCGTGGGGTTGGACGACCAGCCAAATGTTTGTCATTGATAGTAAACCCAACTGGAATATTTCCCGGGTGACGCGCGAACGGAACGCCTTAATCCATGAGTTAACGCACAGCTACAAATTCCTGTCCGACTTTGCGCGGCAAAGTGCCGGATCTTCGATCATCAAGCCTGCTGATCTGACCGTCTTGGGCCGCAAGCTGTACGCCGCCTTTGAACGCAAGACCGGAAAGGTCGATATCATTTACCGTGGTGTTACCGCGGATCTTTACGAAACACATCTCTCACTGCATCGCCTGCCGGATGAACAAAATCGTTATTTCTGGGTGATATTCAGCGGCGTGGTGAATGAACGGGAAGTCTCCGGCGCTGCACCGATAAAACGCGCCTATAATCTGATTGAGGTCATTGCCTGGTGTTACTTTAACAAAATCATTTCGACGCACACGGTTACCGGCATTTATGCGGCAGGTGGTGAATTAACGAATAAGGAACTTAGCGCCATCGTCGCCACCCTGGAAAAGATGTTTCATGATAACTTACTGCAATGCGATAACATCAGCGCACTACGCAAACCCGCGACCATCTCACAGGTTGTGACGATCCTCAATGCCGGTGCAGACCCCTTCCGCGCTTATACCCGCCGCGGTGAGCACATCACCACCAATCACACGGATGCATTACGCTTCGGCGGCCGACTTGAAAACCTGACCTTAAGCATTGATCAAATCATTGTTACCTCCTGGCAAGAGGTGATCACAGTGCACTACGACGGTATAGAAGGATTATTCAAATGTATGATGGATTATTCACAGTGGGCAGCCATTAACGGTGGGGAAAAACCGCCGTCACCCAACTGTGTGAGCTTCTCATGTTATCGCGGCAACGCCATCGCACAGCGTGTTACTGAACTGTTTGATTCCGTATTTAATTGTTTCTACAGCCAGCACAGTCAACTGGACGCACATTATCTGATCGCTGTTGAGTGGGATTATTATCTTATCGCCCATCTCGATAACCGTCTGTCATGGCAAAAGCTGGGAGATATCGAAAAATTCCGGCAATTTCTGGCCATGCCAACACGATCAGTACGTCGACTCGTGTTTGACCCGCAGGCCTTCCAGGATGATGTGGTCGCGCATCTTTATGCGCAACACCGGCCAGGCACGGTGCAATGCTTTATTCAAATTCAATCGAATCGTGCCATTGTCCATGTGTTGGATGAAATGGGCAGTTATCTTACCCAGGAGCTGGAGTTTTACGATGCAATTTCACTTATTCATCATTATCAATTGTTTTTTCAAAACATTCAGCAACGCATGCAATATCTTCGTACGCGCTATTCCTTAAAATCAGCATCCCCTGCCATCGAGTTCTATTA
>JAYSTO010000026.1:0-8090 GCA_043719675.1 Gammaproteobacteria bacterium | reverse complement strand
GGCATTGGCTTGCGGTGTATCCGGCAACAATAATACAAACTCCTCACCACCGACACGGCCGAGCAAATCCGAACCACGCAAGCCACGTTGACATATCTCGCCCAAGGCGCGTAACACTTGATCCCCCACCGCATGACCATGCTTGTCGTTAACTGATTTAAAGTGATCCACATCGATCATCACCACCGATAAAGGATGGATATAACGGCGCGCACGGTCAAATTCTTTTGCTGCACAGTCCATTAATGCGGCGCGATTGGGTAACGTCGTTAAACTATCGGTGGTGGCCATGTTTTCAAGATGCGACTGTAAACGTTTGTATTCGGTCAAGTCTCGTTCAATCGCTGCGTAGTATGCCAACTCGCCATCGGCATCGAACAACGGCACCATGTTGATGTCCAGCCATAGTTCCTTGCCGTGTTTGTCATAATTCAGGATTTGGGTACGAATACCCTTGCCATGGCGCATGGCATCGCGGATTTCAAAGCGGGTTTTATCGTCGGTGCCTGGGCCTTGCAGCAATTTGGGGTTCTGACCTACCACCTCCTGTGCGGTGTATCCCATCAGCTGTTCAAAAGCCGGGTTCACATACACAATGTTCGGCCCACCATCTTCCAGGGGCGTATCGTCCAGCACCATGATCACATCATTGGTATTCTCCACCAACGAGCGAAAAATCTGCTCAAATAACATGCGTCATACCTGACTCAAAAGGGAACATACCCAACTATAGCGGCTCGCCGCGTCTTTTCACTGTTCTATACCCTGTAAAATCGCTACCGGTTCACATGTGCATTGCTCACTATTTCACGCAACGTCAGCTTTGTTTGCCACAGCCACGCAGTGCCGCTGGGCATCACTGGTACCCAGTATATATAATGTGGCTAAATTCACCACCTCAGCAGCGAATCTCCTCAGGGTACGCACTGACAGTGGTGCTTAGAATAATCGCAAGAGAGGAGTTTCCATGAGTTTCGTCACACTGTTTGTTGTAATGCTATCCATTGGATTGCTGTATTGGATTTGGTCGCGTTGGCGGAAATTGGCGCACGCCGAATTCATCCGCAGCTACATGTTCCCTCTCGGCTTATTGGAAAAATTCGCCAAACAACAACCACAACTCGCACTCAAAGATAAACACTTGGTTGCCCGCGCCTTGCGTCAGTTCTTTCTCGCCCATTTAAAAAGTGGACGCAAATTTGTTTCCATGCCCTCACAGGTGGTCGATGACCTCTGGCATGAATTCATTCTCTACACACGCGAATATCAGCAATTTTGTAAAAAAGCCTTTGGCCAATTCCTGCATCACATCCCCGCCGTGGTGCTCAGTGCCAATCGCCAAGATAACACCGGCCTGCGCCGGGTCTGGTGGTATGCGTGTCTGGAAGAAAACATCAATCCACGTAAACCAACGCGCCTGCCGCTGTTGTTTGCTATCGACAGCAAACTTTATATAACCAATGGTTTTACCTATGCACTGGATTGCTCGAAGTACCGCAAGGAACATCCGGCAACAACGTATTGCGGTGGTGACTTCAGTAGCAGCAGTTTTGATGGCAGCACCGACGGTTTTGGTGACAGCGTATTCAGCAGCAGTGATGGTGGTGGTGATAGCGGTGGCGGGGGATGTGGGGGTGGGTGCGGCGGAGGCGATTAAGCAAGCAGTATTTTTCCAACTGTTGAAACTATGCTTCAGCCTCGTTGCGGGTTATAGATGAACAACAAATACCGCATGGTGTTTGGGGGAAGCGGTGGGCATTATTCAAACGTTGAGAATTCGTCTTTCTGTTCTCGGCCATCATTCGCATGCTTGCGATATAAAAATCCAGGTCTGGTTTGAGAAGGATTACGCCAGTAATGCCAGATGCGATCATAGAGGTCCTGATTCTCATCTTCTCGTACGGCTTCACGAAACTTTACCCAGCAATCTTCGCGAATCAGGTAATAATGTTTTTCATCCACGGATTTTATCAAACCGCTGTCCCAATGACATGTCTCAGGCAGATGATAGGTGAATTCATCCGCCGTAATGTCATAACTCACTCGCCAGATACGCGTCTTATTCCAATGTGATTCAGGCTCATAAGGGAACGACTCCTTGTGTGTTTTAAATTTATAGTAAAAATTCAAGCCCCGGTGAGCAATCAACATTGGAATATCATTTTGCAAAAGCTGCTGACTAATGTTGGCGTAGGCACGGTTGTCCGGGTCCAGATACATGGGGTGACTGTAGGAAAGACGCCAGAGGCTGGCGGTTAGCAATGTTACAAACAGCATCGGAGTGGCATAAGTCTGTTTAGGTTTTACTTCCGCCGTTTGTCTTGATGCTAACAAAAACACCGACAGCATGACCAGAAAGGGCATCAATATTGCGTAGCGTTCACCGATGCCCAGCACTTCATCTGCGGAGAAGGGAAGCCATGCCGGTATCATCAGTGCAAGGGCGTAATATACCGGCCAGCGCTGATCTGGGGTTCGTTTTAAATAAAACACGATGGCAACTGATAACAACAGTATACTGCCGATTAATTCAAGTTTTATCGCCAGTGGCACGGCTTCACGACTGAGTAAAGTTACCACCCCGGGTGACAGGTTGTGCCAATTCCCCAGACGTTGCAGATCAAGCCAGTGGAAATGATCGCTTCTGAGAAAATACAGGCCGATCATCAGGCCAGAAATCAACAACACAGTAAGCACTGTTTTATGCCGTCTAAACAGTGTTTGGCGATTTTCGAGTAACAACAATACACAAATAGCCCCGCTCAGTGGTATTGCGGCCTTGTGAATAAACACGGCAAGCAAAGCAGGTACAATGGCAAGCAATGTGTAAGGCTTAGGGCGCATCAAAAAATACACTACGATGGGCCATACGAATAGCATACTGAACAGGGTTGAAAATTCGATGGCAATAAACAATAAAGAGGGCGAGAGCAACAACCAACCGGTCACGCTCACCATTAAAAATGTACTGCTACGCCGTAGCAACAGGCCGCTTAACAATCCCAATATGAGCAATGCCAAACAGGTCCAGAGACGAATAGCGGTTTCAGCACCCATTCCGGCGCGGGTCAACAAACCATTGATACGGTGTACCACTGAGCTGTCGGGAATCTTAACGTTACCGGTTGCCGCCCAGTAATCCGCCTGGAGGGCGTAGTAATAGGCATCCGGGCCGCGTAAAAACGCATCCTGTGATAATTGCCAAAACAGCAACACGGCAAACACAACCAGTGACAGGCTGAAACAAAAGTGAAAACGGCCTTGCATTCGCGTTATTAACAACCTACGTAACAGCCATAGACGTTATTGCTGGGCATAAACAGATCCGTTACGACAGACGATTCAATATAGTAAGGATTTATTTTTTCAATATATCTGCGTGTGTTATCCAGCAGTGCCTGCCATGAACTGGCAAACAATAAATCATTCTGACTGTCGGGAGCGATGTTGCAGGTTTTTTCCCAGGTAAAACCACCCTGACCCGTATCGGTGGGTTGAGGTCTGCTTTTAACCAGTGCATGAAAGACTTTTTCCTGTTTGTCTTTGGGTAAATCGTTATAACGGGTAAAGGTAAGATAACTTTGGAATATCTTGGCGGTTGGCACTGTCTTATTTTCTGCAGCTTGTACGTAGTCCGAACTGCGTAGCTCTGTGGTGTAGCGTTTACCAAAGATGCGTAATTTACCTTGTTCGACCGCCCAGTTGCCTTCCAGCACATTGGCTGACACGCTGCCGTCTCCGCTATCACCTAAATCCAGATAAATCACAAAAGTACCATTAGGGCGTAAGCGCAGCCGTTTAGTATTGCAGCTGTTAATGCATTCACTCATGCCGGGTGAAATGGTTTGCAGAAAGGTACTCCATGAGCTACCGATAAAATCATCCCACTTTTTTTCATAAACTACTTTGGGCAAGCCGACAGTGGGCAACACAATATTCCCTTGGTCATCAATAAAGCGCAGCTCTGAGATCAAGACATCCTTGTAGGCGCTGCCTTTATAAATGTCAGCAATTTCAATGGTCAGTTGTTTTACCTGCATCAGGGGTTTGGCCAGGCTGATTTTTTGTAAACCAGAGGCGGATTCCAATGCCAGACGTTGGCTGTCGCCCTGTGTGGAGGTCAGCTGTAAGGATTTCACCCGTCCGTTTTTCTCAAAGTGTGTAGTTGAGCGTTGATAACCGTTCCATATATACAGGCCGGCAATATTTACCTCGTGGGCAAAGGTCAGGTTGATTTTTTCTCCGATGCCGTTAACCTTGGTTCCATCTGTTGACCAGGCGAAGTCATAGCGTGAATCAAATAGATTGGCAGGATGATAAGCGGTGGTCGGTGCCAGTATTGAGCTGGCGTTGATCTCTGTCTTGACGATAGTCGGTAATCTAAACTGCACCGCTGCGGTAACCACTTTTTTGGGATCGTCGGTCTTGAGGCGACGATAAAAACGCAATGCCTTGAAAATGGGCTTATGCGCCTGCATGGTGGAAAACCCGTTGATTTTAATAAATACCGCGCGTGCATCGGTGTGTAATGAATGCTGAAAGTTATCCTCATCACGGCCCATAAAGGTATAGGTTACCATTTTACTCTCAGGCTTTTTGCTGCTGTTGACTGTATAGACCACATCATCGGGGCCGGTGGTCTTACCGTTTAAATACAACACGAGCGAGGGATCGGTATTATCATCCACGATATCCATTTCAATGGAATACAAGGACACGGCGGATGAGAATTGCAAATAAATACCTTCATCCGCGCCGGCATCAAGCGAGGCGGGTTGCCACTTGCCTTTGCATTTGCTATCGAGCAGGCAGGTGATGTCGGTGGAATCTATCGTACTGCTGGTGGCACTGGCGGCCAAGACGGCGATATCCTCGGCATAGGAAAAAGAGGAAAACATGCTCAGTAGCGCGATAAATAAAAGTCTGTTCATAAGCCCACCTCATGCCGGGCATAACGGCACAGACAGTAGTTATGAAATAACAAATGCGACTTTTGTTCACCGGTTTGGCTATCGTGACAATGTTGATAAAGACTATTACGTCGATAGAGGTTATCACCTTCAGTGATAAAGCAATGATCACGTTCCTCCACGTGATATTTCCGCACAGGCGTTTGTGAACAATACAGGACGCCGGTTAACTGCTGTGCATCAAGATCAAATCGTAATTGGTACGCTGCCGCTGTGTGATTGGTCAGGCGCAGGTCTTTATAGTTATAAACAATGGTCGCGCCGCTGCCAAATGGCACGCTACGATGATCATCGGGAAAAATATCAAAACTATGCCGGTGTCGTTCGGTCACCGTCAAATCACTGTGCAAGGCCAGCCAATGGATCATATTGGCCAGTTGGCACAAACCACCACCGATTCCCTCGCGCGGTTCACCACGCTCGATCACCAGTCCCGGCAGGTAGCCTTTGGCCGCAGAGGGTTTCCCCACACTGTTCCAGAACGAGAAGGTCATGCCCGGTTCAATCACGGTACCGTTGATGTGTTGCAAGGCCAGACGTAGATTAGTGATCTTGTTATCAAACATCGCACGTCGTACCTGACGAAAATTACGATAGATCGGCGAATTTTCCTGTTTAAGCAGACAGGGTAGAGGCGTGTCTTGCTGTGTATGCGCAAATGTTGCTAATAGAAAATTATCCTGAACTGTGCGCAATAATTTTCGGCCGTTGTACGATAGGAAATATCGAACTGGATGACTGGGACTGAGCATAATGTAATCCTCTGTTAATTAGGGTGACTTAGCAACCAGGCCATCGGCCAGTGACACTATTTTATCGGTAAATTATAAAACTGTTTTTGTCCATAAGGCTTGTTATAAGTGTAATGCCACCATTCTTTTTTATAATTAGTAAAACCATGGCGTTCCATCACTTGTTTGAGTAACAAGCGGTTTGCCCGCGCTATACCCTGTATGTCCGGATGCAGGGTATGCGAACGAATATCAAAACAATCATAACCTGTGCCCATATCCACACTGTTATCGGCAAAACGTTGCGCAGCGGGTGCAGTACAATCCTGCTGGTGGGCCTTGTCAAACGCTGGCTGTGCGGCAAGTGGTAAACGCACCAGTGTCAGGTCGATGGCATCGCCGCGGCTATGGCCGGATCGCTTGGCAATATATCCCTTGCCGACCAGCTCGGTCTTCTCCTCGTGAGGATAAAAAGCCTGCTTCATACTTATTTCATTCGCATCAGCGGTCCAATGCATAAAGTGATCAACCGCCATTTGCGGCCGATAACAATCATATACTTTCAGGCTCAAGCCTTGTTTTTGCAACTCCTTTTGCACGGCACTCAATGCCTGTGCCACGTCTTTTATTAACAGGCACTTATGGACTTCGTAACTGGGTACTCTTCCGGCAGTGAAATTATGATCATTAAAGTAACGCATCTCCACGATAATGCTCTCATCCACACCAATAAGTGAGACCAGCGGCATCGATACGCTTTCTGCCCACGCTTGTAGGGAAAATCCTACACCCAGTGCGAATAGAGTGAATTGGGTTATTCTGGGTATTAAATGCACAATCATAGCGGTGGGTTTTTTATACTATTAAGGTGTTGTGTAAAGTAAGAATAAAGGCCCTGTTTCTTAAAGTCCACTGCTTATACAGTATCATGGCTGTCTTCAACGCTTTAGCGAACCTATTCTATGGCGCCACAGACACCAAAAAAAGCAGGCCCATTGGGTTGAAAAAATAGCGAGACTGAAGCCCAATCAGTTAAGATTCAGAGCAACGATAACTAACAAGGATACTTCATGAATCCCATCACCCTTACCAGCCACATTTCTGCTGTAACGATCTACTCCGATCGCGCTCAGATAACGCGTCAGGCCACATTGCCACTGGATGCAGGAGAGCACACCCTCTGGTTTACCCGACTGCCAGAGTCGTTGGATGCCGATAGTATCCAAGTCAACGGGACGGGCGGCGGGGTGTTGCATGACATCAAATGTACACGCCAGTATTACACCGAAACACCGCATGCCCAGGTCGCCAGCCTCAATAAGGAACTGGAAGGCTTCGAGGCGAAACAACGTGAAATTCAAGACCACCTTACCCGTGTCAACAAAGAGCGAGGATTCATTGAAAAAATCGCCGCCACCCTGACCCACAGCGGTGACGAACCCAATAATTATCGCCTGGAACCGGAACGGTGGATCAAGATGGTGGAATTCTATCGCGAGCGGCTAACCGCCCTGGACAGTGAACAACGTGATCTGGAAACTCGTAACCGGCAATTGGAAAATGAAGTTCGGCGCATTCAGCAACAAATCAACGATTTGCATCACGGCGATACGCGTGCACAGGATTATCAAGTGGCCTTGTCGGTGAGCAACACGACTCCCGGCGACATGACGCTTACCTTGCAGTACATGGTATACGGCCCGCACTGGTATCCCGTCTACGATTTGCGTGTTGACAGCGCGGCCAAACAGTTATCGATTAACTACATGGCCATGGTACAGCAATCCACCGGTGAAGACTGGGATGACGTTGAATTGCAATTATCCACCGCGCAAGCGCACATCGGCGGCGAACAACCGCAACTCGCGCCGTGGCGAGTCAGCGAATGGACGCCGCCACCGGTCATGCTCAGGCAAGAAAAGCTAAAACGTATGCGTAGCAAAGAAGATAGCGAAAAAATAAGCATGAAACAAATGCATGAGCCCGAGGGAGCATTCGATGAATATCCAATGGCGGCTTCTGCACCCGCACCCCTGTCGAAACCCACCGCCAGCGTCGTCACCAATGCCACGTCGGTGGTATTTGTCATCCCTGGCAACAAAACCATTCACAGCGACAACGAACCGCATCGCGTCACGGTGTTCATGGATCGGTTCCCCGGCTATTTCCGTTATGTGACCGTACCCAAACTGGCGGCGCAGGCCTATCTCAAGGCTAAGGTAAAAAACACCAGCAACTATCCGCTGCTGCCCGGTGAGACGCAAATATTCATGGACAACCAATTTGTTGCCAAAGGCCAATTGGCATTCGTCGCTCCTGGCGAGGAATTCTGGACATCATTGGGCGTGGATGCAGCGATAAAAGTCGAATACCAGTTGTTACGCCGCTT
>JAYSTO010000250.1:0-2152 GCA_043719675.1 Gammaproteobacteria bacterium | reverse complement strand
AAATCGTTAAAGTCACTGCCTTGGCAAAAACGGATGTGCGCAGCCTGCTGCTGCATCGCGAAGGTGTCGACGATATTCAACTGGAGAAGCTCAACGGTACCTGGACCATGACCGCGCCGTTCCACTATCTTGCCAATGACTTCAAGGTCGATAGTTTGTTGCAGCTGATCAGTACACCCTCAAACGCGCAATATGATGTAACGCCTTTGGATTTGGTCAAGTATGGTTTGGATAAGCCACGCGCCGTGGTTACGATCAACGGCGATCAACAATTGATTTTTGGCGGCACCGAACCGCTGCAACAACAGCGTTATCTGCGTTATCAGAATACCCTGCACGTCATTACCGATACCTTTTATTATCAAGTCGCCGCCCCTGCCACGGGTTTTTTGAACCATACCCTGATCCCCGGCAACACCAACATCACAAAAATTGTCGTGCCGACGCTGACCGCCGAATTACACGAAGGCAAATGGACGGTGACGCCCACGCCCAAAGAATTGGCGGCGGATCAAATCACCGCCTTCATTGATGCCTGGCGTTTTGCGCAGGCATTACAAATTGCGCCGTACACAGGCAAACCGATCCCCCCGACAATCAAAATCTATCGCCAGGGTGAAACGCAGCCGTTGGAGTTTGGTGCCTTTCTGCGTGGTAATGATTACGTCCTGGTACGTAATGACTTGCATCTGCAATTCGTCTTGAATGCGGACAAGCGCAAAGACCTGCTGGAATTGCCTGCCAAGATTGATCCCGAAAATAACAAAGCTGCCGTAATCCCCGCAGCGAATGAGCGTAAACCTTAGCAGCTTGTTTACAAACTCGATATTTATTACTGAGTCACAAGGAAAGAATACCCTTCAACCAAGACACGCCGTAAATACATCCGTGTAGGCTCGGCAGCAGCATCCCTGCTGCTGACGGTCTTGGTTGAAGGGTATTCTTTCCTTGCGACGCGTTAGTAATTCCGTTTCGTCGTTCCGGCCAAACGCAGTGCGAGCCGGAATCCAGTCTATTTATGGTTTTCTGGCCGACGACGTTAGTCGGTTTGAGTTTTTTCAGTGCGTAGTTACCAGTTGACATACCATCCCTGGCGCACACCCTTGGTATCATTAAATATCGATAATTACCGCCATGCCTGAATTACCGGAAGTTGAAACCACCCGTCGCGGCATCGCGCCACACATACTCAATCAAAGGATCAGCCAGGTCATTGTCCGCGACCATCGCCTGCGTTGGCCGATCCCCGCCGACCTCGCTGCGCAACTCGAACAGCAACAGGTTACTGAGATACAACGCCGCGGCAAATATCTGCTGCTGACTTTGCCAACAGGCACACTCATTCTCCATCTGGGCATGTCCGGCAATTTACGGGTGTTGCCTGCGGGTAGTGCCGTACTAAAACACGATCACCTGGACATTGTCTTTGCCAATCGACACTGTTTACGCCTGCATGACCCACGCCGTTTTGGCGCGGTGTTATTCACGGTTGATCCTGTTGAACAACATCCCTTAATAAAAGACCTTGGCGTAGAGCCGCTGGAACGGGCGTTGACGGGTGACTATTTATTTGCGCGTTCACGTGGCAGGAAAATGCCCATCAAGTCATTTATTATGGACGGCAAGATTGTGGTAGGTGTTGGTAATATTTATGCCAGCGAGTCCTTATTTCTTGCCGGTATTCATCCCAAACGCCACGCCGGACGAATAACCCAGGAACGTTATGCAACACTGGTGACGGTAATCAAAAAGGTCTTGCGTGCGGCGATCCAACAAGGCGGCACCACGCTGCGTGATTTTATTAACAGCGACGGTAAACCGGGTTATTTCAGCCAACATCTGCGCGTCTATGGCCGTGACGGGGAACCCTGTCACCACTGTCAACAGACGATTCGGCATTGCATCATCGGTCAGCGCACCACCTATTATTGTCCGCACTGCCAAACTTGATCGGCAGATACCAAGAACAAGTCACTTGGTTAGAGACTGACCTTCGCCCCTCGGATCACTCGCGGCACTAACTGTTTTTGTCTGTTTGTCCCAGATCACCACCTGCATGTTGCCATACGGTTGCTCCACCGGTTGCAATACATGACCAAGCAATTGCAGATCAGCGGTCTCCTCCGGGCTGAATGCACCGGTTTCATAGTGG
>JAYSTO010000249.1:0-4552 GCA_043719675.1 Gammaproteobacteria bacterium | reverse complement strand
TAAAACCATAGGTGAAGGCAAAAAAAGCCAAGGTCATACCGATCATAAAGGGATAATCACGGGTTAACACGGCAGGGTCCACCGTCATCGGCGAGATCAAACCCGGCAACCCTAGCACCGCCAATAAATTGAACATGTTCGAGCCGATTACATTGCCGATGGCAATATCGGGTTCTTTGCGTAAGGCGCTGATTATCGACGCTGCCAACTCAGGCAGGCTGGTACCAATGGCAATAACGGTCAACCCAATGACGAGATCGCTGATGCCGAGCCACAGGGCGATCTCGGTCGCGCCGTAGACCAGTATTCGCGAGCTGGCGATCAATAAAATCAATCCCAATGCTGTCCAACCTAGTGCCTGTTTGAAGGGCAAAGTGGGAATTTTATGTTCTATTTCATGGATTAAGGGATCCGTGCGGGATGGGGGTCGGCTCAGGAATACCAGCCAAACGGTGATCAATACCAAGGTCGACAGCAAGATGATGCCATCCAGGCGTCCCAGGTGGTTATCCAGCAGCAACAACAAGGCCCCCAGCATAATGGCCAGTAAAATCGGATATTCACGCCGGATCGTTTCAGAGCGAATCGTCAGTGGACAAATCAACGCGGTTACACCCAGGACTAAGCCAAGGTTGGTGATATTAGAACCTATCGCGTTGCCAATGGCGAGCCCTGGCTTGTCCTGCAGCGAGGCAATGATCGACACCACAATTTCCGGTGCCGAGGTGCCAAAGCCGACAATGGTCAGGCCGATAACCAAAGGCGTGACGCCCAGGTGCCGGGCAATGCTGGCGGCACCCGCAACAAAGCGATCGGCCGACCACACCAGCAAGATAAAACCCGCGAACAAGGCAAGGAGCGGTAACGCGGTGGTCATGGGCAATTTGTCAGGGAGGGGTAATTACATCAACAAATTGAACATTGCTCGGGTTGCACCGAACCTCTTACTTCAAATCCTGTAGTTCTTTTTCCAAGTCCTGCTCAAGCAGACGGTCTTCTTTGCTGGTTTCCTTGATCTTTTCGCGCGGTGGATTGCCGTCATATATCCGGTTAAGACGAAATTGGAAATAGGCATCGCGCATAAACACATACGGATCGATCCCCGATTTGTCCATGGTTTTGGTCGCTTCCAAAAATTCGGCGCGGGTATCGAGGGCGCGCAAGACAATTAATCCCCAGCGCACCTCGTCATCGGTAACCTGTAATATGGGGTCGATCTGCCAATCAGCGACCATGCCGACGGTATCCCGTACATTCTTTGGGCCTAAGAAGGGTAAGATCAGATAGGGACCATCACCCACCCCCCACTCAGCGAGGGTTTGACCGAAATCTTCATTATGCTTGGGTAGTCCCCAGTGTTTGGCGACATCAAACAAGCCAAAAACACCGACGATGGAATTGACGATAAGGCGGGCAAAATCCATCGCGGCTTGTTCAAACTTGAATTGTAAAATGTCATTAATGAAAACGACGACGTCATCCAGGTTACTAAAGACATTGGCGACGCCATGACGAACAAAGCCGGGCACGTAATCCTTGTAGGCCTGTGCCACAGGGCGGGCGATGGCGCGATCAAAGGCGTCATTAAATTCAAACATGGCACGATTGAAGGATTCCCACGGGTCACGCTCATCCGGAGATTTGACCGTCGCGCAGCCCGTGCCCAAGGCAAGCAGGCTGCACAACAGGCTTAATTTGCAGAAAAGTTTGATCATGCCGATGGTTTTAAGTGGTTTCCGTTTTAGTGCTGCCACAACGTACGCAGCGATAAAGAGTCAGCAGTTTACCTTGTTTCACGTCAAACGGGCGGGCTTTTTCCACCTGCCATTTATGAAAACCACTTTGGCACAGCGTGCGCCCTTGGTGCTTGTCCTTGAGTTTCGGTTTTTTAAAGGGTACAACATTGCCCATGGCAGTGATCCGTTTTATCGTGATGTTGCTATTCAGTGCTGATTCAGACGCTGACGGTAGATTTGCGTACCTGGGCGCACACTGCGGAAAGTATAATCCAAACTCAACATAACATCGAATGAGCGAGCATGAAAGATTACCGTGTGTTGATGGGCACCTATGGCTGGCAGCATGCGCAGTGGCAGGGTGGTTTTTATCCGGAGGATTTGCCAGCAGATTGGCAATTGGCGTATTACAGCAATGAGTTTCCGGTCGTGCTGCTCCCCGCCGCTTATTGGCAACAGGCAGGGGTTGAGGTGGTGGGTTGGCTTACCGAATCCAACGATACACTGCGTTTTATTGTGGAATGGCCGACGCACTGGCAAACCCCGTTACTGATTGAACAGGGTTATACCTTGCTTAAACAGTTTGGCGCTCGTCTGTTGGGGGTGTCGGTGCCGCTAGTGGCGCAGACGGCGACGGTACTGCAACCAGTGATTGAACGGTTATTGAGAGATTATCGTGTCTGTGTGGATTATGGTATGGACCTCCCCGCGCTGCCAGCGACGCTCTCGAGTCAAGTCAATGCTGAACAGGTGAGCGTGTGTTGGCACGGCACAGGGGATGGCAAAATACTGCAACGTGGTTCGTTGGCGCTCGCACGTATAGATTGTAAGGAATTAACCTTGCGCGGTATCCGCCAGGTATTGGAAGCTTGTCTGGCAGCACAAGCCCCCCAACGTTATTTGGTGGTGATTTTTGAAGGGGAACCACCGCCAGTGATATTGATGGAGAAGGCGACAGTGATGCTTGATATGTTATAAGGGAACCGTTGAAAACTCGTTTTAAAGATTCTCGACCACGATATGGCATCGTGAGATTGTCAGATTGAATAACACAAGGCACAATGCATACCAGATTATGAATGACACAGCATCACCAGTGGTGGAAGTTCGTCAGCTGCATTTTACCCGCGGCAAGCGCAAGATATTCGATGGCATCGACCTGGATATCCAACGCGGCAAGATCACGGCGATCATGGGTCCCAGCGGCACCGGCAAAACCACCTTATTACGTTTAATCGGCGGCCAACTCCATCCCGATGAGGGTTCCGTTGTCGTTGATGGCCAGCGTGTGGATAAACTGCGGCATGGTCCGTTATATCAATTGCGCAAACGCATGGGCATGTTATTTCAAAACGGTGCACTGCTCACTGACATCAATGTCTTTGATAACGTTGCCTTCCCGCTGCGTGAACACACCCAACTCTCCGAAGAGTTAATTCGTGATCTCGTGCTGATGAAATTACATTCGGTGGGGCTGCGCGGTGCATGGCGCTTAATGCCCAGCGAGTTATCGGGGGGAATGGCTCGGCGCGTTGCACTGGCGCGCGCCATTGTCCTGGACCCGATGATCATGATGTATGACGAGCCCTTTACCGGACAGGATCCGATCTCCATGGGTGTATTGGTGCGATTGATCCGGCAACTCAATGATGCATTGGGACTCACCAGTATCATCGTTTCGCATGACATCACCGAGACCTTAACCATCGCGGACCACATTTATTTATTATCCGACGGCAAAGTGGTTGGCAAGGGTACTGCGGATGAACTCGGCCGTTCCCAATCCGAATGGGCACAACAATTTCTCAAAGGCTTGCCGGATGGTCCGGTACCGTTTCATTATCCGGCCCCGGATTATTTGACGGATCTGCTTGCCACGGCAGGGAAATAATTCATGATCGCTAATTCACTGCAAAATTTGGGACAAACGGCGTTTGATTTTTTTCAGCGACTGGGTCGCGGCCACATTCTGTTTATACATATTCTGGCGGGCCTGCCGGGATTAGTACTGCGGTTTGGTTTGGTGATTCAGCAAGTATTTTCGGTGGGGGTGTTATCGCTGGTCATTATTCTGGTCTCGGGTTTGTTCGTCGGCATGGTACTGGGGTTGCAGGGCTATAACACCTTGGTGGATTTCGGTGCGGAAGAATCATTAGGTGTGGTTGTTGCTTTGTCGCTGGTGCGTGAACTCGGTCCGGTTGTGACAGCACTATTGTTTGCCGGGCGTGCCGGTTCAGCATTAACTGCGGAGATCGGTTTGATGAAGGCAACCGAACAGCTCTCAGCAATGGAAATGATGGCAGTGGATCCCGTGCGGCGAATTCTGGCGCCGCGTTTTGTTGCCGGATGTATTTCGATGCCGTTGCTGGCGGCGATCTTCAGTGCGGTCGGTGTGCTGGGTGGTTTTTTTGTCGGGGTCGGTTTGTTGGGGGTTGATGAAGGTGCCTATTGGTCACAGATGCAAGCCAATGTGGATTTGTATGATGATATATACAACGGTGTGATCAAAAGCGTGGTGTTTGGCATTGTCGTCACCTGGATTGCCTTGTTTGAAGGCCATGATGCTATTCCGACATCCGAGGGGGTCAGCCGTGCGACGACGCGCACCGTCGTGCATTCGTCGTTAGCCGTGCTTGGTCTGGATTTTATTTTAACTGCATTAATGTTTGGAGCGTAATTAACATGGTGACATCACGTTCAACTGAAATTTGGGTCGGTTTGTTTATCGCCGCTGGCATGGCCGCGTTGTTTATGCTGGCGATGAAAGTCAGTAATCTGAGCTCTTATTCCAATAGCGATGGCTTTGATGTCGTCGC
>JAYSTO010000248.1:0-2169 GCA_043719675.1 Gammaproteobacteria bacterium | reverse complement strand
CATTCCACGCTGGGTATGCGATCACCGCAGAACTATGAGCTGGCCAATGCGGCATGAACGCTCTTTTCGGGGTGTCTATGAAATCGGGGGAAGATCACCTGCCATACGGGACGAGATAATTCGCTCTAAGAAATATTCGCACATCCCATGTAGTCTCAGTATGCGTGCGACATCATCGGACGAGGAACCGACTACGTGTACGAAGTCCAAGATATCTGTCATTGTCTTCGGATGCATGGATTGTTCAGTGCTGCTCATGTTAGACCTAACGTAAAGTTGAGGGGCTGCGCCGCTTTTGCGCAGTCCCGCTCGAACGACAGGTTAGGGCTATATGTTGAGCAGAGCGCCATTGGGTAACGGAGAAAAATTACCTATCTCATGAACAAGTGCGAAATCAATACCTTCTTGGGCGGTGATAGTTAGATTCCCGTGCTCATGCAGACCCCACTTGTCCTCTGGGAGCGTAAGGTGGTGAAGAAGGATTGCCTCAGTACGCGCATTGTCAATGTCGAGACTGTCGGCTATCCCTTTGAGCATGGCGGCGGTAACTCCTGGCTGAGGAGATGCGTGGGTCTTATGAATCATGAAAGTGGCATTGTCGGAGGCTATGCGGCGCTTAGCCGCGAGAAACACAATGACAGCCATAGAGGAGACATTGCCTGCGTTGTAAGCGATGATGTTGATAGGAATATTACTCAAGTAGTTGTAGAGACAAATTCCGTCACTGACAAACCCTCCGCCGGAGTGAAGCAATAAATGAACTGTTTTAACTCGATCATTTATAAGCTGCGAAAAAAGCTGAAAAACTTTTTGGATCATCGTCTGGTTTATTTCACCAGTAAGCGTGAGCCAAACTTCTTCTGGAGCATCTGGGTTCATAGCTTAAGCCCTAACGTATTGTTGAGCCGCGCGGGACACGGACACAACAGGAAACGGTGCGCTGTCTCACCGCGTCGGCTCCAACAAAGTGTTAGGCCATAAGCCTAGTTCTTCTAACAATTTCCTGTGCTCGCTGTTGTTCTTTGCGACTTCCTTGGCGCTTCTGCTAAAAACGTTTTGCAATTTTTCAAGATTCACGTCGAACGACAAATGATCTGGGTAATTTTTCGACAGCATTTGTCCAACGCTCCTTAGGAGAAAGAGCGTAACGTGCAAAAAAGCGTATAGGTGCGCGCGGTGGTCCTGCTCGTCGTCTGTGTATGTAACAAACATGCCCACATTCTTTTCATCGACATCAACCACCTCTGAATGACGCCGGTAGTACGAAGGGTTTGTGTGCATGAAATTGTCGTTTATGTGTTTAAGAACTTTCTGAATATTCGACGAGTCAGGCAAGCTTTGAGATACCAGATTCTTTCCCTGATATATTTTCTGGTAGTCTTTCCAATTATTTTCGTGTTGTTTCCACACATCAAAATTACTAAGGTCATCTAGCCACTTTCCCATTACTAGTGCGGACTCTATGGCCGGGCGTACCAATACCCAAGCTTGGTACGACTGAAATACGGATATGTTTTGGAACGCATTCCTATATTGACGCTGCATAATCATCAGCAGTGGTATTAAACCTACGAGCGTTTTTCCATTTTTCATACGTTCGGTCGATATGATTCCACTGAATTTCTGGAAATACCTATCCGTCTCACCGAACGCCGCGAACTCTTCTTTAAAATTGAAAAGAAAGATTTCTCCGTTCTGATGCAGCACTGAACGATATTCGATTAGTTCGTTACTCATTTCTTGTGATTGGCCTAACGTAAAGTTGAGGGGCGCGCCGCTTTTGGCGCGTCCCTCTCGAACGCCATGTTAGAAGGCATGGCACTACTCACCGGGTGCCGCCTCCTCTGACTGAGACAAATGGTCGGTGATTTCAAACCAAGGCGCTTTTGAACCAACCATAACGTGGCGCATGGGCTTGCAACCTGGATCACCATCTACCGTGCCCAACGCCAAACCGAAGGCGTCTTGAGACGCTTGCTTGGCAATATACTGCAATGTGGAACCACACACCTTGCAGAAGGTTCGCGTGACTTCCGGGGACGACTGATACTGGCCCAGTTGCTCTTCACCTTGAACCCACCGGAAGTTACTGACCTCGACGTATGCCCATGTAGCGAAAGCGGCACCAGTAGCTTTTCGACACATAGAGCAATGGCAGTTGCGCGCAAA
>JAYSTO010000247.1:0-2170 GCA_043719675.1 Gammaproteobacteria bacterium | reverse complement strand
AATTCGGCGCGGTCGTTCCAGGTGTACTGGGTTTTGCGCCCGGCGCGGTCGATGATCTGCGTGACTAAACCGTTGGCGTTGTATTCATAACGGGTGGTTTTGCCCAGCGGATCGGTGACTTGCTGCACGAGACCCTGCGCATTGAACACGCGCTTCCAGGTCTGGCCGAGGGCGTCAACAAAGAGGGTTAATTCATCGCCGGTATAGGCGCGTTGGGTGCGTTGGCCCAGCGGATTGGTGATGCGCAGCAAATGCTGTTCTTTGTCGTACAGGTATTCGGTTTTGTTGCCGAGGGGATCGATGGCGGCGATGACTTGGCCGGCGGCGTTGTATTCTTTTTTATGGACGTGACCTTCCGGATCGGCTTCTTCGGTGATCAGGCCAAATTCGTTGTAACGGAAATGGCTGGTGTTGCCTAAGCTGTCGGTGGCCGCACTGCTGCGGTTTTGCGGATCCCATTTGAAGGTGTAGGCGTAGTTGCCGTTGTCGCCCCATTGCCGTTGGCATTTGGCCTGGTTGTTGAGTTGATCCCATTCAAAATAAAAATTCGCGCCGGTGGCGAGGGTGCGCTGCACGATGATGTGATTCGTGTAGCGGTATTGTTCGCCGTGGCCGACGGCGTTTTTGCTTGTGATCAGATCACCGGCTTCATCGTAGATGTAACGCACCTGTGGAGTATCGCGTTGTTCACCGCTGTGATTAGTTTGATAGATGGCGGCGATGCGGCCTTGCGCAGCGCGCTCAAATACGAGTCCCTTGCCCCAATTACTTTGCACACGTTGCAGGCGACCGATGGTGTCATAGTGAAAATCCAAGGCATAACCGCGCGGTGTATTGCTGGCGGATTTGGCGGCATTTTTCCTGGCGGGCACATAAGCCTTGTGACGCCATTGACTCAAACGATACGTCTGCTCGCTGATGCGTTCAAACACCTTGGTGGGTTGGCCCGCTTGGTTCAATAGAAAACAATTGTCCGACTCAAACGTCAGCTTCATGCCTTCGTGTAATTGCAAACTCTTGCGACCGAGCGCAGGACGCTTGAAGGTAATGCTGCGGCCGTCATCGGCAAATAATTCCACGGTATCGGTTTTTAAGGTGAGATAGGCCTGACCTGGATGAATCCAGCCGTGTCCCAAACCGATGTCACGGCTGTGACTGGTACGATAGGTCCGTTTCCACACGAACGGCACTGGACCAGTTAAGGCAACGTCTTCCAGGCTCAGCAGTTCTTCGCCGCTGATCATGCTGATGGGTTCGCCTTTGACCTGGCATTTATCTTCGGGCGGATCCGTTTTGGTGTCGGTACCCGCTACATCACCGTTGCCTGCTTTGGCTGCGGGTGATGTTGGCGGCGCTAAGGTGGTGGGCTTATTGCCGGGTGTGTTGCTGGCGCTGGTTTCAACCGCCGCCGGTTTGGGTGGCGCAGCGGAGATCATTTCTTTTGCTACCACGACCTCGCCGTCGGCCAACATTTCAATCAGCATCGCGGTTGTTTGCACGCTGCTGCGTGCTGCACCGTCGGCGGCACGGGGGGCATGTGCATTAATGATGGATTCAATAGCAGCATCGTTCAGATTCAACGATTGGACAAATTTCTCGGCGGCGCCTTTGTCGCGAAAGATGCGCATGTCGTTCTGTGATTTTACCAACAGCATACTGGCGGGTATGAAGCGATACTGCATGCCTTCGCCAGCCGGTATGACGGGATAGGTAACCGACTGACCGTTGTGAGTGAGGTGGGTAACCGGATAAACCTTGATGTTTCCCCGCACGATCAGGGAGGCAATGAGCTCGTGAATTTGGTTATCCTGTAAATCGCGCGGCACTGTCCCGAGTTGATCGTTGATTTGGTGCAGAATACGGCGCCAGCGGTGAATCTCTACCTGCAGACCCCGCACAAATGTTTGGGTTGCGCTGAGGTCATGAAAATCTTTGCGCTTGATGGCGATGTCGATGGGTCCATCACCCGGCAGGTGCAACCGGAAATGTCCATGACCATTTGTAACAATGAGGTTTTGCATTGGCAATTACATCCCCGCTCTTATTGACATAACAAACACCGTGTTTAATTCGTGGTATGTGTCGATCCTGCTCTTCGGAAACCCTGCTACATCACTCCACATATTTATGGAGTAGGAGGCCAGTGGCGTTGCGTACCGGTAGGGGATTA
>JAYSTO010000246.1:0-4573 GCA_043719675.1 Gammaproteobacteria bacterium | reverse complement strand
GAATCGTGTGACGATAACTTGTAGTGTCGTCGCGCATATAAATATTTGGTGAGGAAATGGATCGTGTCATCCACCACAATACCAAAGGTCAGCGAGGTGACCACCGACAAGGCCAAGCCGATTTCTCCCACAAATATGCCCCACAGACCAAACGCCATGCCGATGGGAATAAGATTCGGGATCAAACTCAGCAGACCAATTTTAAGACTACGAATAGCAAACATGATAATCAATGAAACCAGCACTAACGAGGTAATGTTGCCACCGATCATGCTGCGAATATTCCGATCACCGATGTAAGCGAACATCACCGACGGCCCGGTACCATGAGCAAGCATCGTCGCGGGTGCATGGTCTTGTAACCATTGCCGTGCGCGGGTCTCCAGTGCCAGGATATCGTTGCTGGTCACACTACCCAGGGTCACCACCATCCGGCTGGCGGATTTGTCGACATTGATTTGATCCGTCAAGTCCAGGCCAAACGGTAACGACATATCGTAGAGCAGCAGATATTGCGCACTGAGGGTGCGTCCCTCGGGGATGGTGTAATAGCGCGGGTCATCACCGTGCATGTTTTTGTTTAAACGTTTCATGATGTCGGTGATGGAATTAACATGAATCACATTGGGTTGGGTGCGATACCAATTAGCAAACTCCTCCAGTTTTTGCAGATAGGCGGGATTGCTGACACCACCGCTTTCCCCGGCACTCAACGAGTACTGGATTTGATCCACGCCGGTGAGGTTGTCCACCATAAAATCCGTGGCGTTGCGAAAGGCAACGGTCTTATCAAAATATTTCACAAAGTTATCGTTCAATTCATTGCGTGGAATGAAGGCGATTAAACCCACGGATAAAATCACCATAAACCAGAATAACGCGCGGCGCCGTGTCACCACAAAATTGCCTAACCATTCCATGGAGCGGCCGGTGTGGGTGCGTGCCGCTCTTACCCGTACCGGTAACACCGCCATCAACGCTGGGAGTAACAAGATGGAAAACACCCAGGCGGCGGTTACGCCGACTGCGACTATGTTTCCCAAGTCGCGGAACGGGGGGACTTCACTGAAGTTCATGCTCATGAATCCCACCACGGTGGTAATGCTGGTGAGAAACACCGCCATGAAGTTGATCTCTATGCTCTTGACGATAGCATCGCGTTTACTCATGCCTTCGCGCATGTAGTGAAATAACGTTGACAGCAGATGAATACTGTCGGCGATGGCCAGAGTTAAGATAATCGTAGGGGCGGAGGCCGAGGGCGGCGTGAGTTTTATCCCTAACCAGCCCATGATGCCCATCGCGCTGACCACCGAAAACATAATGACAACTAAGGTTGTCAGTGTGCCAAAGAAGGAACGCAGGGTGGCCAGGCAGATAACAATGATCACCAGATACATCAACGGTACCAAGGTTGACATGTCTTTTTGTGAATACTCGGCAAAGGCATTGTTGTACGGCACCATACCGGTGAGATAAATATCGAGGTTTGGGTAACGGGTTTTAAGCTGGGTCTCTAATGTGCGTGCGGCTTGGGTAACCTCGGTGGGTTCATCCAGGTGTTTCTCCGGCAACGTCACGGTGACATTGACGCCGGTGACGTGCGCACGTGGCGAGATTAAACGATTGATCAACAGCGGTTCATCAATGGCAATCTGTTTGAGTTGCTCAAGTTTCTCAGTAGTGAGCGCCGCTGGGTCTTCTACCAGATCATGTACCACCAGGCTATCACCCTGTGCCTGGGTGTATTGGAAATTGGTAAGCGAATCGACGCGGCGGGAATACGGTATTTGCCAGGATTCTTTGGTCAGCCATTGCACGGCGCTGAGTGTTTCCCGGGTAAACACCTTGCCGTCTTTGGGCGCGATGACAAACATGACGTTATCATTATTGCTGTAGGTGTTTTGTAATTCATCAAAGGCCTTGAGCTGCGGATTTTCGTTGCTGAAAAAAGTGCGATAACTGCCGGAGAATTCCAGAAAACGCGCACCTGAGCCTAACACCACCACGCTTATAATTGAAAAAATAATGATCCACCAGCGAAAACGGATCACCCATAAAGCAAATGCCTGTGTCATACAATTATCTCCCTTAGTAATTTCTTTACCTACACACCCAGCGTGTTATGGTTTCGGATTTAATCGCAATGTTTCCAAATAATGCGACAAGCCGGCACCACATTGATATAACAAATTAATATTGTTACTGTTTTTAGCCATGCCAAGACAACCTTCAATCGCGGCGATAATAAAGGTGGCGGCGGCATCGGTCGCAATTTCGGGCCGCACGGATTGTTCGGCCTGACCACGCTTGAGTGCGTCACTGATACCACTGCCCCACAACGTGTAGATATGTTGAATGCGTTGGCGAAAGCCTTCCTCCAACGCGGAAAGTTCTTGGGCAAGATTATTCAGCGGGCAGCCGATGAATTTTTCTTCTTCCGCGAGTTTGCAGCCTTCTTGTTGCAGTGATTGCAACATGGCGTCAATGGGATTGCCGGTTGCCAAGGGAACCACCCATTTATCTACCACCATTTCTTTGATGATTTCGTCGATGACGGCATAACCCAAGGCTTTTTTGTCAGGAAAGTGGTGGTACAAGGCGCCTTTGGTGACAGCGACCTTGTCCAGGATATGACTCAGACTGGCGGCTTGAAATCCATAGATACGGATCTCCTCGAAGGCGGCTTCCAAGATGGTTCGGCGAGTGATATCGGCGTTACGTGTTAACATACCGACCAGTATGTATGTTGATTTTAACAGTGTCAACCCGTGTGGAGCGGGTTATTTACAGGAAGCAGTTATCTTTTGAATATAGTGTGTCTTGTGTCACACGGATTCCGTGCATGGACGCCAAGTTGAGGAGACTCTGAATAATTCACTATAATTGCAACAAATTTTATTTGAAATAATTGCGCTGTCCCGACATGCTTATTGTAAATCTGCTGTTTTATATATCTCAATTTTGCGTGACGGATCACCCGAGCTGAGTAGCAGCATACCCAGGTAGTTTTCGTCCGCGGAGAGTTTTATGCTTTGAATCCAGTACGTCGAAGGCAACACCTGTTTCAGCTGGCCTTGTTCGAGATAGAGCGTGAGTAGGCCGCTGTCGTAGGTGCCCAGCCATATCCGATTGTGCGTATCCGGCAGACACGCCGTCACTTTCAGTTCGCTGTGCCATTGTTTCTGTATTTTCAGGTCTTCATCCAGCCAGACCAGCGTGCCATCCATCAACGCGGCGAAGACCTGATGATTTGGCAACAAAGCCCAACAAGCGATCCGCGAACGGGGTTCGAAGGTTTTCCGTGTCTTGTTGTCACCCAGTTGACTCACCGCGATGTCACTCATCCAGTGGCTGGCAGTTTGATCAATCCAGGGAGCACCATCACTGCTCGCGCCGTAACTGCGATACAAGCGGTTGTCGCGACCGAACCGGAGATGGCTTGTTTTCACTTCATCCGGCAGCCACTCAACTTTTTTTGTCTGCAGATCGAACCATTGTATGCGAGATCTTCCGCCGCGCGCAAAATAGCGGCCATCGATGCTAAACGCCGCGCTGTTGATGGGAAGATCTGTGAGTTCCATTATTTGTTTTGCCGTCGCCACGTCCCACAAACGATCGTCAAAAAATAAGAGCTTGCCATCCGGCGACAAAAGGGTATCGCTGCTGCCGCTACTCACCGATTTAAACGACTGCGCCAACTTGCCGGTTTCCAGGTTCCACACATCGGCGGTGCGGTAGTTTGCCTGCACGAAAATTTTTTCTATGCTGTTGATTTCTGAAAAAGTAAGTTTCCCGTCCTGGGTTCGTAAAAAAGTGTGTATATCCTGTTGCGTGACGACATCGATGACCCGTGTTTTTGCAAGCCCTGTCAGGGTGATGCGCGGCGTCGTGCCGATAAAATTAAAGCTGGATATATTCTCCTCCTGATGGGCATACAGCGGGGTTGGTGGTGGTGAACTCCCTGTGGTTCCCTGGTAGAGGAGGGGGTCGGTCACCGTGCAAGAGACGAGCAACAATGCCCCAAGAACAAAGAGACACAAATGTCGTACAAAAGAGGTAATCGTCATGGTCGTGCGCACTGGTATCCTCACCATTTTACCTTCACATATCCAAAAAAATGCCGCAGGAAATAACATAACGTCGCCTCTCCGGAGGTTTGGGGTGTCCCTTTCACCGGCCTCGTATCCTTACCCCAGCTATAAACAGTAAATCGGATGCGATGCGGACACTCGAGTTGTTCGTTGTACCGCTCATTTTGTTCCGCCCTCTCCCTGGCCTCGGTCAGCTCTTTCTTCAGCTCTGTGATCAGTTGGTGATTAATAAATACATAGGGACCCAGGGCTTTTTTAGATTCATCCCATCGGGCGATTTGTATCGGCGAACTCAGCACCACCCAGTGATCGGGGAACCATGACCTGTCCCTCTCGTACCCATCATCAAACGCCTCGGCATGCACCAATAAACAGACACTGTAACCGCTGCTGAATGCTTGATGCATCGGCAATAAGGCATCCAGCTCTTTTGTTGAGAATAGATTGGTTTCATCCGTCACGGATTTAAAACCGATCTG
>JAYSTO010000245.1:0-11825 GCA_043719675.1 Gammaproteobacteria bacterium | reverse complement strand
ATTTTGCTACCAGCACCACCGTGGTGTTTGAAGATGTCCTGGCACACTGTCCATCGCTACACGTACACAGTGATGTACCCGCGCTGGCCGATGGCTGGTTCCGGCGCATTGTGTTGCGCAAGGAAAAATAATTTACCATGGCCATCTACGCAATCGGTGATGTGCAAGGCTGTTTGAATTCGTTGCAAGCCCTGCTGGAAAAAATTCACTTCAACTCCACGGAAGATCAACTCTGGTTTGTCGGTGACTTGGTGAATCGCGGTCCGGATTCATTGGGCGTGTTGCGCTTTGTAAAACAATTAGGCGATAGTGCGATCACTGTGCTGGGCAATCATGATTTGCATCTGCTCGCCGTCGCCCACGGCCTGCGCGCCGACAAACACCATGACCTGGTTGATATTCTGCACGCCAACGACAAAGATGAATTACTGCATTGGTTACGGCAGCGACCCCTGCTGCATCACGACACCACCTCTGGATTTACCCTCATCCATGCCGGTCTGCCGCCGCAATGGGATCTGGCCACCGCCCAACAGTGCGCACAGGAATTGGAAACCGTATTACGTGGTAATGACTACACACCCTTTCTCGCGCAGATGTACGGCGATCAGCCGGATCGATGGTCGGCTGATTTACATGGCATGGAACGCTTACGTTTTATTTGCAATTGTTTTACCCGCCTGCGTTATTGCGAGATCGATGGCCGTCTGGCCTTAAACCACAAAGGCCCGCCTGGTACACAACCCGCAACACAGCGGCCCTGGTTTGACATGCCTGATCGCCAGAACAAAGACAGCGCAATCATCTTCGGCCATTGGTCAACCCTCGGCGCTTATCACGCCCCTGGTATCTTTGCAATTGATACTGGTTGTGTCTGGGGTGGTAAGTTAACTGCATTACAACTTGATTGCCTGCCAGTCCGCCACCACCAACTCGACTGTCCGCGCACAAAAAAACCGGATTAATCGCTATCGGGCTTGCTGTACATCGCCGCCTCAATCATCAAACCAGCACCTGACGTGTTTCCGCAATAAAGCGTTGGATCTGCTGCTCAATACGCGGATCGATCATCACCTCAGGCCGTTTGCCGTTTGGACAAGCGAGTCGTGGTGTGGTCCCGAACAAACGACAGATCAGTGGCCGCTCGCCATAAACCTGGCAACCCTCGTCGCCTAAGTGTGGGCAGCGCAGCTCTGCCAGCGCTGCCGCATGTGCTTGGTCGCTTATAACCGGGAGTCGTGCCATTTCTTCGCTACTGGTGGTCACCGGTCCACAACAATCGTGGCAATCCGGCGTACATTCAAAAGAAGGAATGTGCTCGCGCAAATATCGGAGGCGACGACTGTTGTTGGTCATGACGAAACTTTATGCCGTACCAGTTGTTTAAAATGCGTTGTGAGTGGATTCGAAATTAACTTTTCAAGTTCTTTGACGCGGACGTTGAGTTGGTTACGACTTATTGTCATCGTACTTTTACCACAAAAAATAACCCAGTTCCCACTCGGAACAGTACAATAATAAACTTCAACGAACAAGGCGACAATCGATTGGATCACGGGGGAACTCTCGGTGGGTAAATCGTGGTAATTCAGCACCAGCCAACCGTCATCACTCAGCAGCCCGTAACACCGTTTAATATAGTCTTGTTTTAATTGCAGGGCATCCATCCCATACTGATGATATAAATCACTCAAGATAATATCCGTGCTGCCAGCGGTGGCCGTTGCTAAATAGACGCTGACATCGTCCTGCGTCACTTGCAACCTGGCACTGTGTGGCAAATAAAAATAACGATAGGCCGCGTCAATCACCGCGCGCCGCAACTCAATGGCATGGACGGTCAGTTGCGGAAAGGCACGATGCAGGCATAACGCCAGACTCCCGCCGCCCAGACCGAACAGCGTTACATGGTTTGGTTTAATGAACAACAAGCTTAGTAACATGGCTTGCGTATAGCCATGCACCAGGGCATGAGGCTTGCTGATTAAAACGCTGCTTTGTTCATAAATAGAGCCAAGGGTGAGTGTGCGGCGGTCGCGGCGCTCGAGTACGATAACCGAACCTATTTCATCGTCGACACGATAAAGTTCTTCACCCTTCATTTCATATGAAAATAACTCGTGTAAGTATTGCATTGTTTTAACTAATTTTTACCTTAAAGCGACAAGCAAAACACTTTGTTTCAATCCCGTCACTTGATTCAAAAACAGGGCGTCTGCCCTTATGATTGTATGTAGGTTAAATCATTTTAATCAAATTTACCATGAGGAAATACTTCTCGCGTCCTAATGAGTGGACGCGAGGTTTACGCGCAAATCGTTTGCGAACTGTCCCGATATCAAACCGGGTCGGCGGCGGCGCGCCAGTAAAAATACAACAGTATCGCCATCACCCCGGCCAACGGGTGCCAGAGCATGCCGTGAGGCTGGAAGCCACTGTGTGGATCACACATAAAATTACCCGTGTGTGATGCAACCCAAAAGAAGGTTGCCGCAAGAATCGCGACGACGGCAAGTACCCAGAGTGTTATGGTACCGGGTCGCCCCTGCATAACTTTACCACTACGCACCCAGATATAAACCTCAATCACCAAATAGGCCACTACTAATATCATGATGTTGACGAACGACGGCAACACAGTATGCAAAAAGGTAAAAAGTACCACCGTCGCCACATAGCCGATCCAGAAAAACCAGGCGTTATCCCAGATGCGACGTATTGAGTAAAATGCCAGGAAGGACGCATAGACATACATGGATAACCCGTCCATCACCCCTCCCCATTCGGTCAACGATCCATGAAACCACATACTCCCCAGACCGAGGAATAACACGGCGAATATATACAGATCAGGCACAACGGTGTTTGAGCGCATCAGGTTCGGCGCAGTGGTCGCGCGAAATACTTTACGATCAAAATAAACAAGCAAAGCAACCACAAAGGAGCTGAGGATAGCATACAGATTAAACCAGGTATTTACCGGTTGACGTACGCCCGACGCACCCGCCATCACTTCGGCACGATCAAATGCCTCGCAGAAACAGCTATCGGGGGTATCGTTAATACAGTTGTTTTCCTTGCCCGGCCAGCCTGCCGCGACAAAGATCAGAAATAGTCCAAGAATAATGACAATCCCGCTCGCCCAGACGATAAACCCGCGGTAAATACTCATAGCCGATCACTCCTTCGCCTTTCCATGAGGTTAAATTACCTTTAAACTTCCACGATGCTATAGGAATTAGTGACGGCGGGTTTGTGACTTATTTACAAAACAAACATTGCTCTGCGAATAATGGATCTTCTGCAAAATACTATTTCAAAATGCGTTTGGAAACCGTATGACATCAACCTCGTTAACCACTTCAGAGGCAGTATTGAATGACGGCTGTGAATACCGTGAACAACTCGGTAAGACGGTAGATGGGCAGCTTTTACTGGTGTATTTAACCCGGCGCTATCATCACTCTTCCGCTGAGGAATGGGTAACACGTATCACAGCCGGTCGCGTACTCATTGACGGCAACCCTGCACAGCCCGACAGTGTATTACGGCACGGCAGCGAGTTGGTTTGGCACCGCCCACCCTGGATCGAACCTGCTGCACCCCGATCGTTTGCTGTGTTGTACGAAGACGACGATCTGTTAGCCGTCGCCAAACCGGCTGGATTACCGACACTACCGGGTGCTAATTTCCTGCAAGCAACGTTGCTCTATCAGGTACAACGTTATGCGTCTGATGCCACGCCATTACATCGCTTGGGGCGATGGACATCGGGCATTGTATTGTGCGCACGCAACCCGCCTGCACGAACAAATTTGATGCGGCAGTGGTCAGATAAAGCAGTGAAGAAACGTTACCGTGCGTTGGCGCGTGGTCTGCCGGAATGGGATACAAAAACAATCACCGCGCCCATCGGCCCGGTGCCACACCCGTTGCTCGGTTCGTTGCATGCCGCCAGTGCAAACGGCAAACCTTCCTTATCGCAGGTGATAGTGCTTGAACGTCGCACCGATTCCTTTCTCTGTGATGTGCAGATTGCAACCGGTCGACCACATCAGATCCGTATACACCTGGCAGCAGCAGGCTACCCATTAGTCGGTGATCCACTTTACCTTGCGGGCGGTTTACCCGCCGCTGATTCGCGCACGGTGCCCGGCGACCCCGGTTACCATTTGCATGCCGCCGAGTTGCGCTTTCGTCATCCCCGTACTGGACACGAGCTGGTTATCGAGTGTGAGCCGCCATCATTATTACGTCTTGCAACTTTCTAGAGTCCTTTCAGTAACCTCAACAGGTTCTCATATTTTTTATTTTTCTTAGTTCCACGATATACGGCTCTTAATTCTCCCTGAGAGAGTTTCTTTGGCAATTCATGAATTTTGAACCCGGCATTTTTTGGATAACCCCTGAGAATGGACTCCGGAACAATGGCAATGCCCATTCCAGCGACTACGCAGCCAATCATGGCGTGATAGGAGTGTATCTCTACGATTCGAGACGGTATCACGTTGCTATTTCTCAGCCATTCTTCCAGTTTAAATCGATAAGGACAGCCGTGTTGAAAAACCAGAATTGATGATGATCCAATTGCGGATGGGGTTTTAATAGCCGGGTGCCCCAGATCGGTAATCAAACATACCTGATCTTCGGAAATAAATTCGGATGATAAGTTTTTGTCTTGAGGTGGATCAAGGGTAATGGCCATGTCAATATCCCCGTTTTTGACCATGCCAATGAGTTCATGTGACGTACCCGACACGAGGCTGAGTGACACATTGGGACAAGTATTATGATATTTACTAAGTTCATTAGAAAACCTGAAAGCAACAGAATCCATGGATCCTATTCTTAAACTGCCTTGTTCCACAGAGTTTCCGACTGTTGAAACGGCCTCGTTAGCCAAAAAAACGATACGTTTTGCATAATCTAAAAACAAGATTCCATCTGATGTTAATATCATTTTATTTCTGATGCGGTCAAAAAGCGTGGTACCCAACTCTTCCTCAAGCAACTTGATCCGGGTTGTGATTCCAGAAGGAACCCGGTGAACTTTATTTGCTGCAGCCGTAATACCGCCAGAATCGACAACATCAATAAATATTCTTAAGTCAGTCAATTCCACGAGTATTCTCCATTCATGAATAGTCAGTTCATAATAATTCATTTCATCTGGCGCAGCAACAATGCTATTTTAGTCTGAAGTATGACGGGCGTTTTTCGTGGTATACAAAATATTGCGCAGCCCGATTATTTATCACGTTAATCGTACAACTGTAATTTCAGTTGATTTTATTAGTATTTGAAAAAAGGAAAAATCCATGTCAACAAAAAAACAAGCATTTGTGATATACGCCGGTCAAAACGAATCAGGACGCGTTTTCCACGCCCTCGCCCATGCCAAACAAGCGCACTCCCGAGGCGATAGTGTGGAGGTCTACTTCGCTGCCGAAGGCACGTATTGGCCTGGCGTTCTTGCTGAACGCGACCATTCGATGCATACGCTGTTTAAAGAAGTGTCACAAGCAGGTACGATCAAGGGCGCGTGCGAAAACTGTGCGATTGCTTTTGATCACGTTGATTCAGCCAGCGCCGCCTGCGGTCTTGTGCGAGGATCAGCGGAGAGTTTCGGCCAAATTGATATTCTTGGTCTGGAAGATGCCGGTTGGCGCGTCTGGTTATTTTAACGGGATGATATGCATCCGATACCAGCAATCATTATTAACATTGAGTCTGCCGGCGCCGAATGACGTCACGTTACGCTATTTCCCTTATCGTGATTGCAGAACTGCTTGGGGGATCACTGTGGTTCAGTGTTAATGCCATTGCTGATACATTGCACGGTAAATGGGGCATTACCCCTGTCGAGATTGGACATCTGACCAGCGCCGTGCAGCTGGGTTTTATCGTCGGCACATTGTTACTCGCCCTGTCCGGACTGGCCGATCGCTACTCGGCCAGTCGTATCTTCGCCACGTGTGCCATTGCAGGTGCAATGGTGAATGCGGCATTCGTCAGTGTGGAGGGTAATCTCGCTGCTGCCTTGTTATTTCGCTTCGTGACGGGCGTAACTCTCGCCGGGGTTTATCCGATTGGCATGAAACTGGTGATGAGCTGGGCACCCGACAAAGCCGGGCACGCGCTGGGTTGGCTGGTCGGCACACTGGCTTTGGGTACCGGCTTACCGCATTTCATACGCGGTATCCGCATGATACCGGCTTGGCAAAGTGTAATTATTCTCACCTCGATCCTAGCGATAATAGCAGCGGCGTTAGTGTGGTGGCTCGGTGATGGACCGTACCACAGTGGCAAGCGTCGATTGCAATGGGGCAGCGCACTGCCGACATTTCGTATTCCTGGATTTCGTGCAGCCGCCTTTGGTTACTTTGGCCACATGTGGGAACTTTATGCGTTCTGGGCGCTTGTGCCGTTGCTGATTGCACAAAACAGCAATGAAACAAACGGGCACAACGTGTCACTGATGGCATTCGGCATATTTGTCGCTGGCGGTATCGGTTGCATCACGGGTGGAATGCTCAGCCATCGTTGGGGCAGTGGCAGGATTGCGATCCTCGCACTGGCTGGATCAGCATTGCTGTGTTTGATTTATCCTTGGGCACAAGTTATGCCTTATCCTTTTGTGCTTTTGCTGCTGCTGGTATGGGGATTTTTCGTGGTAGCCGATTCACCGCAGTTTTCAGCCTTGGCCGCGCAAGCTTGCACTGGTGATCGCGTTGGTAGCGCACTGGCACTGATGAATAGCATCGGCTTTGCGATCACAATTGCCTCTATTGAATTGAGTACTATTCTCTGGCCACTGGCTTCGTCATACGTTGCCTGGTTGTTACTGCCCGGTCCGCTTCTCGGTCTGATTGCCATGCGGCGCATGTGGTACAGAAAATAGTTTTCCCGTTTCATCAATCGGTTTTAACTCCTTGTCTGCCATCTCAGAATAGATCATAAACTTGAATGGGTTGATCAACTGATTTTTATCGCGCAGGCGATCAAGCGCGGCTAAATAGATCTCTTTCATTTTTTTATCGTCCGGGTATCGCAACGAACCCAGTTTGGCAATGCGCACGGCCAGATTGTTGTCGCCGCGATGCAAGAGCCTTTCACTGGCATTGATGAACGCCGAAGCGGATTGGCCGCCGACCAGATCAATGGCCAACGACATTTCATTCTGCGTCACCGGATCGATGCCCTCGCCATCAGCGCTCCAGTAACCTGTTTGTTCTCTGGCGACACGTTGGATCAGACCTTCCCGCATCACCAGAAATCCGAGCACGGCATGTGGCTCGGTTTTCAGAATAACCGGTAGTTTAAGATCACGAAGAATCTCAGCAACTGTCAGACCAGCCGAGGTCATCTGTTTTGTGTGCTGGATGGTTTCTGCAATGGCCATCTCCAGACCGGCAAGGGCGTTGGTGTTGAAATAACGTGTCAGTGGGTCGTGACCATGAATCAGTTGTTTGGCATGCAATGTTCGCAAGGCGCGGATAGTGGCCAATAAATTTTCCGCTGAACCTTCCGCGGCCCAGGGGGCGCCAAAATATGGCATTAATACATCACCGACGATCGCAATCTGCCTTTGTACATCGTAGATAATCAACGCATCCACGGTCTCTCCCCCTGACACAGGGATTAATCGCAGTTGCAACCCACCGATGGTTAACTCCTCTGTTTTCTGAATAAGGCGATCTGGCTTTAAAGTATAAACATCTTTTTTTGCATCCCTGCCAAACACATAATGAAATGGCAATGGTGATTGGTTAATTACCTGAAGTTCCTGCCAGAACAAATTGCTGGCGATGATTTTTGTTGCTGTCTCCAGAAAAACTGAAATACCACCGACATGATCCCAATGCGAATGGGTAATGATGATGGTGTGAATGGGTTTTTGCGTAACGCTACGTAGTGCCGCCTTGGCTTTTTCCGCCGACGCAATGGTTGTCCCGGTATCAACCAGCACCACCCCTGCCGAGGTTTCCCAGGCAATGATGTTCGCGAAATCATAACCCTGAATAACCCAGAATTTTTTTGCAACTTCCACGACCTGAGGCTTAACGAACCGGTAACCCTCTTTCGCGGTAACACTGGCGTTGGTTAAAAATGAAATCGCCTTGTTATTGGAGAGAAGATGCGGACCGTCCAAAGAGGAAACGCCCGCCATCTTTAAATGAAGCTTGGAATTCTGTTCGTCACCGAGCGTATCGTGCGCACGTGCCAATGCGGTATGAATACTGCGCGTTGCCTCAAAGGGCAGTTCCTGTTGCCGCTGTAACACGGTGTTAAGATCCGATACGGCTGCCCCGGCCCGGCCAAAAATAAAGCCGGGCAACTCTGATTCAACCAACCCTTTTAAATACAAAGTTTCAATCGAGCCGTCCTTTGCTGCCTCATCCAGTTTATCAAGAGCATCATTGACCCAGCCGATACGTGTCAGCAGCGATACATCGGCGGCCATTTTTGCCCTGAGTGTTGCCTCGCAGGATTTTAATAACATACGATCAGGATAGGTCTCACTCAGCGATTGAAATAATTGCACACCCTCTTGCGTGCGGCCTGTCGAATAAAAAAGTTGCATCGTTGCCAGTAATAACACCGCATCCTGGTTCGGCCAGCCTGCAGCTTCTTGAAAGCTCTCCAAGGTGTAGTCTCTGGCCAATGGCGTAAGTCGAGTTGAACTACAGCTACTCAGGATCGCGCTACTGCCAAGTACCAGCAACAACACAAAACTGAAAGATGATTTTGATCTAGTCATTGTCAGATACTCTCGACCTGCGGAAAATCCACCACTGTCTGATGCACATGATTAAAATAGTTGGTGAAGACCGCCATGGCGATGGTGAGCATGACGTCCGGCACCTGCGCGTCGGAATACCCGGCTAATTTAAAATTGGCAAGTTCCTGATCCGACACTGCGCCCTGTTGCGATAATATCGCCTGAACAAAAGTGACCAATGCCGCCAGTTTCAATTCCCGTGGCTTGCCGCGACGAATCGCCTGCATTTGCTCCGGCTTGAGACCTTGCATGCCACCCACCAGGGTGTGCGCGGCCAGACAATACTCACAGCGATTGGCTTGTGACACCACCAAGGCAATCACTTCACGTTCACTCCCCGACAAATTACCTTTCGCCAAACAGTCGCTGGTATGCAGATAGGCCTTTAGTATCTCCGGGCTGCTGGCAAGACCTTGATAAACATTTGGCACCATGCCACCCGTCATTTTCCTGATGACCGCATATAGTTCATTCGCCTGCACTTGCACTTTTTCCGACATGATTGCCGTGAGTCTCGACATACCCTTTCCTCGCTGATAATAATCTGGTGTTATAAACAACTGTACCGGCCTACTTTGATTGCCTCTTGCGTCGCTCGGTAACCGACTCACCACCAATTCCCCAATTGTCAGTCTCGATTTCCTCAATCACCACAACCGTGGTTTGCGGATTCTTGCCGAGCACGTCAGCCAACAACTGCGTAACAGCCCGGATAAGCGCTGTTTTCTGTTGCGCCGTAGCGGTGGGTTCACGGGTAATTTTTATGTTGACGTAAGGCATACTTATTTCTTCGCCTGGATTAATTTCAGCATGGAAACAACATGCAGGCCGATGAAGAGGGGCGCTGCAAAAAATACGGCATACATTACGTTGTGATACGGGCCGATATCTTGTAACAGCACAAACGCAATACCAGTTGCGACCACCACGATGTCCAGCAGACCAAAAAGATTGGCAAACCAAATCGCACCACGATTTTTATCACCATTTGTGTGCAGAATCGCGGCCTTCATTGCTAAAAATGCAGCGGTAATATGGGTAACACCATCCGCAATACCAAAATAAGGCGGCATAATTCCCAGTGTGGCTTCAATTAACCAGCCAGCACCTAAGAACATCCGCAGGCCTTGTAACAACAGCAATATCTCCTGAGATGTTGCAAACAGATATTTCTTCAGTGGTTCAATCAGTAACATTGCCGCAGTTACCGTAGTCGCGCCTATCAGAACTATGATAAAAAATGTCGCGCTACCAATGTCGCTGGGAAACAGCCATTTTCCCTCGATACCCAGATACAGCAACGTGATCCAGGCAGCGAATATTAAACCCAACACCAACCTAAGCCTTAACCCGGCCCCGGCACGCTTGAATACCTCAAGCAGAAAGCCACAAACAACGATGTCCATGGCAAGAATATATATAGTGGTAAGATCAACCGCTGTTAAACTCATCAAACACCTCCGAATTGGAGAGTGAATCTACAACAGTTGCTGATTCAATAATAATGAATTATTATGAATGTTATTTTCCCTAACAGAGAATGTATGGAAATCTCAGATATCAGGATATTTCAGATGGTGGCGGAAACCGGCAGTATCACGGCCGCGGCGGCCCGGTTGCATCGGGTCCCTTCCAACATCACGACACGCATTCGTCAGCTGGAAGAAAAACTCGGTATTGCGCTTTTTTCGCGGGAAAATAACCGTCTCAGGCTTTCCGTGGATGGCAAGATGTTACTCACCTATTGCGCGCAGATACTTGCGTTAGTGGATCAAGCGCAACAATCGCTGCGTGACCCAACCCACAGCGGACCTTTTCGATTAGGCACGCTGGAGAGTGTGGCCACCACAGAGTTGCCGCGCTATCTGGCGGAGTATCATCGGCAATTTCCTGATGTACGGTTAGAATTGAAAACCGGTCCCACTGCCGAGATGGAACGACGGGTGCTTGCCGGTGAGCTGGATGCGGCTATTGTTGCCAAACCCAGTGCCAATAAAGCTCTCAGTACCCTGCGTTTATTTGATGAAGAGCTTGTTCTCGTCACCGATAAGAATCATCTACCCGTGCGTGCCCCCAAAGATGTTGCGCACACCACCGTGCTGACATTCGGTGTCGGTTGTACGTATCGGAAAATATTAGAAGAGTGGTTTGCCAAAGCGGCGGTATTTCCAGAGAGGATTATCGAGTTTTCCTCGTATTACACTATCCTCAGCTGCGCCGTTGTTGGCATGGGCATCGCTATCATGCCCCGAAAAGTATTCGACAGCTTCCCGAATAAAAGAGAACTCAAGGCACATCCACTCCCCTCATCGATCCGCACATCGCCGATCGCCTTAATCTGGAAAAAGGCAGGGCGCAGCCTGAAGGTTAATACGTTTCTTGCTATTCTGAATTCGAAACCATTCAAAAAAACTAAATAACTGTTCCGAAATTCACAAGATTCAGCGCAGTGCAAATCCCCCCCTCGCCCCCCCTTTTTCAAAGGAGGGAATACCAGCGCCTATGTCACTGGATAATTCGCAAGATGGCAACGAACCATCTCCCCCTTTGTAAAAGGGGGACTAAGGGGGATTTTTATACCCGGCAATTCTATCGCCAGCAGCCTACTCTGCACGCAACGCCTCAATCGGATCCAGGTGCGCGGCGTGTTGGGCCGGGATCACCCCGGCCAACAAGCCAATGATCATCGAGAGTATGACGGAGGCAATCGCATAGAACCACGGCGTGTATACCGGTAAGGCGGGAAAGACTGCGTGTAATAACTGGGCGATACCAACGCCAGCAGCCAAGCCAAACACGCCACCAAACGTTGCCAACAAAATAGATTCACCTAAAAACAGATTGAGGATTTGTCGGCGCGTGGCACCGATGGCGCGCAACAATCCAATCTCGGTGGTACGTTCCTTCACTGCAATGGTCATGACAGTAAGAATGCCGATGCCGCCGACGATCAGCGAGATACCGCCGATCGCCGCCACCGCAAAGGTCAATACATTCAATACTGAACTTAAGGTATCGATCATTTGTTGTTGCGTGATAACGG
>JAYSTO010000244.1:0-37689 GCA_043719675.1 Gammaproteobacteria bacterium | reverse complement strand
GTGTGGTGCGGTTTGAGCGGCGGGTGATAAAACATGATCGGGCAAAAACCGCCGTGCGCTTGCCCAGTTATGATGAAGTGAAGAGTAACCCGGTGTTGTACGCACACGCCTCACGCGTGTTTCATTTGGAAACCAATCCCGGTAATGCCCGTGTCATGGTGCAACAGCACGGTGACCGCGAGATCTGGATCAATCCACCGCCCATTCCTTTAACCACCAAGGAGTTGGATCGGGTCTTTGAATTACCGTACACGCGCCAGCCGCACCCGCTGTATGGCAACAGAAAACTACCCGCATATGAAATGATCCGCTTCTCGGTGAATATCATGCGCGGTTGTTTCGGCGGCTGTAGTTTTTGTTCTATTACGGAACATGAAGGCCGTATAATTCAAAGCCGTTCCGAAGACTCCATCATTAATGAAATTCAAACCATTCGTGATACGGTGCCGGGGTTTACCGGTGTAATCTCGGACCTGGGTGGCCCCACAGCGAACATGTATCGGTTGGCGTGCAAGAGTGAAACCATTGAAGCGGCGTGTCGGCGACTCTCCTGTGTCTATCCGGAGATTTGCGATAATTTAAATACTAATCACACACCCTTGATCAATTTGTATCGGCGTGCGCGGGAGTTACCCGGCATCAAAAAAATTCTGGTCGCCTCGGGCTTGCGTTACGATCTGGCAATTCGTTCCCCGGAATACGTCAAGGAACTGGTCACGCATCATGTCGGCGGATATCTCAAGATCGCACCCGAACATACCGAGACAGCACCACTGAGTAAAATGATGAAACCCGGTATTGGTGCCTATGATGAATTTAAAATGTTATTTGAAAAATTTTCCAAGCTGGCAGGCAAGGAACAGTATCTCATTCCCTATTTTATCGCTGCACACCCCGGTACGCGTGATGAAGACATGTTGCAATTGGCGCTATGGTTGAAACGCCACGGCTTTCGTGCTGATCAGGTACAAACCTTTTTACCCTCACCGATGGCGCTGGCCACGGCCATGTATCATTCCGGCAAAAATCCGTTGCGCAAGGTAAGTCGTGATTCGGAAACGGTCAGCGTCGCCAAAGGTCTCAAGCAACGGCGTTTGCATAAGGCATTTTTGCGATACCACGATCCGGATAATTGGCCAATGTTACGCGCCGCATTAAAAAAGATGGGGCGCGCCGATCTGATCGGTAACGGCAAACAGCAGCTTATTCCACTGTGGCAACCACAGGGAACCGGCAAGGAATCAGAAGGACAACGGCGTGGCAATACAGGACGGCCGTTTTTAACTCGACACACGGGCCTGCCACCCGGTCCGACGGTGAAAAAGCTGCCGAACAAGAAACAAAACCGTCCCAAGGCTTGAAATGCGGAAGTGTGCCACCATCAACAGAAATTGTAATAATTTAATAGTAAACTGATTACGGTTAAAAACAGGAGGCCGTAAAGAAATCATGGAGAAAAAAGACATGGAATTGGAAGAACTGGTGCTCAAGGAGAGCTTGGTCAGCGTGGTTGGCATTAATTCGGGCAACCTGCAGGTGGGGATTCGCGGTGACCCTTCGATGCGCGAAACCACCGGTGATCGCAAACGTTATCGCTCCAACGTTGATGAACATATTATTGAGTTGGTGCATAACTTTGAAGAATTGCTGATTAATCGTAGTGCCTACCAATTATTTATTGGGTTTAATAATGGCGAGATTCGGGTGAACTCGGTGTTTGACCCGATGCGCCAGGAAGTGCATGACGCCGATAAAATGGCGGACCTCGACTATGTGCAACGCCAGTTTCCGGCGATCAGCTATGATGACAAAATCAAATTAATTCGCGACACGTATGTCGGTGTGCGTGCGCATCCATATTACCAGCGCATACCGGAATATTGGAAAAACATTATGCTGCGCCGCAGCCAGGCGTGGAAGCCGATGCAGCCGGATGAAATCAGAACGGTGTTATCCACGATGAAAACGCTGCGAGAGATGCCGACGTATTATATGCGCAATGTCACGATCAATATTGTGCAATCGATTGTGCGCATCCAGTTCAACTGCGACGGCACGCAGATCGTCAGCGCGGAAAACTACCAGAAGTTTTTGCAGGAAAATATCCCCAATTAATGGAGGAGTAGCATTGATGGGCCGCATTGTTTTATTCATCTTAACCAATGTTGCGGTACTGGCACTATTGACCATTGTCTTCCAGCTGTTTGGTGTAGAGCGGTATTTACACCAGCAGGGCATCGGTTTTGATTATTGGACGTTTATGATCTTCGCCAGTGTCATGGGCTTTGGTGGCGCACTCATTTCCTTGATGATGTCGAAGTGGTCGGCTATCCATTTAATGGGCGCCAAGGTGATCCAGCAGCCTGCGACTCAAGAGGAACGTTGGTTATTTGCCACGGTGCAACGCCTGACAGAATCAGCCGGTATTCCGATGCCAACGGTTGCCATTTTCCAGTCACCTGATCTCAATGCCTTTGCCACCGGCCCAAGCAAAAATAATTCATTGGTGGCGGTAAGCACGGGTTTGTTGCAGGGCATGCAACAACAGGAAATTGAAGGTGTGCTTGCACATGAGCTGTCGCACATCGCCAACGGCGACATGGTGACAATGGCCTTGTTACAAGGGGTGTTGAATACCTTTGTGATTATCTTTGCCCGTGTCATTGGTTTGTTGGTGGACAGACTCCTGTCGCGCGGAAATCGGAATTCCGGCCCCGGTATCGGTTACTTTGTGGCAAGTATGGTGGCGCAGGTGGTACTGGGTGTGCTGGCTTCGATGATTGCCATGTGGTTCAGTCGCAGGCGCGAATTTCGTGCTGATGCCGGTAGTGCGCGCATCGTCGGGAAAAATAAAATGATTGCCGCCCTGCAACGTCTCCAGGTCGCGCATGAACCAGGTCATCTACCACAACAACTCGCCGCCTTTGGCATCAACAACGGCATGGCCGGGTTATTCCGTTCGCATCCCCCGCTGGCAGATCGTATTGCTGCTTTGCAGCGCCTATAAATACTAAGTTACATCACTCTGGATTACGCTTACTCTATCCAGGCGCAGACGCCGTCATCAGAGCCGATCAAGATACCCGCAGGGCCGTATTGTTCCGCACCATAGTCAGTATCCCCATTACGTGGCTGTCCCATTAACCCCAATAGTTTGATTTTTTTATAAAACCATTCCAGAACGGAAATGGATTGATCGGGAATAAGCTATCCTTAGAGAGAGGGTTGCTTTATGCTGCTAACAGCCATGCCGTGGTGTTAGGCGGGATGGGTAGTTTTCCAAAGGGGTACGGCGTATTGAATCAATATGATTTTTTAGCAAACCACGGAGGTGGTTATGATAAAAGATGGTCTGTTCATAGTGCCTGAGGATTTGTATCACCTGGGTACATCCTCTGATCCAAAACTGGCGCATATCAGGTCGCGTGATCTGGTGTTGCGGGAAATAAACGGCATTACCATGGTGGTTGCAAACGGTAGGGGAATATCCCTTGCCACGAAAGAGCGACTTGATAAATCACCAATGACCGGTTGGGTCTGGTGCCTCAACAAACATGCAGCGATAGCCAAAGGGCTGGTGCTGGTGAATGACCGGCAGGGTCACTATTGTATCGCGCCACTCAAGAATATGCCCCTGAGTGAATTCATCAGACGATTGTCACAGCTGGGGCTTAGGTGCCAGAAATTATTCAGACAAGAGGTTGCTTCATGGCCATTATAAGAGAATTGACTATCCAGCTCACCGAATGGGAATCAAAGATATTGCTTGAACTCCTGACCAAGGAATGCACCCGCTTGCGGAGAATCAGTGGCAAGTCGCAGGACGAAGACGAGCAGGCCGAGGCAGGCAACGAGTTTATGGAAGTAGATGGGTTACGTGAACGATTTGAACATGAAGCCGAGACTGTCTTTGGTGCGGAAGTAAAAAACCTCAGACGTGATCCAGTATAAAAAAATATAACTATCAAAATCAATAATCAAGTCGGTGCGAAAATTTCTGTTCTGTCCCGCTCCAAGGTCACCCTCCACACGCGATAGCTATTGAGCAATGTCGTAACTTCCAGTCAATCTTGAAAATGATGAACACGGGTGAACGAATGCAGCCAGCCACGGCATAAGATAAGTATATGCTGAAACAATGTTATAGCTATTTTGACCGGGGAAAGGGGTAGGAATGGTGAAAACCGGCGGGTATACTTACCCACAACTGTTAGCCGTTGTACGTTTTTCCGGTGATGAAAGAAGTGGCTGGCGGGATAGTGGATGGTAATTTCAGTGTTAGAGGTAAATGTATGGCAACAGGCAAAATAAAGTGGTTTAACAATGCCAAAGGCTTTGGCTTTATCGCACCGCAGGATGGAGGCGCCGACGTGTTTGTGCATTTTTCTGCAATCCAGGCGGATGGTTACCGGACCCTCAATGAAGGTCAAGATGTCACATACGATGTTGAGCAAGGCCCCAAGGGCTTGCAGGCGGTCAATGTTGTACCCAGTGGATGAATGACCTGTTCTCAAACGTGAACCCCGCAGCTGCGGGGTTTTTTTTGCCTCTGCCGCACACAGTTGTCAACCCTGCTGCTGGTCCCGCGTTGTATGCAACATCACCTGACACTGTGCGGCAGCGTATGGGCTGATGGCGCTGGTGGTCGTATTGAGCAGCATTGAGACAGCCGAGGTGATCGCATAGGTGGGTAGCTGGACAGCCGCGGTGATCGGATCGACAATCTTCCTGATCGCAATGGTGAACGAATTCATCAGCGGTATGACCGGCGTCAACATGGCGTTGGCCGTTAATTGGTTTAGCTTAGGGTGCGATGATCGCCACAGAGGAGCATGTTTGGCGCGGAGTAAAACAGATACTGCCGGGGAACTGGATCAATTTCTGGCCTCGATAGAAAAACGCGCCTTTAAAATGGCGGTCATCGCCACCCGTAACCGGGACGACGCCCTCGACATTGTGCAAGACGCGATGATCAAGCTGGTGCGCAATTACGCGGATCGCACCACAGACGAATGGGGTGCTTTGTTTCATCGGATTTTGCAAAGTACGATTTTAGATTGGTATCGCCGCACTAAAGTGCGCAATCGTTGGCGAGTATTTCTCGGTGGCAAGGATCAACAAGGCGAGGATGAGGAAGACCTGCTGGAAAAATTGGCAGTATCGAAGTTGCCAGGACCGGAAGTACAGGTTCAACACGATGTGGTGATGCAGAAACTAGATAAAGCAGTCGATAGTTTGCCGTTGCGCCAGCAACAGGTGTTTTTGTTGCGGCAATGGGAAGGGTTGGATGTGGCGCAAACCGCAGCAGCCATGGGTATTACGCAAGGCAGCGTCAAGACGCATTACTCGCGTGCAGTGCAGAGTTTACGGGAATCGTTGGAGGATCATTGGTAATGGCAAACGAAGTGGACAATAAACAGGAAGCCTTGTTGGCGAAGATCACGACGGCGCTGGATCAGCACGTGACAGATATTGATTCAATTACCTGTCAACGTTTGGCTGCGGCGCGCAAGGCCGCCTTGCAAGAATTGCACAAGCCACACCGGATCGTACCACCGGTGATCATGATGGCAATGGCTGCCAGTGTGATTGCCGTAGTAATTGGTGTGCTCTTGTGGCAACCCACCGCACCGGGCACAATACCCGCTCTGGAAGACATCCCCATCCTCAGCGCGGGAGAAGATTTTGAGTTACTCGAAGACCTGGATTTCTATCGTTGGCTGGAGGTCGAGAAGCACACGGCCTAAGCTGTGCTCGATAGTATTCATGAGTTCATTATTTATCACAACCAATCTGAATGCCGGTGAACAACCTGCCCCGAGTCTGGAACTGCTGGAGTTTCTTGCCGACAGTGTGCAGGTGGATCAAGAACTGCTTGACCCGATTAATTTGCAGGAAATGGCGGAGGATAACAAGGCTAACGATGCCACGCCACCAGGCATACTACCTGTTACACCACCAAAAAAGCAGGCGGCACCATGAAAACTAAACGGATGCTTGTCAGCAGTTTGTTGTTGGTTTTGTCGGTCACGGTGTCTGCGCAGGAACCGACGCGCTGGAATTCACTGTCACCACAAGAACAGCAAGTACTCAAACCCTTTGCGGATAAATGGGAACAATTACCGGTGGACCGCCAGGAAAAATTGCGTGCCGGGGTAAAGCGCTGGCAACAGCTAACACCAGAACAACAAAAAAACATACAACAGCGCCATCAACGCTGGCAGCAGTTATCGCCGCCGCAACAACAGCAGCTGCGGGAACGGTTTGAAAAATTCCGCCAGTTACCGCCGGATGAACGCCGTGCCGTACGCGAGCGCTATAAATGGTTCCGAGAACTGCCAGTGCAAGAACGGGAGGCGATCAAACAACGCTGGCAGGAAATGACGCCGCAAGAGCGCGAACAATACCGGCAACTGCTGCAAGACCTCTCGCCCGCAGAGCGTGAGGTCTTGCGCAAGAAATGGCAGGAAGCAACGCCGGAAGAACGTCGTCAGCTGCGTGAACGCGGGCGCAATACCTCGCCGGAAGATCGGCGCCGTGCGCGTAATCATCGTCGGCAGCAAAAATAATCGGTTGATTTAGTCAGTTGTGTACGTGGAGCGCGTCGTGCCTGGTCGTGATCGGCGCAAACTTAAATAGGCCGTGGCCAACAATCCCAAACTCACTGCAAACCACAGCGTGATTAACCGGCTGATGACGGATATTGCTACTGCGGTTGGCGTGTCGGCCCCCATCAGTGTCAGCAATACGATCATGGTAGCCTCTGTTGTACCCACCCCGCCAGGGAGAAACGACACGGCACCGGCCAGCAAACTCGTTGCATAAATTCCTAAACCCAGCGCAAAGGGTAGTGCCACTCCCATCTGTGACAGTAACACGGTAAAGGCGATACCTTGCATACTCCATGCGGCAAATCCCAGTAATAAACCGGAATACAGTGGCCGTGCGGCGAGCAGTCGGCGCGCCTTGCGTAACAGGTTGCGCAGGTGGCCGAGCATACGTTGCCGACGTGAAGGTCGGAGTCGTTGCTGCCAACGACGCAATAACACATGTGTGTAAGGATGGCGCAAGAGTGGCAACACCGCCAACACCACGAGGGTGATGGTAATAACAAACAAGGTGAATCGATCAACAACCAGCATCGCCAGTAATGACAGCAAGGCAACCAGGATGACATCCAGCAGGCGCTCGGTAAAAAATGCGGAGATGCTGTGCGGGTAGGGAATGCCATGCGGTCGCAACAAGACCGAACGAATAATTTCACCGGATTTGCCCGGGGTGGTGGTTAAGGCAAAACCGGCCAAGTAATAAATAAAATGCAAGCGATGTGGCAGTGTATGACCAAAGAGGCGCAAATAATATTGCCAACGCAAGTAACGCAACAGGTAATTCGCCAATGAGCAAGCCAGCAAGGTACACCAAACCAGGGTGTTCAGTCGCGCCATGGCGGCCAGGACGGTTGTAAAACCGGTACTGATGACAATGATGAAGTACAAAACTGTAGCCAGCAGTAGTGAGGCGGCGATGGCCCGTTTATGCCGGGTACTCAATAATGGTGGTGCCGGTGTCGCAGATAGGTTGGACATAGTTCGACATTTTACGCTGAAATGGATAAAAACGCCGCTCGAAGCGGATGAAAATGGATTTTTCAGGCCAAGCCAGATGTTTAAATCAGCAATGATACGTTATAGTAAGACACATCAGTAGTGGATAATCATCGCGAGGTTCTATGGCAACAACGGTTGAAGAATTGACAGTCAATTTTTTTGAAGAAGGTAAGCAGGTTGTTAAGGAATTAGACAAGGTTGTGCTGACCAAGGGCGCCTGGTCTACCGTGATGTTTAAATTTCAGGACTTTGATAAGAAGAAAGAGGTGTTTGGCCCAGTGAAATATTCTATTCGCCGTTTTCAGAAACGCAATGGTGAATACAAACTGCAATCCAAGTTTAACATCAGCAGCATTGATCAGGCGGAAAGTATCATTGAGGTTTTACAAAAGTGGAACAAAGAAGGCCAGCCGGAATAATTTATCCGGTTGTTTTTTGGTTTTTCTGCGCAGGCACTTTTACCTACACTGTTTCGCTGTGAATTGCATCACGATCTATGCCCTGCGCCACAAGGGCGTCTTGGGCGGCGCTAATGCAGGCGCTATTCCCCGCAATATAAAAATGTAAGGCACGATGCTGTGTGTGGTCCCGTTGTAATTGTTGGATAAAGGCGGTAGCGCTACCCTTAGCGTCAGCAGTAATGACAATTGAGGTATAACGAAACGTCTCTAAGGCATCGGCCCATGCGCGACATTGATTTTCAAGATAGAGATCCTCTGGTTGCGCAACGACCCAGTACAAGTGAATGAACTGGGCAGTATCCAGGGTCATGGCGTGTTCGATCAAACCCTTAATGGGCGCGAAGCCATGGCCGAAGGCGAGGAAAACTAGCGGGCTTGGTATTATGTCTTCGTGTAAGACGAAACGGCCTTGTGGCCCTTCAATCGTAATTGATTCATTTGGACTGGGTTTGCTGAATAAATATTTGTTGAGTGGATTACGATTATCCCGCTGTAAATGAAATTGCAGATTCATGTCATCACATGGACAACTGGCGATGTGAAACACCTGTTCACCAATATTTGCCATACTCAGCTTGACGGTTTGGCCAGCAAGAAAACGCAGGCGTTGTGTGCGCGGTGTTTTGATGTTGAGGATTTTAATCTGATTGTTAACCGGGGTGAGTTTACGAACCCAGGCATTGATTTTTTGTTGGGGAATATCGGTTACTTTCTCCGCCTCTTCGGCCTCCAGGACGACATCGGTCACAGCGGTATAAGCACAAGTCAGAATGCCACCGCGTAACTTGTCGGCTTCGCTGAGCACATAGTCATGGGGCCGGATTTTTTTAACCTGGCCGGACAACACCCGTGACTTGCATTTACCGCAATTACCGTTACTGCAACCATAATTTAATGCCAGGCCGGCGCTCAGCCCGGATTCAAGAATGCTGTTGTTCCCTTCGATGAAAAACTCGTGACCACTGGGTAGAAGATGAACTTGGGCTGCCATAATTCTCAGTAAAGTATCCGCTGCAAGCAGGCTGGGTTGTTTGGTTTGTTGTTGAGACACCGCCTCAAGTTCCGCAAGTAACCATTCGCGAAGGTCATGCAGCAGTGGCGCGGCGGCAGAATCGGCGGGTGCGGCTTTAAGTAATTTGAATTTGAGTTTGTCAAAAATCGTTGCATAGGCGCTGAGCGCGAGATTCGATGCCAATAATTCATCACTAAGCAAGGTGACCCGCGCCGCCAATGTGTCGATATCCGGGGTACCTTTAATGGCGCGAATCCGCGCATGCTGGGCGGCATTCTCAATGATTTGTTCGATCTTCTCCAGCATACTGTTGTCTTCAAACCGGGCGTCCGGGTAGGCGCGTGCCAATTCGGCGAGCGATATCTTTCCCTCAAAGCCATTAATTTCGCCTTGTTGGATACGCGTCTGCAGCGTGCCGCGTGGGACACCGACAAGTTTTGCTGCGCGTGAGAGGCTGACAAATCTTGGCATAATCTATTGGGGATCAGTTGCAATGTTGGTTTCGCCAAATTCATGTTTACCGGTGCGCAGCCGCTTGTATTGTCGGATCATGATCATTGTTTTAATAATAGTGCTTTGCTCAATCTTGTCGAGATCCAGTCCGATAATAATACGTCGGCCTTGCTGGGTCAGCTCACCGACTTCGATAAAGGGCCGTCTGACGCTATGCGAGGTGATAGCTGACGCATTAGTTTTGTAGTAGGCATCAAGCGAATATAAATAGGCATCCCATATGGTGGTTTTCTGTTCAAAAATACCGGTAAAACGGATATGGGCAAATGGTCCGGGTAATGTGGAGAGCAATTCATAATCCTGAATCGTGGGGGCGGATGTCACAAGTGTTCCCGTTGCGGCCTAAACTTGAGACTCATTCTCGATTTCACCTGTAAATTTTCTAAAGACAGAGTAGACTTTATTGAAACATTTGCCACACATATTAATGACATTGTGTGGAATCCATTCAGTAAGAGCAAGGGATAATTGCAACAATGGTATTAACAAATCAAATTAAGCTGCTGTGTTGCGTGATAGCGTTATGGAGTACAGCGCAGGCACAAAAACTGGAATTTAGTTTACACAAGCATCAAAGCGGTAAACCGGGTCCAACTTTATTGGTGATCGGCGGGATTCAAGGTGATGAACCCGGCGGATTCAATGCCGCCTCGTTATTGGTGACGAATTATCATGTCACGGCGGGGGAGGTCTGGGTTGTACCGAACCTGAATTTTGAAAGTATCATCCAACGATCACGTGGCGTTTATGGCGATATGAACCGGAAATTTTTAACGCTACGAGAGGCCGACCCGGAATATGCGCAGATCCAAAAAATTAAATCAATAATCCTGGACCCGCAAGTAACGATGATCCTGAATTTACATGATGGCAGTGGGTTTTTTTCACCAACCTATCGCAATCAGCTGGCAAATCCGGATCGTTGGGGACAAAGCGTGATTATCGATCAGGAAAAAGTGGAGGGTATCAGTCACGGGGAATTAGGCAGCATCGCCACGCGCGCTATTAAAACTGCAAACAGTAAAATTAATACGCCAGCGCATTATTATCATGTCAAAAACACCCGGACCCATCTTGGCAATGAAGAAATGGAAAAGACCTTGTCGTATTTTGCAGTTCGTCACGGCAAGTCCGCGTTTGGTATTGAGGCCAGTAAAGAGTTTCAGACACACGAGCGATCCTTTTTCCTGTTAAACATGGTAGAGGGCTTCATGAAGGATATTGGGATTGGTTTTGAACGTGACTTTTCCTTAACACAACATGGCGTCAAGCGGCGTATTGAAGGGAATGTCCGTCTTGCGATGTACGATAATCGTATGTTATTCGATATGGCTGATGCGCGTAGTACGTTAAATTATGTCCCATTGAAAAAAAACGCGCCGATTGATTTTACGCCGAGTAATCCATTAATTGCGATACTGAGTAATCATAATAATATCCATATTCGTTATGGCAATCGTCATGTGACCTATCTGCGTCCACAATACAAAGAATATGACAATAGTCTAAACAAAATCTCCATGATCATTGATGGGGAAGAGAGACTGGTGAATTTAGGGGGCGAGGTGATAGTCTCTGAAACGTTCAGAGTAGTACCGATGGCGGATTATCGTGTCAATGTAATTGGTTTTAAACGTGCAGGGGTGGAAGACGAAAGCAATATTACCATTGATCGCCAGGCAATATTGACCAAATTTTCGGTTGATAAACGAGGAAAATTGTATCGTCTGGAGGTTTACCGGGACGACAAATTCTGCGGCATGGTACTGGTTCGGTTTGAGTCGCGCCCAGTGGCAAGTGTACGGCCACAGACGCCGGTGTTGTAGCCCGGCAAGCCAGCCGCCTGCATCTTAAATGTCAACATACGTTTCATTATTAATCACCACCACCGGATAGGTTTTCAACGGTTGGGTAGCTGGTTCATCCAAGGGTATGCCGGTTTTTAGATCGAAACGGCTACCATGCAGCGGACACTCCACACTGTCACCTTTGAGCGCACCATTACACAACGGCCAATCTTCGTGGGTGCACATCTCATCAACTGCGTATAAAGTGCCAGCGACATTCGCCAGTAAAATACGCCGTTGATTTAGCTCAATACACGTCATGTGTCCCGGTTTAAGATCATTGATGGTCGTCAGTTTTACGCGCATGATATTCTTCTCACTGGGTATTTCATCGGGTTGTTAATTCTATCCATTCTGGGCTAGCCAGCCTGGATTTTATTTTTGCAGCGTACCATATACACTGCTTGCTGTCGTGATAATAGGGTTGTCTTATGGGCGTTGACGTCTATAAAAACATGTCGAATGAAGAATGCACGTCACTTGCCGGCATGATCATGTCGATTCTCGATAGTTGGGGTTTGAATGGACAGGCCATCATGTCGGTCTTGAATCTTCCCCAAGGTGTACCGTTACGTGCACTGCGTCGCTATCGTGAAAATACCGCTTTTCCCAAGGATGAAGGCGTGTACGAACGCGTGGATCATATCGTCGGCATCTATGATGCCCTGCGCACAACCTATCCGCACAATCCCCCCATGGGTTTAATCTGGTTGCGGCAGCGTCATCAACGTTTCCAGGATCGCAGTCCGTTGCAAGTCATTGTTGAAGACGGCCTGGAAGGTTTGGTGCGTGTGCGTATCCATTTGGATTGCACGTATGATTGGCATGTTAATCCATAAAGCAGATTTATTTTTCCCATTCACGCAGGATGGGTTGTTCACGTACTTCCATTAATTTTTCTTCCGCCTCTAACTGGTTGTTGGCAAAAATCACTTTGATATTGCTATTGGCGGCGGGAGGTGGTTGTACGCGTGCTTCTTTGGCAAAGTTCTGCGCCTCTTTGAAGGTGGCAAATTCTTTGAGTAATTCCAGGTTCTTGAACAGGGCAGTGGGGCCCTGGATAATGCGAAATACATAATATGACATGGTGCACCTCTTGCGGCGAAGTGTAGGGAAAGACCTTGAATACGCGTTATTATAGCCGTCAATTAAAATTGGTAAATGACCCAAAGGGGTAATATGGCAGATGAAAAAGTCCTGCTGGCAGTGACAGAATTGGGTGGTTATCCCAATTTCACGCCACTATACGCGTCGCTGGGTTATTCGGTGCTAATGGAGAATTCAGTGCGTAATGCGATACGTGCCCTGAAGAAGATAACCCCCAGGCTCATCGTCGCCGAATTTAATTTTCAATCAGATTTTCGTGATCGGACCAGTAATCTGGAATCACTGTGTTCGAGTATTCAGCGGTTTCCCGAGATCAAGGTGATTGTCTTTTACGAGGCCGATTTCGCCCATCAATTGGAAAAACTCAAGGCACAATATCCGTTGCATGCCGCGTTGGCATATCCAATCAGTGAAGAAACATTACGCGCCAGTATACTCAGTGCCGCAATCGATCAGTGAACCGGCAACATCGCCAGTGCTTCGTGGGCAATTTCCTGCACGTCGGCGTTTGTATCCTGTAAACACGCAGTAAGATAGGCAATGGCGTCACGGGCGCGGGTTAAGCCAAGGTAATAACAGGCGTCACCGCGCACGCGATGATCGGCGTGGTGAGCCAAGGCACTCAAGGCAGGGATAGCACCCAGCAACAGGTCACTGCCCGACAAAGACTCAAACACGGCGCCCACCCCGATGCGTGCCTGCATGGGTGCTTCCATGTCATCAATGATCGAGACGAGCAGCGGTAACCACTGTGGCTGCGCACGGATCTTGGTTTCCACCTGTAATAGTTGTCCGTCTTTGAGTGTTTGAATAAGATATTGCCGGATACCGTCATCGGTATTGGCGACTCCGGCCCAGTGCCGCAATTCTTCGTTGCTGTGTGCACCTTGAAAATCCAACTCACCGATGCGAAACCAGGGCACCGAGCGAGAGCCGTACTGTTGTGCGGCCTGCGGATGTTGTGCAAGGTTAATGATGTGCAGTTGACCCAGTGTGCCGCGTTTAACCAGGTGGCTTAACTCCTCCATTATCTTGGGGCAGTGCGGGCATTCCGGGGTGACTAATAAAATTGCGTCAGGTGTTGGGGTCACAAAAGAGGACATGCCGGGCGTCGGATACTTCAGGGATCAATAAATTTGAGCGCAATGCCATCTGCATCAATACGCACGACTTCCGCCTTCACGTCGGGCGGAGGTTCACCATTCCCCAGCGGCTGTTTGATACGGATAATACAAATGCTACCGACGGTGGGCAGGCGAGTGGTTTCGCACTCAAGAAAGACACCGTTGGTGCTGATATCGCGTGTGTGCATGGAGGCGGAGTCTTGCTCAAGCTTTACTTCCACTTCCAGTCGAACACCAATACGCTGATTGTCACGTCGTTCGCTCATGGGGATTCCTGTGTTGTGCGGCTATGCCTCAAGGTCGGGGATAATCTGGCTGGCTATTTTGGCAATCATGTCTTTCATCAATAATTTGCGTTTCTTCAGTCGTATTAATTGTAGCTGATCAGCCATCGGATCCTGGGTGAGACGCAGAATAATGTCGTCGAGATCACGGTGTTCGAGCTTAAACGCCTCGAGGCGTCGTTGTAGTGTTTCGCGTTCTGCGTCATCCATGGGTGATTACACCAGGGTTCAGCAGCGTTATAGGTAACGCAAGGTAGGCTGGCATCAGGGCCAGGATCAGCCCTATCATTCTGATGATTTATCCGGGTCTTGTTTGCGACCCTTGAGGTTGATCAGTGGGACCACCACGGTGGTTTGCGGTTCATCGATAAACCGCGGCCGCATGTTTTGCGCCCGGCCGGCGCTTTGCGCCAGCTCCTGCTCACGGGCGGTAATCAATGCCAGGCAATCGCGGATGCCAGCGATGGTGTTTTCTGTCAGGGGGTGTTTTAATCCAGGCCGGACATAGGTGTCTTTGGCGACATCAGTAAGTACCCGTTTCATCATGCGCAGGATTTCTTCTTCTTTGCTTAATTCGGGGGCTGACATGCTTGACCTCGGTAAACGGACGCTAGGATGAAGCGTATTGTACATGGAATCCAAACAGGGTCATATGCTGCCAATGACGAGGATACCGGGTAATTAACCAGGGGATTATATGCCGTGAGCGAACTCGCTGCTTGGCAATTAGTGTTGTGCCCGGTTGACGTAGACTGGGTGCCGTCATCAACCAGCGCATTGATCGATGATTTCACCCGCTTGGGGCTGTTGGGCGGGCCCGTTACGGGTTCAGCGACTGCGCGTTTTTACATCGGTGATCACTTTCTCCACTACATCAGTTTTATGGGTTGCGCCCCCGCTGTGCAATTCGAACCGGCTGCGGATGCGTCAGGGGCGGCGAGTTTTATTCACTGGCACGTCAGTCCGCCGTTGTCGCAACCGCTATGGGTTATCGATTCGCAACACGGATTACCCCGTTGCCATTTTTGTCAGGCACGTATCGACAACTGGCGTGAACAAATGAGTCATGTTGCCATGCCGCCCGCTCATACACGGTTGCATTGCCCACGTTGCCATCGGGATAACTGTTTATTGGAATTGGATTGGCGGCAAGGCGCGGGTTATGCACGCCAATATGTCAGTGTTGTGAATATTTATCCCAAAGAAGCTTTGCCGACGGATGCCTTGTTACAACAACTGGGTCACAAAACGGGGATAGCGTGGCGTTATTTTTATTGTCAGCGCACACTGATTGTTTAATTTGATCATTGTGCTTGACAGATTTTGAACGGCGCGGCATGCTCCATACCATGTTTACGTTAACCATGAAAAAGGTACACATTTGTCTCTGCCCGCGATGGCTGGCGGTGGCATGCACTGTGCCAATGGAGCGATTAACGAACTAAAGAATTTTACCGTTGAAACATCCAAAGGCCACAGTGATCAAACATCCTGTGGCCTTTTTTGTTTCCGGGGTGAAAAATTAATTAAATACCATCGTGTTGGCGTAACAACAAAGGCAAAAAAGATGTCGCAACAGATTTCAAAGCAGTCAACCATCATCGGTAGTTTCATTGCTGTGGTCTTGATCTGGTCAACCACGCCATTGGCGATTAAATGGAGTGGCGAAGGTCCCGGCTTTATGTTTGGGATTGCGGCGCGCATGGTGATTGGCTTGAGCCTGCTGTTATTGTTAACCGCGATCCTGCGTACGAAATTACCATGGCATCGACAAGCGGTACACAGTTATGTGGCGGCGGGTACCGGCATTTACGGCACCATGATGTGTGTGTACTGGGGCGCACAATACATCCCGTCGGGTTTGATCTCCGTCATGTTTGGCTTAACACCGATCATCACCGGGGTGATGGCAGCGCGGGTCTTGGGCGAAGACAGTCTGACTTTACCTAAGATTATTGGCACGCTCTTGGGTTTACTGGGCTTAATCATTATTTTTGGCCGTGGCAGCAGTTTGGGTGAGCTCGGCATGCATGGTGCCATCGTGGTGTTCATTGCCGTTATCGTGCAATCAATCAGCGCGGTCTGGGTTAAACGTGTACACGCAAACTTACCCACCGTGAGTCTGACTACCGGCAGCATGCTTATTGCGATGCCATTTTTTGCGATCACCTGGTTGTTGCTGGATGGCCAGTGGCCCACGCTGTTTCCCGCACGTGCCGTGGCTTCGATCATTTATTTGGGCGCGTTCGCCACCGTGGTGGGATTTATTTTGTACTTTTATATCATTAAACACATGCAAGCCAGCAGCGTCGGCTTGCTGAATTTAATCAGCCCGGTATTCGCCTTGTTCGTCGGCCACTGGTTTAACCATGAGGTGATCGACAGTGCGGTGTGGGTTGGCACGGCCATGATCCTGTTTGGGATGAGTGTGTATCAGTGGGTGAAGTTAAGGTAAGTGCTGTTCGTTATCGTTTTTTAGGTTCACAACAACAAGGAGCAATCAGTATGAAAGTGAAACAAAGGGTTTTATCGTTAGTGTTTGTCAGCGCCATGCTCAGTCTTGGCGCCTGCCAAAAAGAATCGGCACCCGTCGCGCCCAGTACCGGCACGGTAATGTCGGCGGACGCTGTCAACATTAAATACGAAACAGCCGGACGTGGTGAGCTGGCGTTGGTGTTTGTGCATTGCTGGACCTGCAATCGCAGTTTCTGGGATGAACAATTCAGCCATTTTGCCAAACAATATCGGGTGGTACGTGTGGACCTGGCGGGCCACGGTGAATCCGCACAAGGTCGCAAGACCTACAGCATTGCGTCCTTCGGTGCGGATGTGGCTGCCGTGGTCAATCAACTCGGACTTAAAAAGGTTGTATTGATCGGTCAATCCATGGGTGCCCCGGTATCTGCCGAGGCGCAAAAGATCCTGGGTGATCGCGTTATCGGTGTAGTGGGCGTGGATTCGTTTTATACCGGTTTCCAAATGCCGCCAGCGGATAAACTGGCTGAATTCTATAAGCCGTTTGAAGACGACTTTGTACCGGCTCAAGATAAATTTGTCCGTTCCATGTTTACGCCAACCTCTGACAAGGCCGTGATTGAACGTATTGTCATGGCCATGGCCAAAACACCGAAAGAAGTGGGTGTGAGTGCGCTCAAAGAAACCTTGCAGTGGTACGGCACGGATGCGGCGGCGGCATTTCAACGCATGGGAAAAGTTTTGCGTAACATCAATGCCGATCCAAAAGGTGATGGCAAGCCATTGCACGAGAGTGTGGTCTTGATTGCCGGTGCAGGCCATTTTGTCGCGCAGGAAAAACCCGCTGAATTTGATCAGGCATTGGAGCGCATGATAGGTGAGTATAGTAAAACAGTGCCTTAAGTAACTGTGACGTTGGCATGGCGAGGAGGCAGGTGATGACGGGTTAAATCCGGGTTGTCAACTATCCCTCGCCATGATCATCATGAACAATAGGCGTGTCACAGGCTGTGTTTGTCATTTCTACCGTGTTTCGTCGTTCCGGCCAAAGGCAGTGCGAGCCGGAATCCAGTAGATCAATGGACTCAGGCAACCGACGTTTGTTGGGTTGAGTAATATATTTTTTAATAAACTGCTAAGGAATGATCACTCGTGAGTAATGAGTCAAAAGGAATGTGGCTGGGTCTGGTGGGAGTCAGTGTATTTGGCCTCACCTTACCGGTCACACGTTATGTGGTCGCCTATCTTGATCCCGTGTTTATCGGTTTGGGTCGTGCCGTGGTCGCTGCCTTGTTTGCTGCGGTGCTGCTGTACCTGAACAAAGCATCTTTGCCCAGTCGCAAACAATTTTTACAATTGATCATTGTCGCGCTGGGGGTGGTGATCGGCTTTCCGATATTATCCTCCTGGGCGATGTTATCCGTCCCGGCATCCCATGGGGGTGTCGTGGTGGGTGTGTTGCCATTGATCACGGCCATGGTTGCCACCGTGATATCCGCCGAACGGCCCTCACTTGGGTTTTGGCTGTCAGCAGTGGCGGGTAGTGCACTCGTTGTGATCTACGCCTGGCAGCAAGGGGTTGCGGGTCTTTATCAAGGCGACATCGCCTTGTTAGGCGCAGTTATTTCCGCCGCCGTAGGTTATGCCGTGGGTGGCAAATTATCGCAGCAGCTCGGCGGCTGGCGTGTCATCTGTTGGGCATTGCTGTTGTCTTTGCCCTTTATTCTCGTCCCTGCACTGTTATTGTTGCCCAGTGAAGCCACACTTATTCCGGCCAGTGTCTGGCTGGGATTTTTGTACTTGGCCTTGGCCAGTCAACTGTTCGGGTTTTTTTTCTGGTACAAAGGCCTGGCCCTTGGCGGCATCGCACGTGTCAGTCAGGTGCAATTGATCCAACCCTTTATTACACTGTTGGCCTCGGTCGTGCTTATCGGTGAAGTGGTGGACAACATCACAATTCTATTTGCGGTGTTGGTGGTGCTCATGGTTGCGATTGGCAAACAAACAGTAATACGTAACAAGCGGTGAACGGGTGCTTCGAGTAAAAGAGAAACAATCGGTATTAATTGATTAAAACAGCTTGCAAAGACGCAGTACATGTTGTTTATTGTATCTATGGCAATTAAAGTAAAAGCTCATACATGTCTAAACCTGATTGATCACCACAACCCATAACGATTAAATTTATTGGACCCCCCTGATGAATTGGAATGATGCGTTTTTTATCAAGGCGATCCGCCTCCTGGAAAAGCGGCGATTTACCGAGGCCTTTGAATGGTTTCACCGTGGGGCGCAAGCAGGGAATCCTCACTGCATGCTGAATGTCGGTTACTTATACGATGAAGGCATCGGCACGGCAACGGACAAACACACCGCCTTGTTCTGGTACAAAAAAGCCTGGCAGCGAAATGAGGTCGCTGCTGCCACCAACATTGCGATCCTATATAAGGAAAGAAAAAACTACACCACCGCTGTGCAATGGTTAGAGCAGGCTATCGCCAAATCAGATGAGGATGCCAAGCTGGTATTAGCCCGGTTTTATTTGCAAGGTCTTGGTGTCAACAAAGATGCTGCTAAGGCGAAAACCCTGTTAACGGCCGTTAAAAACAGCTCGAACGCCTGTGAAGCGAGCGTGCAAGAAGCCAGTTATTTACTCAGGCAACTACCATAAAATGAATATAGCCGAAATGCAGGGTGGGTAAGAAACACGCATGCATCACTGTGCTGTGCGGCGCCCGGCACCCGTCGCGATTTCCCCCGGGCTGTGCTACTGTTTGTCTGTGATCGAAAATAATTTTATACTTTAACAACCGCAATCATCAAGGAGCAGCGAAATGAGTAAAGCCCAAGACCAGAAAAAAGAAGCCAAGAAAAAACCCACCAAGACCCTGAAAGAAAAACGCGCTGAAAAGAAATCCAAGAAAGACGGCGGTGGTTTCTAAACCACCGTTACCGGATGAGTCACATTTCCCGGTAAGCACCGGCGAGTTAGATCGGGCGTCAGCCCGATGCCGCTATCGATTATCAACACATTGTTTGCTTAGACGCTCGCACATACGCGCAAGGACAATTACCCCAGGGCTCCTTCGTCATAGTGCAGGTGTTATGTTATTCGGCTGACCATAATGCGTCTGTATATATTCTTCTATGATCTGTTGAAACTCCGCCGCGATATGATCACCTTTAAGGGTCACGGTTTTTTCGCCGTCGACGTACACCGGCGCCACCGGTTTCTCACCGGTACCCGGTAGGCTGATGCCGATGTTGGCATGTTTGCTTTCACCGGGGCCGTTGACCACGCAACCCATCACCGCGACGGTCATGTTTTCCACGCCGTGATACTGTTTACGCCATTGCGGCATGCTGTGGCGTAAATAACTCTGGATGTCTTGGGCAAGTTGTTGAAAATAGGTGCTGGAGGTACGGCCGCAACCGGGGCAGGCAACCACTTGCGGTGTAAACGAGCGCAGGCCCATGGCTTGCAAAATTTCCTGGGCGACAATGACTTCCTGGCTGCGATCACCGCCGGGCGCGGGAGTGAGTGAGATGCGGATGGTGTCGCCGATGCCTTGTTGCAATAACACCGCGAGTGCGGCCGTGGAGGCGACTATACCCTTGGTGCCCATACCGGCCTCGGTTAACCCCAGGTGCAAGGGATAATCGCAGCGTTGCGCGAGTTGTTGATACACCGCGATCAAGTCCTGCACACCGCTCATTTTGCAGGAAAGAATAATCTGATCATGTGCCAGACCCAGGGCCTCGGCTTGTTGCGCGCTTTCCAGGGCCGAGGTGACCATGGCCTGATACATTACCTGTTTGGCGTCTTGTGGTTGCGCGGCGCGGGCGTTGTCATCCATCAGCCTGGCCAGCACGCTTTGATCCAGGCTGCCCCAGTTCACCCCGATGCGTACCGCTTTGTGATAACGGCAGGCAATTTCAATCATCACTGCGAATTGTTCGTCACGTTTTTTACCCTTACCGACATTACCGGGATTGATGCGGTATTTGTCCAGGGCCTGGGCGCAGGCCGGGTAATCCGTTAATAATTTGTGGCCATTAAAATGAAAATCACCGATGATCGGCACCGGACAGTTTTGCTGGAGCAGCAGCTCGCGAATATGTGGTACCGCCGCGGCGGCCTCGGCGGAATTCACCGTGATGCGCACCAGTTCCGAGCCGGCCTTGACCAGTTGAACAATCTGTGTGGCGGTGGCCAAGGCATCGGCGGTGTCGGTGTTGGTCATGGACTGCACCATCACGGGAGCGGCACCACCGACGCTAACCGGGCCGATCTTTACCGCGGTGGTGTGATGGCGTTGGGGTAATAATGACATACAGTTCCAAGCAGGTAAGAGACATTAAACGGTCTTGATCATATCATAGGGCGCATGGCTTATGCCGCGTAATGAATTGGGTTTAACAGGTAAGATTTGAGTGGCATTATTCCAGGAGATAACATGGGTATTTTGAGCAAGAAAAAACAAGCCAAGGCCGGTCGGCCCTCGTTGGCCGAGACGCTGGATAAACATGTGTTGTATCAGCAGTCCGTGCAAATGCCGGAGGTCGAGGTGGTGTTTCTGAGTAATACCTACGAAAAACTGCGTGGTAAATTACCACTGGTGTTTAAGGAAGATTTCTGTGGTACGGCGATGTTGTCGACGGAATGGGTGAAAAGTAATTTATACCGTACGGCGATTGGCGTGGACTTGTGCGCCGATACCTTAAAGTGGGGTGAGGAGCACAACATCAAACCGGCGGGCGCAGACGTGGCACGTCGCATTCAGTTGTTGAATGCCGATGTACGTGCGGTGACTGAACCCAAGGCCGATATCACCTGTGCCTTTAATTTCAGTTACAGCGTTTTTAAAACCCGCGATGAGATGCGTGCGTATTTCAAGGCGGCGCATGCAGGTTTGGCCAAAGACGGTTTATTTTTTCTGGATCTGTTCGGTGGCACCGATTGCCCCGAGGTGCTCGAAGAAGAAACCGAAATCGACGATTTCAACGGCAAATACATCTGGGAACACGCCGCGTTTAATCCCATCAATCATCACCTGCTGTGCCACATTCATTTTGAATTTGATGACGGCTCACGTATGGACAAGGCCTTTACCTATGACTGGCGTCTCTGGAGTATCCCGGAGTTGTCCGAGTTATTAATCGAGGCGGGTTTCAGTAAGGTGCGGGTGTATTGGGAACGCTTTGAAGACGATAAAGACAACGAAGATTATCTGGAAGGCACCGGTGAGTTTTACGAAACCACGGAAGAAGAAAATCAGGAATCCTGGCAGACCTATATTATTGCGGAAGTGTAAACACCACGAGGCGCAGTATGCCATCGTTAGCGGGGGAGTCGTATGATCATTGGCATTGATTTGGGAACCACAAACAGTTTAGTGGCGGTGTTGCGCAACACCGAAGCCGAGGTAATCCCCAACGCCTTGGGTGAACAGCTCACGCCATCGGTAGTCGGCTTTGATGATGAAGGGCAGATCATCGTCGGCCGGATTGCCATGGAACGCCTGATCACCCATCCGGAAAAAACCACCGCGAGTTTCAAACGGCTGATGGGTACCAGCCGCACTATCCAGGTCGGCAATAAACAATTTCGTCCGGAAGAATTGTCCGCCTTGATCCTGCGTGCGTTAAAGGCCGACGCCGAGGCGTATCTGGGTGAAACCGTCACCGAGGCGATCATTACCGTACCGGCCTATTTTAATGACACACAGCGTAAGGCAACCAAGATTGCCGGTGAGCTGGCCGGGCTGAAGGTCGAACGGCTGTTAAATGAACCCACTGCCGCAGCACTGGCGTATGGCCTGCACAAACGCACCGAGCAACGTTATCTCATTTTTGATCTGGGTGGTGGCACCTTTGATATTTCTATTGTTGAATATTTTGATGACATACTGGAGGTGCACGCCAGCGCCGGTGACAATCACTTGGGAGGTAATGATTTTACTGAGGCGATCCAGCATTGGTTATTAAAGCAATTGGTGGCGGCAAAGGTAGCCAGTAAAGATGCCATTCCCGCGCAATTACGCGAACGGGTCTGGAAGAAAGCGGAAGAGGCGAAGTTACAATTAACCAAACAGAATAACGCCAACATCGAATTGGTCTGGAATGAGCAACGGTATCCGTTTACGCTGACTGAGACTGAATTTGAAACCATCGCTGAACCGTTGTTAGCACGCATCACCAACCCAGTGCGCATGGCGCTGCGTGATGCCAAATTGCGAGTCAGTGACCTCAATGAAATCGTGCTGGTCGGCGGTGCCACGCGTATGCCGGTGATTCGCAAACTGGTCACCAAGTTATTTCAGCGTTTCCCGGCCATGGATATTGACCCGGATCGGGTCGTGGCCGTGGGCGCCGCGATCCAGGCGGCGTTAAAAGAAAAAAGTTCCGTACTCAACGATGTGGTGATGACGGACGTCTGTCCGTACACCTTGGGCATGGAAATCTCTGAACGTCAAGGCACAGGTTATAAAGAAGGTTTTTATCTGCCGATCATCGAACGCAACTCCTTTATTCCGGTGAGTCGCATCAAGACCGTCACAACCTTGCAGGATAATCAAAAGGTGATCGAAGTGAATGTCTATCAGGGGGAAAGCCCTTTGGTGAAAGATAATGTCTTCTTGGGTTCGCTTACGGTTGAAGTACCTAAGGCACCGGCAGGCGAGGCGGTCGATGTGCGTTTTACCTACGATGTGAATGGCCTGTTGGAAGTTGAAGTAGTCGTGGTCAGCAACCAGAAAAAATCCGTCATTACCATTGAAAAAAATCCCGGCGTACTCAATGCCGAGGAGATCAAACACCGTCTGCAGGAACTGGAACGTTTAAAGATCCATCCGCGTGATCAGGAGAAAAACAAGAATCTGGTGCATCGTGCCCAGCGGTTGTATCAGGAATTACTGGGTGATGAGCGTCAGTACGTCGGTCAGGTTTTGGCGGAATTCATGTCGGTACTGGAAAAACAGGATGAGCGGTTAATCCGTGAGGCACGCACGCAGTTTGAAGAAGTCCTCAACCGATTTGACAGTGCAGAACGGTTTTAATCGGCGGGGTAATTACCATGACAGTCAGTTGCTGGCAAATACTGAAGATTGAGCCGACGCGGGATCAGCGTGTAATAAAAAAGGCCTATGCGGGGCTGCTCAAACAAATCGATCAAAATACAGATGCGCTGGGATTCCAGCAGTTGCGTGAGGCCTATGAACAGGCGCTGAATATTGCGAAATATGCGGACGATGATGAGGATGAAGCTTACGAAGACGTAACACCGGCTAATGGCGAAGAAATGCCTGCCGCGTTGCAAACAACTGACACGCATGATCAGGATTTATCGCAATACCTGGCAAGGACTGAGCCACCCCGGCGTGTGCCACAGGACATTGCCATCGATGATATTTTCAACAGTCTGAATGAGCTGGGCGAGAACGTCGCGATCGACAAATTAAAAATCCACGCCGCATTGGCGGATTTCCAATTCATTGATGCACGTACTGATCTGGAATGCGCCTTACTGAAACAATTCTATCAATTGGAAAAATTCCCGTTGGAGCTGGCCAAGGCGGCGGCATTGGTATTCGGCTGGGATGCGGAAAAGAACCCCTTTAAATATGACCATCAGGTTGCCTATTTTTATGAACACGTTGTCAACCAAATCGCGTATCTCGACGCGGTTCGCTATGTGACGATGCAGTGTTTCCCGGATCCGCGGCAACGGGACAAGACAGTGGAAGACGTCATGTTCGCACGGTTTGATGAACAACGTCTTGCCGACATCGTTGCGAACGAGGCGAAGCGCAACACCGCCAACCGCATTATCAGTTATATGATGAATGAATATAAATTATTTCCCGCCCTGCCGGTTGACCCAGAGACCGTGACCTGGTGGCGTAAAAATGTCTATGGCGAAAACACCGAGGTGGTTGCGCCGCAAGAAACCAAGAAAAAATCCGGTACTTCCTATTGGGTTGTCTGGGTGCTGATAATTTTGCTGTTTAATGTTGTTGGCCAGTGCAGCCGCAGTTCATCAAGTAATACTCACAAGACAACACAAAAAAATTACAACATGAACAAGGATGGTCAGAGTAGCGCCTATAAGGGTTTTTTAAAAGAGCATGAAAAAAGCAAACAGCATGAGCAACAGAAGCTGAATCAATAATTATTGCTGAGTGGCTACCCCGTTTTAAACTGTGCGATAAGTTGTTGCAGATCTGCTGCGAGTTTACTTAACTCCAGACTGGCCTGAGTGGTTTGTTTCGCGCCATCGGTGGTTTGTTCGGCGGCGCTACGGATAGTCGCGATGTTCTTGTTGATTTCTTCGGTGACGGCGCTTTGTTCTTCCGCCGCACTGGCGATGGTGGTGTTCATTTCGTTAATGCGATTTACGGAGTGGGTAATAGTAAGCAGCGAGTCACCGGCCACCGCCGCTGACTTGACGGTCTGCTGGCTTTTCACCCGGCTGCCCTGCATGATTTGCACGGCATCGATGGCGCCTTTTTGCAGTTCCTGGATCATGGCTTGAATCTCGATTGTTGATTGCTGGGTGCGGCTTGCTAATGTGCGTACTTCATCCGCCACCACGGAGAAACCACGCCCCTGATCACCGGCACGCGCTGCTTCAATCGCGGCATTGAGGGCGAGTAAATTGGTTTGCTCAGCGATTCCTTTAATGACACCCATGACACTACCGATCTTTTCACTTTCTTTGCTTAGACGGTCAATGGCATCGGAGCTGCGCCCAATCTCGTCAGATAAATCGCTGATTGAGTCAATAGTCTGTTCGACCACGTGTTTACCTTGGGAGGATTGCTGGTTGGCTTCCTGTGCAGCTTGTGCGGCATCGTGGGCATTGTCAGCGACACTTTGTACCGTTGCGGTCATTTCATTAATCGCGGTTGCTACTTGATCTATTTCACTGAATTGTTGATTAACGCTGCTGCTGGTGCGCGCTGTGATCGCCGCCATTTGTTCGGATGCGGTCGCCAACATGGTGGTGGAAACGGCGACCTTTTCAATACTCAGGCGAAATTTTTCCAGCATATTGTTGGTGTCTTGGGCGATACTGCCAATTTCATCCTTAGAATCTATTTCGCAACGCTGGGTCAAATCAGAACTTTCTTCGACCTGACGGATAAATTTACTCAAACGGATAATAGGTCTGGTAATATTGGTGGCGAACAGGGTGCCGACAACGACGGCAACGGCTACGGTAATCAACATCAAGACAATACTGATCCAGCGAATCTTGCTGGTTAAGGCGGATTGCGCTGACAATGCCTCGTTTGTATTGATCTCACTCAATATTGCCCAGGTCATGTTCTTGAATTTAAATGGGCTGTAGGCGGTGAGCACGGCTGTGCCAGTGATATTTTTCGTCTCGCTGACACCGGTATTACCGGTCAACGCTTTTGTGACGGCATCGTTATCGATGACAAGGCGTGCTATACCACTATCGTGCTGCACAACAGGTTGAATTATTTTCTTATCGGCGATTAATTTTGCCGAGAAAGTTGTTTTGTCCTGGCTGAACAGACGAACATTACTTCGTAAGGTTTTATCTTTGCCTACCAGAAAAACATCGCCGCTCTTGCCCATGCCAACACTTTCCCACTGTGCATCGGAACTCATGATCGCGTCAAGCTGTTCCAAGGACACTTTAAATACCAAAACGCCAAGTATTTCAAAGGAGTCGCTGGTACTTTGATCTTGAATAGCCGCGGCGATAAACAGAGCGGGTTGTTCAAATAATGCGGGATAGGTACCGGTATCGCTGACGCTGACAAACTCGGGATCGTTTGCGGCAAGAGTACTTTGCCAGGTCTTAGCCAGCAGTGAATCTTTAAACGGGCCGGTTTTCAAGTTTGTGGCAAAGTCAGGATATTTTTCTACTGAATAGATGACATCACCTTGTGTATCGATCAGGTACATATCGCTGGCGCCGGTTTTTTCAAAGATACCGGTAAGGATGCGATGCGCGTCATTATGAGCTGTGGAATAAATGGTGCCGTCACTGGGACTGTTGAGGTTATGCTTTTCACCGAAGGGCGCCGTGTTAGCCGCGATGAAACTGTGTTGCAGGATCACCGCCGCGTTGTCCAACTGTGTTGGGATTTTTTCCGCGTCGGCATAAGGCCTGCCATTTTTACTTTGGTATAGCTTTTGGAAATCATTTTTATAAAATTCAGTCAACCTGGTTTTTTTCTCGCTGACATCGCTGAGGTTACGCCGGTCAGAAACCAAGGCGGTCTTGAGGCGTTGTATATACATGCCAATTGCCGGGTCAATGGCAGAAAATTTAAGCCGTCGTTCCAGTTGCGTAAAATAATTTTTCAGTTGGCCTTTTTTTATCTCGCGGATACTGATCAGTTGGTTTTGTGATTGTTCACGCAAGGCCTCACCTGCCGCTGAGCTGGCCTGCTGGCTGATCAACAGACTGATGATGACGATGGGCACGACCGTGAGCACAATCGAGATAAACAGGATTTTTGCTTTTATACCGCCTAAGTTGAACATGGATTCGACCCTGATAATTTGTATAGAAACGGCCACACATCCCGCAGGGGGATATAGGCATACAGCGGCCGGAAGCGGGGTAAGGTTTAATCTAAACTGAGCGATTTCAAGGTTTTAATACCGCATCGTAGGGTTCTTCGCGGGTTTTGTCGTGCAGGTGCATGCGGTATTTGATGAACCTGGCTTGATCATCGAAATGCAGGAACGGGTTGCCTTCGATTTCCCTGCGCATGGTCGAGGTTGGGGTTACCGAGTAGTTGTGCCCGGGCAAAATTTGAGTTGTAGCTGGCATGTCGCGGGCCAAATGCCGCAAGGTGTTAAACATTTGCTCCGGATCACCCCCGCGCAGGTCACAGCGGCCACAACCAAATACAAACAAGGTATCGCCGGTGATCAGGTCATTACCCAGGTGATAACACGCCGAGCCGGGGGTGTGGCCGGGGGTATGTAGCACCTGTATTGGTGTATTGCCCAGGCTGATCACGTCACTACCGTGGTGCAGGGTAGGTTGGGCCAGCTGTTTCCCCCAAAATTGCGCCTCTGCCTTGAGCAGGTGTAACTGTGCATCGTGCTGTTGCAAGATACCCTCGATGCCGTTGATGTGGTCCGGGTGGCTGTGGGTCAGCAGGATATCGGTAATCGTGACACCCAACTCTTTGGCACGCTGCAAAATGGTCAGCACATCCCAGGCCGGATCCACGACCGCCGCACGGCCGGTGGCGTGATCACGAATCAGGTAGACAAAATTTGCCATCGGTCCTAATTCGAGGGTGTCGATGCTGTAGCTATTGATCGTATGCATACTGTACTCAGGGTCAATGTGCGGGTGGTGCGGGACTCGCCAGTATCCTTTCCCGTGGGGGGCTTTACAAGTTATACAACGGATTACGCCATTTCGCCATCTATGGCTGTGTTCATTTAAGCAACTTGGTATTATCATCCACTGTCATTTTCATCAATCGAATTCACAACTTTTCCCATGCACACCGAATTTTGGCAGCAGCGCTGGCGAGATCTACACATTGGTTTTCATCGCGAAGAAATCAATGTGTATTTACGTATGTATTGGTCAATGCTGTCGGTGCCACGCGGTGCGCGGGTGCTGGTGCCATTATGCGGCAAGAGCTGGGATTTATTATGGTTGGCGCAGCAGGGGTACCACGTCATTGGCGTGGAGCTATCGCCCATTGCGGTGCAAGCTTTTTTTGCTGAGCAAGCGTTGCAAGTACAGCCGCGCGGCACAAGCTCAGCAACGTGTTATTCCACCGAACATATCGATATCTGGTGCGAGGATTTATTTGCCCTCACCGATGCGCAGTTAGGCCGGATTGATGCGGTTTATGACCGGGCGGCGTTAATTGCCATGCCTGAGACTATGCGACCTGCCTACGTCAAACAGCTTGAGCAACTGACTGGGCCGGGCGTGCCACAGCTGGTCGTCACGCTGGACTATCCTCAGGCGCAAATGCCGGGCCCACCGTTTGCGGTTTCGCCGCAGGAAATGCGACAGCTCTATGGCAGGCGCTATGATGCGGTCCGGCCTCTGGTTTGTTACGATGTGTTGCCGGAACATGAGCACTTTGCTGCCAGGGGTGTAAATCGACTCGCAGAATGTGTATATCTCTTAAAGACTTAGGCTAAAATCAGCATTGCGTCACAAAAATTAAATAAGGCAAGCTCAATGACCGATATAAGGATAAGTTCACACGTATGGAAACAAACATGATTCGTACACAGCATCAAACAGCTTGGGTTTTATTGCTATTTGTGTTTTTTCTGATCGCGCAAAACGTCTTTGCCGCGAAATACTATGTTTATCAGGCAGCGGATGGCAGCCGCGTAGTCACTGATCGGATGAGTTATACCCCCCACCTCAGGCTGGTCAAAAGTACTCGTAAACTCGATGGGGTGGGTCAGTTGGCAGCAGGTAAATCTATTGCCACAAATCTCCATCTCGCCAAAGATTACGACAATATGATCGAGGAAGTTTCAGCCAAACATGAGGTTGAGACCGCCCTGGTCAAGGCTGTGGTGCATACCGAATCCTATTTTAATGCGAAGGCCAAATCTCACAAAGGTGCCACCGGTCTGATGCAACTCATGCCTCAAACCGCCGCCCGTTATGGCATACGTAATTTGCGTGACCCACAACAAAATCTCGAAGCCGGGGTGCAACACCTGCGGTATTTAATGGAGAAATATCCAAGTAATCTTGCGCACGCCCTGGCTGCGTATAATGCCGGTGAAGAGGCCGTGCATAAATACCAGGGTATTCCCCCTTACAATGAGACGCGCCGCTATATTCAAAAAGTCCTGCTGTATCACGAGTTTTATCAGAACGTCAATTAATCCTGTCTGCTGATCAATGTGGAATTGATCAGGGTGTTTTGCCATTTGTGAGAAGTCGGGACGTCAGAATCTATCAGAATTGCCCCCTTGTCGGGCTGAATAAATTCACTGCCAGTTCATAATTATCGCGCACAGTTCATCTCAACTAACAACTGTTCATATTGAGGTGTACGATGGATTTTGCAGATGATTTTACCTATTTCACCATGAGTGACGTGCTGCGGGAAGTGAAACGTCTTTATGGCCAGAATAGATATGTGACGCATATCGGTATTGCCGCAGCGGCGAATGATGCGTTTGAAATAAAAATCCGGATAAAAAATCCAAAACATTTAAAAATTACCCAGATGGGACTGCCGTTACGATTTCGTAATGTTCCGGTTGTGTTTCAGGAGGCATGTAATGACCCGGTCTTTTAATTTGGTTTTGACGTATATCCATGGGTTCTCGCAGCTTATTAATCTTTATCGCAAATTGATGCTTGCCCAGACAGGGCAATATAGAGTAATAATAGGCGCTGAAAACGGGTCCGTGTGGGAAAGACACCAGGGGCAAATAAGCGCTGTTCAGATAAATTTGCCCGGCAAATAATTGCTTCTAGGTAGTCAACATAATAAAATAGCAGTGGATTAGTATTCAGTAGTATGTCTACAATCAAAGAAAATTGGGTCGCATTGAATTTAAGTAGGGGAAATTTATGAAACCACTCGATTATTTTGTCAATTTGGTACTGAGCACTATTCTTATCGTCGGTACTTATCAATTTTACTTTCTTACCCAGCGTTATCAGTTATCGAAAGTACGTACCTTCAACTTCAAAATCGACGAGAGGCTTCCCTACTGGCCGAGTTGGGCGTGGATTTACAGCTTTCTTTATTATCCCGCCATCCTGTACCTCAACTGGCTTGCACAAGATGCGCGACAATTCACCATGATGGCATTCAGCTATATCCTGCTGTTAATCATGCAGATGACCTTCTTTTATATTTATCCTGTGTCAACCCCGGATCACTGGCGCGACATCAACAAAGGAATAACAGCCTCTGAACGTTTTCTCAAGCTTGTGCATAAATATGATGCGCCAACCAATTGTTTTCCGAGCATGCATGTTTCGGTGGCGATGTTGACCGCATTACATGCCTTTGGTCAACTCGGTGAAATGGTCTATGCCTTTCCTGTGTTAATCGGGTTGTCGTGTATTTTTACCAAACAACACTACCTGATAGATTTACCCTTTGGTGCGTTTTTGGGCTGGGTTGCCTATCAGGGGTTTATCTTATTAGCTTGACGGCAAGTGTTAATATTTATCCTGGTTTTTTCAGACGGCGGCAGTTTGTGTTGAGTTGTTATGAATACTGAAAGCGCAACAGCGTGTATTTCGGACGACACATTCAGCCGCTAATCCTGTGCGGTGATACCGCGGTGTCGTAATGGATTAAAACCTTGTGGAATACCACTCGCCAATCATCCCTGCATTGGCTACGATGTGCAGATGGAATGGAAGTCACCGATAACACAATCTAAGCAACCCATCACGCGGGTAATTTTACACGTCGACATGGATGCGTTTTATGCGTCGGTGGAGATACGTGATAATCCAGCATTGCATGGCAAGCCGGTGATTGTCGGTGGGTCGGTACAAGGGCGTGGCGTGGTGGCGGCGGCAAGTTATGAAGTACGCCGCTATGGCGTGTATTCAGCGATGCCAATGGTGACCGCGTTACGTTTGTGTCCACAGGCGGTCTGTATCGCGCCACGTATTGATCACTACGCAGCAATATCGCAACAGATTCGGGCGATTTTCGCCCGTTACACGCCGCAGATTGAACCTCTTTCATTAGACGAAGCATTTTTAGATGTGACGGCCAGCGAACGGTTGTTTGGTTCAGGTGCAACTATTGCTCAGGCGATCAAACAGGCGATTAAACGCGAGTTGCAATTGGTTGCCTCGGTGGGTGTGGCGCCATCGAAGTTTGTCGCGAAGATTGCCTCTGATATTAAAAAACCGGATGCCTTGGTGGTTGTCAGCGATAAACAGGTACAAACCTTTTTGGATCCTTTGCCCGTGAGCCGGTTGTGGGGTGCAGGGAAAACCACGGTGGCGGCGTTTGAACGCATGGGGGTGCGGACGATTGCGCAAGTGCGATGTTTATCGGAGCAGATTCTGTTGGCGCAATTTGGTAAATGGGGTACGCAGTTGTGGCAACTGGCGCAAGGTCTTGATCCACGTCCGGTGGTGAGCGATGGCCAGGCCAAATCCATCTCACATGAAACTACCTTTGCACAGGATGTTAATCGGGCAGATGTATTAGAAACCTGTTTGTTACAATTAACCGAACAAGTGGCGGCACGCTTGCGGCAGCAAGCGGTGCGGGGCAAGACCGTGCAATTAAAATTGCGCTACCCTGACTTTAAAACCATTACTCGTGCGCACACATTCGATAACTATACCGATTCAACCAGCCATTTGTGGCAAGTGACAAAGGCCTTATTGCACGCTAACTGGTCGGCGTCGCAAGCGATTCGATTAATCGGTATGGGCGTGAGTCATTTTCATGATCCGGACAATCCGGTGGCCGTACAAAGTGATTTATTTAAACAAGATGTCACGCGTCAGCGCACGTTGGATACGATTACTGATACTATTAATGCCAAGTATGGTGCGGCCACATTACATCGTGGCCGGTTTAGTACTGATAACGAAGACAGGTGATCAATATGGATTTAACCCGCAACAGTGATTCGCCGAGTGCGCCAAAGTCCGTTTATCTCGTCGACTATCAGGCACCGGCCTACTTTATAGAACGCGTCAGCCTGCAATTTGATTTAAGTGCGGCGGAGACCTTGGTCACCAGCGTCTTGGTAATCAAGCGCAATAGCGCGATTGCCAGGGCGGAGACACCGCTGGTACTGGATGGGCGTGATCTGACTTTGCTCACAGTTAAGCTCAATGGTCAGATGCTTGATGCAACACAGTATCAGCTGGATGCGGAGCAGTTAACGATACCATACGCAGCCGATGCCTTTGAGTTAACCACTGTGGTGCGTATCCATCCGGAAAAAAATATCGCACTGGAAGGTTTGTATGCATCGGGCAAAATGTTATGTACGCAATGTGAGGCGCAGGGATTTCGGCATATAACGTATTTTCTGGATCGCCCGGATGTGATGAGCTGTTATCAGGTGACCTTAATCGCGGATAAAAAAACCTACCCGGTCTTACTGTCCAACGGTAATTTGATTGAGCACGGTGATTTAACTAATGGTCGGCATTATGCGGTGTGGCAAGACCCGAGTCTGAAACCGTGTTACTTGTTTGCACTGGTGGCGGGAGATTTGGCGCATGTCGAAGATGAGTTTGTCACGATGTCAGGTCGTCGTGTTGCACTGCGGGTGTATACCGAGGCGGAAAATATTCATAAGTGTGACCATGCCATGCGCAGCCTGCAACAGGCGATGCGTTGGGATGAACAGACCTTTGGCTGTGAGTATGACCTGGATATCTACATGATCGTGGCGGTGAATGATTTTAATATGGGCGCGATGGAGAACAAAGGCCTGAATATCTTCAATGCCGCCTGTGTCCTGGCCAGTCCGCAAACCGCGACGGACGATGATTATTACAATATCCAGAGCATTGTCGGCCATGAGTATTTTCATAACTGGTCGGGCAATCGGATCACCTGCCGTGATTGGTTTCAATTGAGTTTGAAAGAAGGCTTTACTGTGTATCGGGATCAGGAATTCTCCAGCGATCTGAATTCACGCGCGGTAAAACGCATCGACGATGTGAATGTCTTGCGTAATGCGCAGTTTGCCGAGGACAGCAGTCCCATGGCGCATCCGATCCGGCCTGACCGCTATATGGAGATCAGTAACTTCTATACGGTCACAGTGTACAACAAAGGTGCAGAAGTGGTGCGTATGATCCGTAATTTGTTGGGTAGTGCCGCGTTTCGTCAGGGCACGGATCGTTATTTTTCCCGTCACGATGGTCAGGCGGTGACAACCGACGATTTTGTCCGCGCCATGGAAGAGGCCAATGGTGTTGATCTGACCCAATTCAAGCGCTGGTATGAGCAGGCCGGGACACCACGGCTACAGGTGCGCGGCGACTATGATGCGGCACGCCAACAATATACTTTGCATGTGGAACAATCCTGCCCAGCCACGCCCAATCAAGCAACAAAATTACCGTTTCATCTGCCATTGGCGATCGGTTTATTGGATCAACATGGACGCGATATCCCCTTGCAGTTAGCAACGGAATCGACAGCGCTGGGCACGAACCGGGTATTGGAGATTAAAAACGCCAGTCATGATTTTGTATTCATGGGTGTACCGTGCACCCCGGTTGTTTCAGTGTTGCGCGGATTTTCCGCTCCGGTGAAGGTGAATATCCATCGCAGTGAAGACGAATTGGCATTTTTACTGGCGCACGACAGTGATGCCTTCAATCGCTGGGATGCCGGTCAATCCCTGGCGCTCCAGGAATTGCTGCGACAGATTCGCGCACAGCAGCGCGGCGAACCTATGCCTGCGCCTGTAGCCTTGACCGACGCATTGTCAAAAGCGCTGCAAGATAATGACATCGACAAGGCCTTGCTCGGGCAGATACTTACCTTACCTTCGGAAGGTTATCTGGCGGATCAATGTGATGTCGTCGATGTTGAGGCGATCTATGCAGCACGGTTGTTTACGCGGCGTTATCTGGCAAAGCAATTGTTTACGGATTTTGATCGTTTGTATCAGGTTAACACCACAACAGGTGAGTATCATTTTGATGATAAGGCCATGGCGCAACGGGCCTTGAAGAATGTCTGTCTGGGTTATTTGCTGGAAACCGAAGAGGCGTCCATGCAACAACGCGGTTATGCGCAATACCAGCAGGCGAACAACATGACGGATCGTCAGGCGGCATTGGCGATGTTATGTCACTATCCGATTACCGAGCGGGAACAGGCGCTGGCTGATTTCTATCAACGTTATCAACACGACGCGCAAGTGGTGGATAAATGGTTTGCGTTACAAGCGCGGTCTCGTTTGCCGGATACCTTCGCGCATGTGCAACAATTAATGGCGCATCCGGCGTTTAGCATCAAAAATCCCAACAAGGTGCGGGCCTTGATCTCCAGTTTTTGCATGGGTAACGCGGTGCAATTTCATCGCCTGGACGGCGCCGGTTATGTATTTCTGGCCGAGCAGATCCTGGTGTTGGATAAACTCAATCCGCAGGTCGCTGCGCGCCTGGCAAAATTCATGAGTCGCTGGCGGCGTTATGATGCGACCAGACAACAGTTAATGCAGCAACAGTTGGAGCGCATAGCACAGACCGCGGATTTATCAAAAGACGTGTATGAGATTGTCAGCAAAAGCCTGGGGTGAGAGTGCATCGGCAGGCGCACGCCACGTGCGCAGCGCAGTGCTCAGGTGTTTGCAGGGAGTAACATTTCAACACTCGCCGCATCACCCAAGCGTTGCGAGATAGCGGTTAATGCCTGGTCATCGGTGGGGAAGATGTTTTCTTCACCAATGAGTGTCAGTAGTCCGGTCTGGCGCATCACATCCAGCACCTGTTTTTTCAAACCAGAAAACACCAGGGTAACGCCGTTTATTTTCAGGCGTTCGACCAAGTGATGAATCACTTCTTCACCGGATGCGTCCAATTGATTAATACCGCCGCCGACCACCAGCAGAAACTTTGCGTCCGGGTGAATGGCGATAGCCTCCAGCACGGTGTCTTCAAAATAGGAGACGTTGGCAAAATATAGCGAGCCATCCAGGCGCATGGCAATGACATATTTACTTGTGGGTAATTCAGGATGAACCTTTAAATCACGCAGGGCACCGTCACGGTGACGGCCGAGAATGACCACGCGGGGTTTCATGGTGCGCAATAAAAATAATACAATCGCCAGGCCCGCGCCAAGCAGAATGCCGCTATCCAGATGCGGCGCAAAGGCGAGGGTCGCAACGAAGGTAACGATCGCCGCGCTGCCGTCGTGTTTGTGCGCATGCCACGCATGTTTGATACCTTTGAAGTTAACCAACCCAGCGACCGCCATAATGATGATCGCCGCCAATACGGCTTGTGGCAGGTGATAGAGTAAGGGAGTCAGGAACAACAAGGTCAGTAACACAAAAATCGCCGTGTAAACAGAACTCATACCGGTAATGGCACCCGCACCAAGATTCACGGCCGATCGGGAGAACGAGCCGGAGACCGGAAAGGATTGCGATATGCTGCCGACAATATTCGCAATGCCCTGCCCTAGCAATTCCTGATTGGGATCCACGCGCTGTTTGGTTTTGGCGGCCATCGCCTTGGCAATCGAGATGGCCTCCATGAAACCGACCAGGGAGATAATCAAGGCGGCGGCGAAAAGCGAGGCAAATTGGACGAGATTCACTGTGGGCAGTTTAAAAGCGGGTAGTCCACTGCGTATCTCCCCCACGACTTCGCCGCCACCGGATATCTTAATAGCTCCTTGTTCGACCTTGGTGATTTTCCAGTGAAGTTTATCCGTCTTGAATTCTTTGGTCTGCGTGTTGACCAGATACAATTTACCTGGAGTTCCCTGGCTGCTACTTTCACGGACAAAGGTATATTTGAGTAATTCCTTGAGACGATTTTTATTGGCGTCTTCCAATGTCTGGGTTCTAAACTGTAGCCAATCCGCTTCATGTTTCATGGCAAGTAATTTGCTCTGTTCAAAATTGGTCTGCTCCTGATAGAGCCTGATATCCTCTTTTTTGTTTTGAATTTGCTGATTTAATGTCGCCAACGACGATACAGTTACGTCGTATTCGCCAAGCGTGGTCGTGACGGGCAAATCAGCAAATTGATCAGCCGTTAATTCGGTTTTATTTTCAAAGCCAATCGCAATGCTCAGCGCCGTGGTGATGACTACGGCAATTAACACGCCCGGTAATTTGGGTTGGTAACGTTTGATCGTCCACATGATCCCAAGGGCAAGCAAGCCCATCAGCAATGTCGGCAGGTGGGTGTCACCAATTTGTTTGACGACCGCCCAAATATCTAAAATAAAATGTTCACTCGAACTCATTTTTACGCCAATGAGCTTACTCACTTGCGATAGAGCAATGATGATCGCCGCCGCATTGGTAAAGCCGATGATCACCGGATGCGAAAGAAAATTAACAATGACCCCGAGTTTGAAAATACCCAAGGTTAATTGCACCACGCCCACCAGCAAGGCCAGCATGATCGCCAATGCTACATAGGTTTCTGATTCGGGCACTGCCATGACCGTCAGTGTCGAGGCGGTGAGCAAGGAGACAACGGCGACAGGACCGGTACCCAGTTGATTGGATGACCCCCACAAGGCGGCAATGGCGACGGGTAAAAATGCGGCGTACAAGCCATAATGGGCGGGCATGCCCGCCAACTGTGCATAGGCCATGGATTGCGGTATTAATACTAAGGCAACCGTGATCCCGGCGATGAAATCAGCCCTGATGGTCTGCTTGCTCATGGGAAACCAGCGGGTAAAGGGTAACAGTCGTTTTAGCTGTGGGTGCATAGCTTGCTAACTCTGAAAAAACCCATAGAAAAAATACCCAGTTGACCGATCAAGTGGCGCATTATAAGTAAATCCTAATGAATTCGGAAGGTTTGACGGGGTTATTTCAGGTATTACAAAGCATGGACGCGATTGCGTCCTGCGCGTTTGGCGGTATAAAGCGCTTTGTCGGCGGATTTGATCACGTCCATGGGGTTGTGATGCTGTTCGTTGCGTTGGGCAACGCCTGCACTGACGGTGACCGCGATTTTTTCTATCTTGCTGTGTTGGAGCGGTTGGTCAGGTTTGTTTTTTGGACGTTTGTGTTGGCGGATATAGAACGAGGTATTCTCGATTATCCCTCGCAGGTTGTCGACAAACAGCAGCGCCTCGCGGGCATCCTTATTGGCAAAGATAATTGTGAACTCTTCGCCGCCATAACGAAATGCCATGCCGCCGCCTTCCACTTTGTTCAGTTGCGCCGCCACCATGCGTAAGGCCTGATCACCCACATCATGGCCAAATTTATCATTGAGCTTTTTGAAGAAATCGATATCGACCATCGCGATGCTATAACGTTTACCTAAGGCTAACAGGTGTTGTTTGAGCGCACGCCGTGAGGGCAGATTAGTGAGCTCATCCATATAGGCCAGGTTGTAGGAATTGAGGATGATCGCGATCAGGATCGCCCCGACCGCAATGGTAAAATACAGGCTACTGGTGGCGGGTTGGGCAATGCTGTTGATTGCCATCATACTGGCGAGCAGGCCCATGATATTGCCGCCACGTAGAATATTGGGCTGGATAGCCAAGTGAACAAACATCACCAACAGTGCGAGCAATGCGACGACGACGCCCGGTTG
>JAYSTO010000243.1:0-11883 GCA_043719675.1 Gammaproteobacteria bacterium | reverse complement strand
GGCAAAGACCTGCAAATTGACATTTTGCAACAGCGCCACACCACCTTGCAGGTAAGTCAGATTCAGTATATTCAGCATGGCGTTATGATAACAGACGGCTCGTCAATTTTTCTGGCTGTTGTTTTATTTTTTACAATAATGCAAACTGCCTATTATACATTGTCGAAATAATGAGGCTAGGCAATACTAACTGCCTCGCTGAACAAATAATCCGGTTGAATGTTGTGTCCGGCAGTGTCAGGATAAACACATTGTGCATCTCGAATACAGTGGCGGTTTTTAAATATTAACTTTATTAGCAGCCTGTTGAAAAACGTGATCAGGGGATGCAGCGCAAGGCGGAAACGGACGAAAAAGCGCAGTTTACACGGAGTAAATGAGCATGTTGAGTTCGTTTCCAACGCCGCGATGCGCCCCTCAGCGCGTTTTTCAACAGGCTGTTAGGTTGGAATCGTCATGTTCAGACAACCACTTCTAAACTACATTGGGCTGTCCCTTTTTTGTATGTCTATGACGCAAGGGATGACTTTTGCGAATGACCGTGAACCCGTACTGATAGGCATGGAAGCGGAGCTTGATGCCTGCCCTTCATTGGCAGAAATATCATCAAGTAAACCCGTTGCGCTGCATGCAAGACCCTCCCCTGACTCCAAATCAATTATCATGTTAAAACCGAAACAACCTGTTTATTTATGTGATGGAAGCAAACCAACCCCTTGGGTTGGCGTCGTCGTACCGCTTAACGACAAAGTGGATTGTGGTGTTTCATCTGCTATTCAAAAACCAACCGCCTACCAGGGTCCCTGTAAATCGGGTTGGATTAAACAAAGCGAATTTGAAGTCATAGCAGGCTGATTTCACTCACAAAGAATCACGCTGGTTTTTCTGCTTGCTTAATTTGGATTCTTCCCTGATGTTCTCACAATGCTTGGTTACACAGCGCACATCTTTTGTGTGCTTGTTAGTTAGCATAGTTTTGTCTGTTAAATTATTTATAGTCGCGCAAAAAATCCTGCACTTCAGGCGGCGGTTCATCTGGTATAACATGTTCACAACCCGGACGCAAAAAATCGAATAACAACACGATGCGGTTTTGTGCGGAGCGGTTCCATGCTTCATGCTCTTCAGTATCATCAAAGATTAAACATTTTCCCGCCTGCCACGGACGCACTTCACTGCCCACCCGAATAGCACAATGCTCTGGAATCACGAGACCAAGGTGCGCCCGATACACGGTGCGTACCCAGCCGATGTGCGGTTGAATATGTGCTCCGGCAGTCAATTTGGAGAAACCCGCAGTAGTTAGCCCTGGGATCTGTTCGAGTAAGCGAGCCGTCTGCGGACAACTACGCAAGGCGGGTTCAATCCGTTTGCCAAAAGCAATGAGACCATAAACATCCCAACCGCCGTCGTACATTTCACGCTGCACCCAGGGCTGGAAAGAGTCCTCAGGCAAAGCGAGGTACTCCGCGAGAATAACCTGCCATGCTTGTTCCAACAGGGTGGTGAATGGAAATGATGTGGTGTCGATAAACATTTTTGTGTGAGTCCGAATTTATTTCACACCGAGATACCGTCTACAAAACTTGTCCAACTCCGGGTTAATCCCCTCTCCATAGGGACAATTTTCTTTTTTTGCTTTGATGGTTTTAGTGCCGGCCTCAAGATGGGAAATCTTGAGCAGACCCTTAATCGGCGATAAATCCGTGTAAGGATTTCTGGATATGCGCAATGTTTTAATATTGGTTAAACTGGCCAATGGTGACATATCCGTGATTTTATTATCATCCAGGTAAACCGCTTCCAGCTCCAGCAGCCCTTTGATTGCGGCAATGTCCTTCACCCCGCTGTGCTCAACGTGCAGTGATTTTAATTTTACAAAATTCGCCACCACGCTCAAGTCTACATTCTTGCCGCCTAGCGTGAGGTCCTCAAGCTTTACCAGGCCCTGTAAAAAATCCAAATTTGTCGAATTGAGACTGGATAAGCTGAGCACCCTGAGATTCTTGAGATTGCGAATAACCGATATCCCGTTGGTTTTGTACCCGCCCAACGTCAACTCCTGCAATTGCGTCAACTCCGCAAGCGCGGACACGTCTTTTAACGCGGCGGCCTCTTCAAAATGTAAAGAAACCAGTTTCTTGAGTGGCCGTAGAAAATCAAGGTTAGTAAGGCGGGTATTATCAATAAACAATTTTTCCAGTTGATCTAATTCTGACACCATATTCAAATTGGCCACGTTTCTCGATACCACAATCAACTCGCGTAAGTTTTTTAAATTACGCAGCGGCGCCAGCGACTTGGCACGCACGCCACTGATATTGAGGCTTTGCAGCTGCGGCAAGGCGCCAATCAAGGTGATGTCGGTAATTTCCTCATACGCTACATTCAGCTCAGTTATGTTGCTGAGCGCCTCATATAAACCCGCGCAATCCCCTTGATGTTGGGCCACCCGTGCCAACACTGCACGGGTATGGGTATATTGCGGGTTGTTTTCTTCGCAGAGTTCCACAAAGTCTGACGAAAAAACCACGCCAGGTAGCAACACAAGCGAACATGCCAACAGTGATCGTTTCATTGTAGCCATCCAAAATAATTTGTGATTATCAAATACTAAAACCCGGTCATTACTAACTTAACTCACTGCCCTGCCGCGCAACACCACTACTTCTTCCTGCAAACCTTCCAACGTTACTTTTTCAGGCATGACTGGCACGCCGACCTGTAATGTAATCTTACGGAATGGCCTTACTTTCCACGGCTTGCTCATGACGGCACCATAGGCACGCGAGAAGATGCTACCCCATAAACCGGTCAGGCCCATCGGTACGACAGGGACCGGATTACGTGCGATGATTTGTGCAATGCCGGGACGAAACGGCAACATTTCGCCGGTGGCGGTGAGACGGCCTTCTGGAAATATTCCTACCAGTTCACCTGCTGCCAGGGCTTGTGATACATCATCAAAGGCTTTTTGTTTGAGTGCGGGATTTTCTTTTTCTGAGGCGATGGGAATGGCGCGACCGGCCCTGAATACAAACGCAAGTATCGGCCAGCGGAAGACCTGGTGGTCCATCACAAAACGTATCGGCCGACGACTCGCGGCAGTAATAATCAGCGCATCAACAAAGCTGACATGATTGCAAATCAACACGGCGGGGCCGGTCTCGGGAATGTTTTCAATGCCACGTTTGTCCAGCCGGTACACCGAGTGGATAAGCATCCACACCACAAGGCGCAGTAAAAATTCCGGCACCAGTTTATAAATGTAAATCGCCACGGCGGCATTACACACGGCGGCGACGGCAAACAAGGCGGGTATGGATAAGTCTGCGCTTAACAAACCTGCCGCAACCAATGCGCCCACCACCATAAACAAGGCGTTCATGATGTTATTGCTGGCAATGATCCGTGCGCGATGAGCCGGGTTGCTACGTATTTGTACCAAGGCATATAAGGGCACAATAAATAATCCGCCAAATAATCCCAGTGCGCCCAAATCAAACATGATGCGCCCTATGCCAGGACTGGCGAGCAACGCCATTATTGATAGCGGTTCAGCCGTTGGCGCGAGTGTGGGTGACGCCCAGGCGATATCCAATCCAAATAAAGTCAATCCGATTGAACCAATCGGCACGAGTCCTATTTCAACCATTTTCCCTGACAATCTTTCGCATAAGATTGAGCCGATACCGATACCCAGCGTGAACATCCCCAGCAATAACGTCACGGTAGTTTCCGAACCGCCCAATACATTTTTAGCGTACGCCGGAAATTGCGCAATAAACAACGAACCATACAACCAGAACCAGGAGATGCCAAGAATAGACAGGAACACCGTGCGATTTTCACGGGCAAATACAATATTACGCCAGGTCTCAGTAAATGGATTATAACGGACGCGTAGTTGCGGTTCAGGCGCAGGCGCAACCGGAATCTTGCGACTGGTCAGGTAACCTGCCATCGCCACCGTCAGACCAATGGCGGTGATCCATACCGTGCCATGATCCAGCCCGGCCATTAACCCCCCGGCCAATGTACCCACCAAAATAGCAACGAAGGTGCCTGCCTCCACCAAGGCATTGCCGCCCACTAACTCTTCTTCCTTGAGGTGTTGCGGCAGGATGGCATATTTTACCGGCCCGAATATCGTTGAATGCATGCCAAACATAAATAGTGCGCCCATCACTATGACCAGGCTGTGCAGGGCAAACCCCACCCCTGCCAGTAACATGATGCCGAATTCCAAAATTTTAATTAAGCGTGACAGCAGCGCCTTGTCATATTTGTCGGCGAGTTGCCCGGCCGTGGCTGAAAACAGGAAAAATGGCAGGATAAAAATACCGGCGGCCAGATTTGCCAATACTCCGGGTGATAGCGTTGTCCAGGTTGTGGCCTGATAGGTCAGCAATACGATCAGCGCATTCTTAAACAAATTGTCATTAAAGGCCCCCAGAAACTGGGTGCTGAAAAAAGGCAGGAATCGACGGGTTTTGAGTAAGTGGAACGGTCCGCTCATGGTGTGCTCCGCAGGAAAAAACTCGGCTGTGAAAAATGCTGGGTGGCAATTTCTACGTGCCAACAGGTACGTGGCTCTTTAATACCGCACCAAACAGCTATGGATTGTAATGTTGTATTCCGTATAGTGCCAGCCCAATAGCACAATATAATAATCCGCTTTGGCTGGTTTGCCCGTGGCGGAGCGCATAAAGCAGAGTAAACGCCCTTTCTCCCAAAATCCAGCGCCTGTTCCGCATTTTGTGCGGCGAGTATTGCGTATGAGGTGACATTGGCCTGTGAATCGCGTTGCGCTGTATTTAACGCCGGGTGAATTCAACTTGTAACTATAACTCACATGATTGGTCAAAATGGGTAAGCGGCGACAGCATTAAGATTTTTTCCATCGGCCAAAATAAGAGGATCACTTATGAAAAGCGATACACAGCATATGGTCCAGAGGTCTGTCCGACGCACAGGCCTTTCCTGTTTTCCAACTGCCACTTCCGTGATCATGAATGTTCAAAGGCTGATAGCAAATAACTCCGGCAACAAATTTTCTGCGCTACCCAAGTACTCTTCCATGAATTCCGGATTACGTGGCATCATGGGTTCAAGGTTTACGTAAAGAGTGCGAGCACCGGCATACTTAGCGGAGCGCACAAAATTGGAAGCCGGTGATACCGTTCCCGAGGTGCCGACCGCTATAAATAGATCACAATCCCGCAGGGCACGTTTAGACTGCCAGCTTTGATGTACTGGTATTTGTTCCCCGAATAACACAATGTCCGGCCTTAACACCCCGGAACAGGCAGGACACCGGGGCACATCAGTATCATGCGGATCGGTATCTATGAAGGGTGATAGTGTGCAAGCTGGATTGGTGCAGCGGGTTTTCAGGATCGATCCATGTAACTCGATGACATTGCCACTACCCGCACGTTGATGAAGGCCGTCCACATTCTGTGTGATTAAAACAAAATTCTGGTGTGGACCTAAATTATGCTCCACCTTGGCCAGTGCATAATGTGCGTTGTTGGATGAGGCGGTTACCAACTGCGTTCGTAATGGCCCAAATAGCTGCCAAATTCGTTCGGGTTTGTCGCGCAGCCGATCCACGTGACCATACTCCTGCACATCAAATTCATTCCAGACACCGTCTTTGCCTCGATACGTGCGGATTCCCGATGCCGCTGAGACGCCAGCGCCCGTCAAAATAACAATATTTTTATATTGCTGAATGTCGATTTTCATAATAATGAAATGTATTCATTTAGCAACCGTCTTGGACAATGGTCATTGTTCCCGGATTTGTAGCTGTTGGATGAGAATTTTTTGATTTTTTTGTAACCCGTGCTGTAGTGAATACAAATACTGCTACCATCCGCCATTTGGAAGCGCAAGTATCTCTTCAATACCTTTGTCAAAATCTTCATCGCTGAACTGATTTGGATCGCTATTTGGGTAGGCTGAATCATTAATTCTAAATCTAAATCCTTTACTGGTTATATCAATCTCAGGATATGCAAATTCGACCATACTGATTGCAAGTGACGGGCCCGGTGTAGGGCAATCATATTTCTTCATGACTTGTCTTAATGAAACTGATGGTTTTATTCCATCCACACGTACCCAACGTTTGAAATCATCAAATGATTCCTTAGAAATACTAACAAGCGGTTTGTTTGTGAAAACGGATAATTCTGGTTTATTTGCCATGCTTTCCCTGTTTTTCCATTTCCTGCAGTGGCCCAACAAATCCATTAAAGACTGATTGCTTATCCTCTTTCATGAGTAATAATTTGCTGTTTATAAAATCTTTATCTGACATTTTAGAAACCCTCCCTCGTTAATACAGTAGCTTTATTGACAGGATAAACGGCACTTGGTGTTGTGTGTACCGGTGAGCGCCACCCGTGTATTTTTATTCAGATGACCTCCGTAGTCTACCTCAAACACAAAAAAGCAGCGGTGTTTTACCTGACTTTTTCTTATCGCTTTGTTACAGCATTGTAAATAGACGGCCAGGGGTAAAACCTGAAGGGCACTTAACTTAAGGGAGCTACTCTGCGAATTCACTGCTCGTGCCCCAAATACTTCGCATTCTGTCATTCCCCCGCGAAAGCGGGAATGACGAAAAATCCGGACAATGGCCTTAAGTAAGTGCCATTCGGGTAAGACCTTACCGTAGCGCAACCACCGGTTTTGACGGAGGTACAAACACGCTATGTCGTCACTGATCGTGACTTTGTTCCCGTCGCCGACAAACTAGAGTTTACTGTCGATGATATCGGCAAAATACTGGCACTGGACACGATGCATCACATGAATAAGCACTTGTATCATTGAACAGTAAGTATTTTCGCGACAATGCCGCGAGGGGGTAAGTCTAATCCAGGAATAACAATTCCAACCGCACGAAAAACGCATATTCATCCTTGAATTGATTTTCCTTGCGGAACCGAAGCTCAGGGTTGAGTTCCATAAATAAAAAATCTTTGTACAACGTCCGACGATAACGCGCCGCGACTAAATAGTCTGTCACATGGACAGTGGGATCACTGCTGCCATACACCCCGGTAAGATAAGTAATCGCATGCTTTGAGCTCAAGGTATGAATCACGGAAAACACCTGGCTTAGGCTGAAATAATTGGTTTCCGCCGTCCAGCGGGCAAAACTGCTTGAACGGCCAATGAGATCGTGGGCCAGTTTATGGTTGAATTCAATTAATCCGTCATAGCCTGTGCCCGATGAATCGAACCAATACGCCGTGCCGTTGATAGTTAACAGCCAGGCATCACTCATGATATAGTTTCTTTCGGTACGCAGACGCACGTAAGAATCTAACGGTGAACCGATTTTTATGCCTGTTGAAGTCACCAGCCGCCAATGCCTTTCCTCACCGAAACTCGCCTGAATCCCGGCATAATAATCCCGATTATCCACTACCGCACTTGGCGTGGGCTCAATGCGTCGGTCAAGTCTGTCACGCCTTTCATCGGGGTCGGTTTCCAACAGCAATTTCAATTTTCCCTCGGTAAGCGGCAGTTTCACTTTAAGTCGAATATCACCGCTATACCCCACATTGCCGCCTTCAGTGACGACGGCATCCATGGTCACACGCACATAACTGCCCGTCGATGCATAAAAAGTTTTTTCATTCGCAAAAAACTCATCAATGCCCCGCACAAAATCACTCAGCTGTGAGCTCAACGCTTCTTCGGGCCCATCCAGAAAACTAAAAAAGGAGGGCGCAATTTTTTTCTCTGCCTTAAAGCCACCGGGGAATAAGTTCGTGCAGTCTTCTTCTGGTTCGGATTCAGCATTGGGAGTACCAGCCTGGGCTTGGGTATCGGATTCAACGGCGGCAGTATCAACCTGCTCTTGGGCGTGCGCCGCTCCAGCTGAAAAATAACTGCTCAACACTATCCCAGCCAATAGACCGTGCGTCACCCCTAGTAGATTTTCAAATCGTGGCATAGCGGTAAATATAACGTATTTACCGTACACGTAGTAACAATACGCCGCCCATTGGGCAGTACCAGAATGTGGCGGCTGGGCATGTTTCGTATGAATTTCAAGCAAAACTGTACTTTCATCTGTACAACAAATTGCGGCTCCCTTGGCGCAACGGCCAGTGTATTTTATTCATAGGGAAATGGTCGGCAATCTCGCCTGGGCGGGCACGGCTTTCTGCCTTTAATAACATAGCAGTCCACTTGGATATGGCGTTTTTTGTTACTGTGATGCATGTCCGATAACACAGCACCCCCGGTCACGATAACGAGGCAGATACGCTATACTGGCCGGACTAAATAGCAGGAATCGCAGCACACCCACACCAATCCGCATGGTGCGCGATGACCTCATTACTCGTTAGCAATACAGGTTTCGACGAGGCGTTTCAGACATAATAAATGTTGAGTTTTACTACCTATGAAAAATGAATATTTGACCTGGCTAATCTACGGCTCACCGCTGGTCCTGGTTATCTTGGTGCAGATGTACCGCCTCCGGAAACATCGCCGCAATGCAAAGTTGCTCAAGAAAAATGTTAAAGCCGGTCTAAATGAACCAGCCTCGCTGCATCCGCTGATCAACAGTCACTTGTGCGTGGGGTGTGGTGCCTGTGTTCATGCCTGCCCGGAAGGTGATGTATTAGGGCTGATCAATGGCAAGGCCAGCTTGATCAATGCCGCACATTGCATTGGCCACGGCGCCTGCCAGGTCGCCTGCCCATTTCATGCCATTAGCCTGGTCTTCGGCACGGAAACCCGTGGCCTGGACATTCCGCATGTGAAGGAAAACTTTGAAACCAATGTGCCGGGTATTTTTATCGCCGGTGAGCTAGGTGGCATGGGCCTGATCCGTAACGCCAGCGAACAGGGCCGTCAGGCTCTGGAAAGTATCAGTAAGATAAGCGGTATTGGCAAGGGCCTGGACTGCGATGTGGTAATAATCGGCGCAGGCCCGGCGGGTTTTTCGGCGAGCTTGGCCGCCATGGAAAAGAAATTACGCTACGTGACGGTGGAGCAGGACTCCTTGGGCGGCACGGTATTTAAATATCCGCGTGGCAAGATCGTTATGACCGCACCCGTCAATCTCGCCATTGTCGGCAAAATTAAGTTGGGTGAAACCTCCAAAGAGGCATTGTTGGAATTATGGACGGCCATTGAGAAAAAAACTGGCGTGAAAATTCACTATAAGGAAAAGATGGAGACGATCATCCGTGACGGTCGCGGTTTTGTGGTCAAGACCGACAAACGCAGTTACAAGACCCATGCGGTGCTACTGTGTATCGGTCGGCGCGGCACACCACGTAAACTCAATGTCCCCGGTGAAGACAGTCCGAAGGTTGTCTACAGTTTGCTTGACCCCACACAATATCGTGGTCAACATGTGCTGGTCGTTGGTGGCGGCGACAGCGCCTTGGAAGCGGCATTGAGCATTGCTGATGAACCCAAAACACAAGTGAGTTTGTCCTATCGCAGTGAGGCGTTTGGTCGCGTTAAAGAAAAAAACCGCGCACGACTCAAAGAGGCTGAGGCCAAAAATGCCATCCGTGTCTACCTGTCATCGAATGTTAAACAGATTGCAGCAAACAAGGTCGTGTTGGAACAGCACGGTAAGGTCTTTGACATGAAAAACGACGGCGTCATTGTTTGTGCGGGCGGTATCCTGCCCACTCCCTTCCTGAAAGAAATCGGCATTACCGTAGAAACTAAATATGGCACTGAATAATTCACCCCGCGGTATTTTCACCCATTATTTTTTTGTTTCCCACATCAAACCATTACCACGTGCCATCTCCTTGTGCGTATTATTAGCTACCACCGGCCTTGTCAGTGCCGATCCAATGTACGATGCACAGTTTGCTATTCGCCAGAAAGATTTTGCCACCGCGTTCAAGATATTAAAACCGCTTGCTGATGCAGGCGACAAAAAAGCCCAGTATGAACTGGGTAATTTATATCGTAATGGCCAGGGCGTGGCTAAAGACGATGCCAAGGCGAACCAATGGTTACTCAGTGCCGCCAAACAAAATTACGACAAAGCACAATACAGCCTGGGCATGGCCTACCTCAAAGGACAAGGTGTAACTGAAAACCCGCAAGATGCCGAACAATGGTTGCGAAAGGCCGCCGCGCAGGGACATCAACAAGCCGCCAATGCACTGGAAAAGATTGGCACCCTGACGGGCAACGTGCAAGACAAGAATCTATCAAAAACCGAGGCCGGTCCGGTATTACTGGCCGCCAGCCGCCAAGGTGACCGTCAACGTGTCATTGCATTATTGCGTGACGGTACCGACATTAACTATGCGGATGAACGCGGTCGCACCGCGTTGCTGGACACCGTCGAAGCCGACAAGGAAGATATCGTACAAGTATTATTAGATAACCATGCCAATCTGGATGCACAAGATGTACAAGGCGATACCGCGTTGATCCTCGCCAGCCGTAAAAACAACCTGAAGATGGTCAATCGCTTGCTGACCAAAAAACCCAATATCAACATCACCGATGCGCTGGGCCGTACCGCGTTGATGGAAGCCGCGCGCGGTGGTTCCACCGACATCGTTGCGCTGTTAATTACAAAAAAGGCCCAACTGGATCTTAAAGATAAAAAAGAACGTTCCGCCTATATGCACGCCAGCTTTGGTAATCACAAACCCGTGATGGCTCAACTCCAGGCCGCTGGCGCCATCCTCCCCACCAAAAAGGAAGAAGAAGCCGCGGCGCAGGGTGCCACGAAACAAGAAAATATTCGTGCTATGGTCAAGGCCGAAGGTTCTTCGGTGGAGCAACGTAAAAAGCTCATGATGGAGGCCGTTACTCGCAACCAGCTTGAGGTGGTGAAGACCTTATTGGACCAAGGCGTCGATCCCAACATTGTGGATACCGATGGCCATTCACCGCTGAGCAAGGCGGCACAAAGTGGCTATGACAAGCTGATCGTATTGTTACTTAATAAGGGTGCTAAAACTCAGTTCCGCCAGCAGGATGGCATGACACCGCTGATGTGGGCGGTACGCAGTGGCTGTATGTTATGCACGGAAAAAATGTTAGCACAGGGCGCAAACATCAATGATGTGCAAAGTGATCAGCGCAGTGTCTTGATGTGGGCCGCCTATGGCGGACACGCAAACATCATCAGTCTGCTGATTAACAAAGGCGCTGCCATGCAGGCCCAGGATAAAACCGGCATGGATGCATTGATGATTGCCAGCAGTGAAGGCAAGGTTAAGGCCGTCGCTGAATTGCTAAAAGCAAAGGCCAATGTACAAAACAAGGATAAACAAGGCCGTAGCGCGTTGATGTGGGCGGTGTTGCGTAACCATCCCGCCTGTGTTGAGCCACTGCTAACAGCTGGATCTGATCCGCTCGTCACCGATGCGGAAGGTAATAACCTCGCACACATTAGCGCCAACCTGGGCGCCAATGACATTTTGAATGCCCTGCTTGCCAAGCACCTGAAGATCAATGCCAAGAGCAACACCGGTAATACCGCACTGATCCTGGCGGCGGAAAGCGGCCATGCACCCGTTGTCGATAATTTGTTGAAGCTACAAGCCAACGTCAACGTGAAAAATAACCACGGCAATAGCGCACTCATGCTCGCCGCCCGGCGCGGCAACAAAGTGATTGTGCAAAAATTATTGACGGGTGGTGCCGATACCAGTTTGCGCAATAAAGACAAGCAAACCGCCGAGGCCCTGGCACGCGCGGCAGGTCATGCGGATGTGGCGGATATTATTGCTAAATAACAGTTGCCCGTTCCGGCAACGGTGGATTAGAAATCGTAAATATAACCCATGAAAATATAATAACTGGTCTCGGTTGAGTCGCCCGCTGAATTGCTGATCGATGAATACTGATAACCCA
>JAYSTO010000242.1:0-11916 GCA_043719675.1 Gammaproteobacteria bacterium | reverse complement strand
TCCACGCAACCTTTGCTGTAGTTTGCGATGGCGGACAAAGGTTGGTTTATTTCATGTGCCAGGCTGGAGGCCATTTCGCCCATGGTCACGAGGCGCGCTGTGCGTTGCAGGGTTTCCTGTTGTTGACGGTGCATTGCTTCGGTACGTTTGCGCTCAGTAATGTCATGCATAGACGCCATCCAGCCGGTCTGCTTGTTGTGCGCATCGATCAATGGCGCGACATATTGGACGACGTCAATGTAACTGCCATCGCGGCGCTGAAAACGCAGTTCTTGATCCTGCGCGGGCAGTTTTCCTGCCAGCATGGCGTGAAATCTGGCCGTGATGTTGTCGACGTCACTTGGCATCCAGTACGGTAAAGGTGGCACTGCGCCCATAAGTTCTTGTTCACTCCAGCCGACCATCTCGCAAAACGCACGGTTGACATAGATAATGCGACCTTGCATATCCACCGCACGTAATCCGGTGCGCACCGAACCTTCAATGGCTTTGCGTATCGCATATTCGGCCCGCAAGGTGTCCTCTGCTTGTGCGCGACGTCGCATGTGCCGACGTAGCGCGGCGAGACTCCAGATCATGATCGCTGAAAGCCCGAGTATCAATGCGATCAGCATTGTTTGCGCCAGTTGTGACTCGGTGCGGAAAGCACGTGCCTGTAAAGACAGGCCATGACCAAACGGTTCCAGTGTGATCGAATGACTCAGCGCCGTATCGTTGCGTGTTTGACCCGAACTCGCAACGAGCAGGTGATTTTCGGCGTCCAGCAGTTGCAGCGCATACTTGTCGGAGAACCATAAAGGTATCAAATGGTGCAGTATGCCGCGGAGAGTATATACAGCGGCAATACTGCCAATATATTTTCGTTTATCGAAAATCGGTACGTAAACTTCGATATGCGCATCATCGGCGGTGATCCGCAACGGCGTGGTATAGACGGCTTTGTTGGTCAAATGTGCCTGGCGTAGTGCCAGCAACGAGGAGGCTTCGGTTATTAGTTTGCCCGGTAAATACAAATTAGATTCGAACGGTGCGTTCCAGCGCACGACTTCATTCGCCTCTACCCGGAAAATATCGATCAGTTCAGGGTTGTTGGCCATGTATTGGGCCGCACGTATTTGAAAGTCATCTGCGTTCAGCGTCAGCTGGGCCAAATCGTTAGCCAGACCCGCTAACATTTCTTGGTTGACCTGCAAGTGCAAACGAATAGTTTGTTCGGCCCATAACATGTCGCGGCGTAAAATATTCTGTTGTTGTTCAAGTTCGTGGCGTTGCAAAAGCCAAAGTAATGCAACCATGGCAATAATAAACAAGCCGATGGCCAGATTTGGCATAAGCCAGAACCAGGTCTGATTAAACAAGGCAGGAACAGCTGGCGGGTTATTTTCCGGGGGCGTCATATGTTTACAGACAGTCCTAATCTGCTGCGGATTTAAATCCATATTACCTCATTTCCTGCCGAATCTGACTTAGGGATATCCCTAATAGTACTTCCCCTAATTGTTCAGCGGATGTATTGCTGAGACAGTGTGTACAGCGCGACACATATAGACAGCCAAACATGACTTGATCAGCGCGGTGAGTCCAGGAAATTCGATAGGTAACGGAGGCAAAATATCATGGTGAGCGTAATAAAAAAGATAATGTGGGCAGCAGTGACTTTACTGGGCGCGGCAGCGGCAGGCGGCATTGCAATAAATCGGGGCGAGTCAATCAACGCGCTGTGGTTCGTGGTGGCGGCGGTTTGTGTTTATGTGATTGCCTACCGTTTCTATAGTCTGTGGATTGCGACTAAGGTATTGGTGTTAGATCCTCGTCGTTCCACCCCGGCAGAGCGTTTCGATGATGGTCGCGATTTTGTGCCAACGAACCGCTGGATTGTGTTTGGACATCACTTTGCCGCCATCGCCGGTCCCGGACCCCTCATCGGTCCCACCTTAGCAGCCCAGTTCGGTTATTTGCCGGGCACGTTATGGATACTGGCAGGCGCGGTGTTCGGTGGTTGCGTACAAGACATGGTAATTCTGTTTCTTTCCACGCGCCGTGATGGCCGCAGTTTGGGTCAATTAGCGCGTGATGAATTGGGGAAAATAGGTGGCACTGCTGCACTCATTGGTACGCTGTTTATAATGGTGATCCTGATTGCAGTCTTAGGGTTAGTGGTGGTGAATGCCATGAAACACAGCCCTTGGGCGACGTCCACGGTGGCGGCGACCATTCCCATTGCGATGATTGTCGGTGTATACATGCGCAGTATCCGGCCCGGACGTGTCCTGGAGGGAACATTGCTTGGTCTCGGCTTGTTATGGTTGGCCGTGGTCGGTGGTAGTTGGGTCGACCAATCTAGTGTGGTACGGGAATATTTTGATCACGGTGGAAAAGTATTAGCCTGGTGCATTATCGGCTACGGTTTGGCGGCCGCCGTGTTGCCAGTGTGGTTGTTGCTCGCGCCGCGAGATTATTTATCCACCTTCGTTAAACTGGGTACCGTCACATTGTTAGCGGTGGCCATTGTCATTTTGCAACCCGAGATAAAAATGCCTGCCCTCACGCGTTTTATCGATGGCAGTGGGCCGATTTTTGGCGGTAGTGTTTTTCCTTTTGTATTTATAACCATCGCGTGCGGCGCCATCTCCGGGTTTCACTCGCTCATTGCCTCCGGTACGACACCGAAGTTACTGAGCAACGAGCGTGATATACGCATGATCGGTTACGGTGGCATGTTGTTGGAGTCGTTTGTCGCGATCATGGCGATGATCGCGGCCACCGTACTGGAGCCCGGCGTCTATTTTGCGATCAATACGCCTGCTGGCATCGCGGGCATTAACCCAGTCGACGCGGTAAATAAAATTTCCGCGTGGGGTTTTCCGGTGAGTGTGGAATACATGCAAGCCTTGGCGGCGTCGATGGGCGAACAGACTTTATTTGCGCGCACGGGTGGTGCACCGTCCTTAGCAGTAGGCATGGCGAGTTTATTCAGTAGCGCGTTTGGCGCGTCCATGTTGGCGGTGTGGTATCACTTTGCCATCATGTTCGAGGCATTGTTTATTTTGACCACTCTGGATGCCGGTACCCGTGTGGGGCGTTTCATGTTGCAAGATGTATTAGGCAATGTCTGGAAACCGCTGGGGCGTACCGCCTGGTATCCATCGGTCTTGTTGACCAGCGCGGCGATAGTCAGCGCCTGGGGGTATTTCCTTTACATCGGCGTTATCGATCCGAATGGCGGAGTCAATATTTTATGGCCGTTGTTCGGTATCGCCAATCAAATGCTCGCGGCCATCGCGCTTTCAATTGCCACGGGGATTTTTGTTAAATCCGGCAAGGCGCGTTATGTCTGGATCACCGCACTGCCTTTGCTTGGGCTGATCGTAGTGACCAGCAGTGCCGCATTTGAGAAACTCTTTAGTACGGATATACGTATCGGTTTTCTCGCGGCGGCCGAGGATATGGCGGTGAAACTCGCCACCGGTGTTCTGCCGCCGGATAAAGCGGCCGTTGCGCCGTATCTTATTTTTAACCAGCAACTGGATGCTGTCATAACGGCGTTCCTGACACTGCTGTTGTGGGTGATTGTGTTTGACATGCTACGCGTCTGCTGGCGTTACTACCGAGGGTTACCCGTGTCGCCTTCCACCGAGTCGGCGTACGTAGTTAGTAATCCCGCATGAAGGGCAGCGGCCAATATTTTATAAGCAAGTGTCATCAATTGTGGTCTGGCTTGCGTATTTTGACCGGCGATGATGCCTACGAGCGCTATTTGCGGCATCATGTGCATGCACATCCGGCCTGCATGCCGCTGAGCCGCAAGGCCTATTTTCAGAAAACGCAGCAATGTCGGTGGGATAAGATCAACCGTTGTTGCTAATCGAAACTCGAATAGGGAGGAGTGACATGTTTTTATTACGAAGAAAAGAATTACTGCTGATAGCGCTCCTCTTGCCATGGCCAGTTCTGGTTAATGCGATTGAGCCGATCAAGATCGGCCTGAGCGGGCCGCTCACCGGAGGTTCTTCGCCAATGGGATTAAGTATGCGCAATGGCGTGACGTTGGCGGCCAAAGAAATAAATGCGGCTGGCGGATTGCTGGGTCGTCCGGTGGTGTTGGTGGTACGCGACGACGAGGCGCGCCCCGAACGTGGTGTGCTGGTGGCGCGGGAGTTAATCGACAATGCAAAAGTTGTCGCAACCTTGGGATTCATCAATACGGGCGTGGCACTCGCCAGCCAGCGTTATTACCAGGAAGCGAAAATTCCGGTGCTCACCACGGTTGCGGTAGGTTCGCTGATCACTCGCCAGTTTCTGCCGCCACGATACAGCGACAACTATATATTTCGGGTGGCAGCATCGGGCGAACTTGAGGCGTTAATGATCGTGAATGATGCCGTGGATCGTCATCATTACACGCGGATAGCCATTTTCGCCGACAGCACGAACTACGGACAATCCGGACGTGAAGATTTGGAAAGAGTCCTTACCAGCAAGGGACTCACGGCAGTTGCCGTGGAAAAATTTAACGTCAAAGATGTCGACATGTCTCGGCAGCTATTACGTGCCAAGGCGGCGGGTGCTCAGGTAATACTGACCTACGGCATTGGTCCAGAACTCGCACAACTTGCTAATGGCATGGCGCGACTCAGTTGGAGTGTGCCCATCGTTGGCAGCTGGACCTTGTCGATGGATAACTTTATCGACAATGCCGGACCGTATGCGGAAGGCGCACGCATGCCGCAGACTTTTATTCAATTGCCAAATACACCTAAGCGTGCTGCTTTTATCGACGACTACAACCATCACTTTCGTGTGCAACGTATTCCGTCGGCTGTCGCGGCCGCACAGGGCTACGATTCCATGCTGATTATCGCCGCCGCGATTCGCCAGGCGGGGTCCACCGATGGAGCAAAGCTCCGCGCCGCGCTGGAAAGTTTGCGTGCACCTGTGGCTGGCGTGATCACTATTTATGATCGCCCCTTTAGTCACGACTCGCATGAAGCCATCACCGCCGACATCGCTGTGATGGGCAAGGTCAAAAATGGGCGCGTTGTTTACGCGTATGAAGAAGATCAGCATCGGCAGGCCAGGATTAAAGGACATTAATTACTACGAGAGGTGGGTGTATGGATGATTCGCAAACCGCACTTTGGAATCGTATTGATGATCATAAATTTGATGAATCCGATGTCGCGTTATCTTTTTCTGTTCGCCTGGCGCGTGAAAATAATTGGCAACCAGACTTCGCGCAACGGGTGATCCAGGAATATAAAAAATTTATTTTTCTGGCGGTGACGACCGGTCATGCAGTAACACCTTCGGAGGAGGTTGATCAGGTCTGGCATTTACATTTACTTTATACGCGCTCCTATTGGGGCGATTTTTGCCAGTTGCTCGGCGAACCATTACACCATGATCCAACCAAAGGAGGTTTCGATGAAGAACACAAGTTTAAAACAGGGTACGAGCATACCTTGCGTTCTTATGAGCGGGTGTTTATGGATGCACCGCCGCCGGATATCTGGCCTGAGCCTGAAAAACGCTTTGCCAATAGTGCGGATTTCAAAAGACTCAACACCTGTGATTACTGGTTAATCTCCAAGGCACCCCTGGACAGGGTTCTGCGGATAGCATTTATGTTTGCGCTGTTGTCGGTGTTAGTAGGTATAAATTTTACCGCTGTGATCCAGGTGTCGGGGTTTCTCTTTCTGTTGCTGTTTCCATTTGTCGTTACCTGGGTTTCGGTTGTTGCCTTTGACAAGGCGAGCAAAAATCGAGAGAAATATGCTAGCAGTAATGGTGGAGGTGGCGGCTGTGGAGGCGGCGGCGATGGTGGTTGTGGCGGCGGTTGTGGCGGCTGCGGGGGATGATTATTTATCCAGGAAAGGTTTATACACGCGACAGCCGATCAAAATAGACAGCCGTGGTGCACACCTGAATTAATTCCCGAGACAATTGGCGTATATTGCACAGTGCATTACTTGCTATACAAGCCAAGCGGGTTGTTTTTCTACTGTTGCCCTGATTATGCAGGAAATAAATTTTTTAACACGATTGATAACTTTAAATTAAATCCGTACGCAGGGATTGTTATGTGGGATTTTGAAAAAGCAGAATTTTTGCATTTCTTTAGCAAAATACGCTTCGACTACCTGAGCGGGGATGAAAAAACTGAGACCGGCGGAACCGGATACTGATGGGTGTTGACGCCGCTTTCTTGGGAATGGCAACGGGTGAATATGCCGTTTCCACTTCAGTATCAAGAAGCTTCGCCTTTTAATCCGAGGAGAAAGGGTGGATCGCGAACGGGTAGCTTCTGTACTGGACAAGGACTATGTTCCGGCGTTACGATTTAAAACCGTCGCCTAATTTTAAAATAAAGATGAATACTGTTGAATATCAAAATGATGAATCTTCTGCAATGGTATAAAGCACGCCTCCAGGCATACAAGACACGGGTTTTTCCTTTTTTGCTATGGATGCCGATCAGTCCTGACATCTTACGGGTGGATATGCTTGCGGGGATCACCGGGGCCTTGGTACTGGTCCCCAAGGCAATGGCGTACGCACAATTATCCGGCCTACCGGTCTATTATGGTTTGTATGCCGCCTTTATCCCGACCATTATCGGAGCTCTTTGGGGATCGTCCCGGCAATTGCTGACGGGCCCGGTCGCCGTGATTTCGCTGATGACGGCGTCCGCCTTGTTGCCGCTGGCAGTAGCGGGAAGTCCTGAATATATTGTTCTGGCCTTCCTGTTAGCGTTGTTGGTTGGGGTAATCCAGTTATCGATGGGATTATTCAAGCTTGGTATGATCGTTAATTTTATTTCTCATCCGGTGATTGTCGGTTTTATCAATGCGGCAGCGATTATTATCGGTATGTCGCAGTTCAACAAGTTATTGGGTATTCCGTTAGGACGTAGTGATTCCTTTTTATATGATCTCTGGGAAATGCTGCGGTTAATTGGTGATACACACCTGCCGACGTTGGGCATGGGATTGCTGGCATTAGCCATCATGGTGGCGATGAAGAAATATACCCCAGAGGCCATTGGGCGCACGAATGTGCTGGTGGCGGTAGCGATAGCGACGTTATTGAGCGCGGCGGTAGGTTTTGAGCAGAATCGAACGATCACACTGGAGCAGGTCGCCGATCATGGCGTGCGGGAGAAGTTGACGGCAATAATGCGGCTTAATGCTTCACTTAAGGAAGGTAACGGTGTAATGGCTGGCAAGTCACATCAATTCCGCGAGGCCCAAAAGGCCGATGCATCGATCGATACTTTGCTGACACTGGAATATGAAATCAAGAAGTTGAAAAATGAGCTGATGACGATGGAGTCAAGGTTCACGCAAAACTTAAATGAAGCACGGGAATTTAACTTTGAGTTTGTCTCGACAGTAGGCAGGGATTCAGGTACAGCCTTTCTGGCTGGTCAGGTGCCGCAGGGGACGCGGCATGACGGACACGTTTATCATGTAAAAAAAGTTGAAAACGGCAAGATAAAATTGGTTGGCGGAGGCGAGGTGGTGGGTGATATCCCGCCTGGGCTGCCAGGATTTAAACTACCCCATTTATCATGGGATGGCATTGTGCAATTAGTATCTGCCGCATTTGTGATCGCAATGGTGGCGTTCATGGAGGCGATATCCATGGCCAAAGCAATGGCAACAAAAACCAAACAGCGACTTGATGCCAATCAGGAATTAATCGGTCAGGGTTTAGCGAATATCACGGGCAGTTGTTTTCAATCCTATCCCGTTACCGGTTCTTTCTCGGGGTCGGCGATAAACCTGCAGGCGGGTGCAACCACCGGTATTGCCAGTGTTATTAATGGTTTGTTTGTCGGGATAACATTGCTGTTTTTAACTACCTATCTTTATCACTTACCACAGGCCGTGTTATCGGTCATTATCATTATGGCAGTAACCAGTCTGGTTCACGTCAGCGCCATTAAGCGTGCCTGGATTGCCAGCCGCAATGACGGTATTGTAGCCGTTGTTACATTTGTAATGACGCTGGCATTTGCACCACATCTTGAGGAGGGAGTGTTGGTGGGTGCAGGTCTGGCGCTGGGGTTGTACTTATATCGCACCATGCAACCGCGCGTAGCCATTTTGGCACGCCACGCGGATGGCACGCTGCGGGATGCGCAAGTTTTCAATTTAAAATTGTGCGATGAGATTTCGATGATTCGTTTTGATGGTTCGTTGTATTTCGCCAATACAGCGCACTTTGAAGACAAAGTCATGGAACGTGTTTCACTTAAGCCGAATTTGAAATTTGTGATAGTAGTTGGTGATGGCATCAATCAGATTGATGCCAGTGGCGAAGAGATGCTAATGCATCTGACTCAGCGGCTACATGATTCCGGTATTGAAGTGTTATTTACCGGGTTGAAGAAACAGGTCATGGATGTCATTCAGAATACCGGTTTCCATGATGAGGTGGGTGCGCATCATTTCTACCGCACGGTAGAGCAGGCGCTGGACTATGTATGGCGGCAGCTGGGTAATGACCACGAAGTAGATTGTCCACTCAACGTGGTTTGTCAAATCGATGCGCATAAATAATGGATTGCGCTGACACCGGCATCTCATCGCATTCCACGTCCAGGCACGAATGGATATAGGCTGCGCCACGGTTATTGCGCGTACTGCGCTAACCGATAGCATGCACGGGCCGTGCAGAAGTCACGCCTATAAACAACTGCACATTCAGTATCGAAGAAATTCATTAATTCGACATCATGTCAAACGAGATGCGGCGCCAAACGGCGCCGCGCTTTGCTTCACTACCACTGCTGCTGATTAATCGTCGTGATCTTCCTGTGCGTGATGTTTGCGATTGGTGATTGCCATCGTCTTGTCGTTACCGGTTACCGAGTGCTGCACATTGACGAATAACGTACGCGGGTCCTTGCCAAAATAGATGCCGGTACCTTCGGCTTCCGCATCCTTCAGCGATGCGAACAAACTCACGCCATCGCTGTAACCATCGCCGTCGCGATCCGGCTCGGCCACCCAGATGTCACTCGGCACGTTGTCTTCGACGATCCACAACCGACCGTCTGGACTTTCAGCCAAGTTGTCCGGGCTTTTGAAACCGGTCACACCTGTTGTTTTGTTTTCATAACCAACGTTTACGCCGTGAGCGACGAAATACTTGACGACAGGAGTGTTGCCAAGTTTGATCGACAACACCGCGCCAGCACCGTTGGTGTTAGCGGGATTGGTAACGTCCTCGCAGGTCAGCGCAGCGTACAACATGCCGCGGATGCGTTGCAGATCTTCCGGACGGCAGAACGGGGTTGCGCCCACGGCATTCGCCGCGACGCGCGCGCTGATCTGGGCTTGGGTCATATCTAACGCGACCCAGGTGGCGGTGCCGGTCTTGGCACCGTCATCGACCTTGAGTGCATATAACTGGCCGCTACTCAGGTCGCCATAATTTTCCGGCACGAATTTGTAGATCGAACCGCTGCGATCTTCGTCGATGACATAGACGTTGCCTTCGGTATCAATCTCAATGCCTTCATGCGACAACGAGCCCAGCAGCGGGCGCACGGTGATGTTATCGGTCTGCATCGGGTTTTTTTCGTCGAGTTTGATTTCATAGACCAACCCGCTGGTGGCCTGTGGTACATCCGGATCTTTGTATACTGCGGTGATCGTTTCCTCGGCAATCAGCAGCGTATGCCACGGTGTCCAGACGATACCGTCCAGCGCTTCCCAATGCTCGCGCGCTGCGAGTTCTTTGGCTGCGCCGGTTTTTAAATCGATCACAGAAACCGCGCCACCGAGTTTTCCGTCTTTGCGCAGATCGTTACCCGGCCGTACTTCATGTGTGCGGTACAAATAACGGCCCGCGTGTTTCCCGGTTTCGTTAACGGTATTCATATCACCCCAGTCATTGCCGACATAGATGTCCAGCTTGGTTTCATCGGCGACGATGGATTGGGTGTAGCCTTGTGGCACGATCCACGGTGCGTTGTTTAATATCGCGGGATCAGTACTGGTGGCATAAGCGGAACCGGCAATCGGCTCGAATGCCAGCGGCCCCTGTTTTTCACAGTCAGCCAATACGGTGGTGGCAAGCGCGACGCCCACGGCGACGGCAAGCAGCGTTTTCTTGTGCATGGAGATACTCCCAAAGTGAGTAAACGGCTAGGCGAAGAATCCTGTGTGGTTGTGTGTGAGTTCACACAGTTAGGCCGAAGTCTGGACAGCAAACATGACGCGCGTGTGAAGAGTATATGACGAAACCATGACAGCAACTCAGCCCTGCATCATGACTACAGGGCCGGATAAAACTTAAGGGCACAAATAATCAAGCAGAGTTGCATAGATTCGGCGGGCTTCAGGATTGTGTAACAGGTTCGCCGCCAATAACCAGCGCACATAGACACGTCCATCACCGATAAAGAATGTTTTGGTGTTTATTGGCCAAATATAAGCTCGTCCCAGGCCGGTATTGTGGTTTTACATTATCCGGCACCTAATTGACAATGTTGCCAATGTAACTATAAAAACACTATTTGACAAGTTACATATTCTATGTAACTATTATTAACATAGTATAGTGGTTACTTATCTATAACCGTCTGGTCTAACACTTAATTTAAAGGAAATACTATGTACTCGAAACAAATGAAATCAGCCCTTGTTGCCACGGTGTTTGCAGTCAGTGCGGTTGCTCCGGTTAGCTATGCGGCCGATACCTCAATCAACCTTCCTGTTACCAGCTTGAAATACTTCGATGCTGGAGTTGGGCCACTGAAAATTTCGCCGGCGTTCGGCGATCCCAGTAAGGGAGCGCATAGCACATTTTTAAAGTTACCAGCGGGATTCGTTAGTTCCTTACACAATCATAGTGCTGATTATTATGCCGTCGTGATTTCCGGTGTCGTCGCCAACGCCACCACGGCGGAAGAGCCCAATGTGCCGCTCGCACCTGGCTCGTACTGGTTTCAAAAGGGTCAAGCCAACCATGTCACTAAATGTCTGTCGGCGAATGAATGCATCGTATTTATTACACAGCCGACAAAATTTGATTACATCGCTGCAGGACATACCGATACCGACAGGGAATGAGGACATAAGGGTTTTAAATCGGTGTTAGCTGATCCATAAGCTTCGCCTGTTGACAACGGGCCGATCCCGAATGGGTTCGGCTCTTTTTCTCAAAATATAAACTGCATATACAGGAGAGACTGCGATGTTTAATAAACTCAACGGACAGATTGTCCTCATCACCGGTGCTTCAACAGGCATTGGTCTGGAGTTCGCCAAGATCGCCGCACATCATGGAGCCAAAACTCTGATGGTAGCGCGTGATGCCAACCGGCTCAAACAAGCGGCACAAACAGTGGTAGGGGCCCATGCCCCACAGATATTCGTTGCGGATCTGGGCGATGCGGCAGCGATTGAAAACCTTATTGCGACACTCGATCGTAGCGGTCTTGCTCCCAACATACTCATCAACAACGCGGGTGTTGGTGCGTCCGGCGGCTTTGTCAGTGACAAATGGCCAAAGCTCGATGCCATGCTTCGTGTCAATATGATTGCCATGGCGCACCTTTCGCACTGGGCTGCAGGGCGCATGGTCAGCAAAGGCCGCGGAATAATCATTAATCTCTCGGCGGCTGTCGCGACACGGCCGACACCCTATTTTAGTGCCTATGCCGCAAGCAAAGCATTTGTCACTAGCCTGTCGCAGGCAATGAGTGCCGAATTGAAAAGCAGCAAGGTATCAGTGACGGTAGTGCACCCACCCGCGGTCAAGACCAGTTTTGCCGATGAAGACAAGGCAAATTTACGTTCAAGCTTGGTAATGAAGTTCCCTGCGGTAAGTGCGGAATATGTTGCACGTGTTGCGCTAAAAGCTGCGCTCAAAGGACGACGTTCGATCATGGTTGGTCCGATT
>JAYSTO010000241.1:0-2191 GCA_043719675.1 Gammaproteobacteria bacterium | reverse complement strand
AAATGGATCGGCGAACTTGCCAAACCCGAACACATGCTCCACAGTGTCTACAAGGAGTTAAAAAGCTCGATCGTCGGCGCATGCAGTTTTTGCGCGGGAGCGTTTGGGGTGGCAGATTCAGTGAAGAAAGCCGGTCTTCCTCTGCTGGAGGAATACGGTACCAATATGAGTTTCCACCGGCTGGTAAAAAATGGTTACCAGATTATTACATTTTAATGTGTGACAATGGGCGGGCTTGATGCAAAACCAGCAGTAATGCCCGCCCTTCTTCTTTTTTGGATAATTAAAGACATGCGCGATCTTTTGACAACTTGTTTATTAGGACTGTATTTACTGGGGTTCGCTCCTTTGGCACAATCTGCGAATATGGTAAGAATACCCGCAGGGGATTTTTTCATGGGGTGTTCTCAAAAGGATCACGACTGTGAACAAGACGAAGGCCCGCCAGAAGGAGTGAGCGTCTTTGTGCCGTCATTTTATATTGACCCCTTTGAGGTTACTGTCAGTGAATATAAGAACTGCGTCGCCGCTGGTAAGTGTACGCCGCCAAAGACACATACTCGAAATAAATATTGTAATTATGGTGCCGCCGGACGAGAACGTTATCCCGTCAATTGCGTAGATTGGCCAGATGCTGCGACTTATTGCAGCGTGCAGGGTAAACGTTTGCCGCTGGAAGCCGAATGGGAAAAAGCGGCGCGCGCGGGTAGCAACACCGCTTATGTTTGGGTCACCGCACCAGGCTGTGCGCAGGCGATTTTAAATGATGGTAAAACAACCGGCACCGTGCAAGGCGAGCTGGACGGCTGCGGCGAGGATCGAACAGGACCGGTTGGGACACGCCCCGCGAATGCGTATGGCTTGTATGACATGTTTGGCAATGTTTCAGAATGGGTGCAAAACTGGTTTCACCCCGATGCCATGCAATTTTACGCAAGTGGCAAGTTAATGGCGCCAGGCTCAGGGCAACGTAAAGTGATACGTGGTGGTGCGTGGGACGAGTCTCCATTAGCGCTGCGCAGCTCATCGCGTTATGCCAAAACACCGGTCAGTGGTGCCTCGGTTTGGGGTTCAAACGGTTTTCGTTGCGCCAAAGACGGTACTCATCAATAGTTATCAAACCCATGTCAATCGGATATGCAAATGAATGATGAACTGAACAGCCGGAATATCGCGATGCTGATGTCGAGTATAGATGGCGATAAAGATTCAAAACACGAGGGCGAACGGGCGGCGCATAAGCAATTTGGTGTTGCAGACTTCTGGAACAAACACAATTTCGACAGCCTGTTTCGTGCATCCATTCCCGCAGGATTGGCGGCATTTGTGGAGTCGTTACCATTTTTCTTTATCGCCACGGCAAATACACGCGGCGAGTGTGATTGCAGTTTTCGCGGGCGCGAACACGATGCCTCGGGCCAACCCTATCCACTTGTCAAAGTGATAGACGCAAAAACTCTCGTCTTTCCAGACTACCGCGGCAACAATTTCTTTAATTCGTTGGGTAACATGCTGGTTAACGCACAAATCGGCATGTTATTCATTGATTTCGAATCACAGCGCCGTGTACGCATCAATGGCCGCACAAACATTATCGAAAATCAGCGTGCCTATGCTGACGTCTGGCCGCTCGCACAACGTTATATCCAGGTCACGGTGGAGCAAGCCTACGGAAACTGTCAGGCACGCATCCCACGCATGAAACTGATAACATCAACGGACAGCGAGTTTCAGGACGAGTAATAAAAATTTAACCATGGAGTGAATTACCGTGTCGACAAAAAATGAAACCCCTGGCCAGCAGAAACAACCATCCTATTTTTCAAAAATGCGTGGCGGAACGGCGTTACCCGCCAGGGCAAGCTTTACACACATCGCCATTTCCTGGCTGGGTGGATGTTTAGCGATCGGCGTCGTGGCTTATCTGGCGGCAGTAAGCCATGCGACATTAATGTTAGGCTCATTCGGCGCCACCTGCGTGTTGCTATTTGGATTTCCCGAAAGCCCGTTTTCTCAACCACGCAATGTCATCGCCGGTCATGTCTTGTCATCGCTGGTTGGCTTGATTTTTATTACAGTGATGGGCACGCACTGGTGGAGTGTCGCGTTTGCGGTCGGCACGGCGATCGCCTTAATGCAACTGACGCGCACCGTGCATCCGCCCGCCGGTTCCAATCCCGTCATTGTGATG
>JAYSTO010000025.1:0-8096 GCA_043719675.1 Gammaproteobacteria bacterium | reverse complement strand
GCCATAGCTGGTGAAGCCCGGATGTCAACTCGCGCCTCTGTCAGTGAGCTTAGTTGGACGGAGGTGTCGAAAGGGCGCTCGGTATCGCCCATTTACGGCGATATGAAGACAGGTAAGCACATCACCTTTATCAGATTCGCGCCAGGCATGAAAACAGAACCCCACACACACTCCAACGATTACGTCGGTATCGTCGTCAAGGGCACAATGCGCCACTATCAACCGAGTTTTCCGCAAACCGAGACCGTGCTACTCGCTGGATCACATTGGGCAATCCCGGGGGAAGTGGTGCATATCAGCGAATGTCTACCGGGTTCAGAATGTGTATTTGCTATTTATCAGGAGGCACCTTTCGACCGCAAACCGGTTAAATAAAGCGGAAGCGACAAAGATTGTGCGTGAGTGTAGTATTCCCCTGAAATCAAGCCACCTGTGCCAGTGAATAAATGAGACCGTCCTTCAAAGCGCCAGCGGAATACAGCGGCGATGTTATTCCGGCCTACGCCATTAAGGAACCAACAGGTAGCGGAGCAGATGTACGCGTCAAAGGAAAATGGGAAAACGGTTACTGGACCGTGGAGCTGCTGCGCAAGCTCAACACCGGTTATCCGGATGACACCGCGTTCGATCCCGCACGAATGTATGCCATGGCCGTAGCGGTTCAAGATCGCACCGGCAACATGGACAAGTCGTCTGCCATGATACGACTCCGCTTCGAAAGAAAATAACTCTTTTTGGTTCGTCAATGGATATCCATCAACGCAGAAGGAAATAATAATGAAAAAACTTCAGCTCGCAACAGCAATTATGGAACAAAGAAAATTTCTGGAAAAAATTCTGATGCGGAAATCATTGGTTTCTTCTCTAAAAACCACGAAGGCGTATTTACGCATCAAGGCAGCTTCATCCATCTTCACGTCATTGAGCGTAATAACGGCTACTCAGGCCACGTTGATGAAATCAGTACAGGTGCTGGTGTTCAAGTGTTGTTTCCGGAATGAGGGTTAACACTGCCTGGAAAATAATGGCTGAGCATGAAAATCAAGTGAAAACGTGGGGAACCCACTCAGTCTCTACTCCCTTTTTTCTAAGGAAGAATAATACATCAACCGTATGCAGCGTTATTAAACAAGGTGGATAGGAATTTTCGGAGCAGTTATTTAGCATTAACTGATTGTCAATTATGAACTCTCAGTCGGGCGGCCATTTTTATTCTGTGGCGGCCAGTTATGGGATTCACTCTGGCAACTCTTGCACCAGGCATAGAGCGCATCATAGATCACCACGCCGTGTTTGAGCATTTCATGGTCGTTACTAAAATTTTGCGACAGCCCCAATGAGATCGCAAACAGTCCCGCCGATTGAGGTGCTAAATCCAGTCGCGAGGTATCGGCGCCACGGACGATCAAGGCAAGTTGCTGTAAGGCTGGATCAGTGAGTTGGTATTTTTTCAAAAACGCATCAAAGCTGCATAACTCACCGACGTGGGTCATCTCCACGCCCGGAATGTCATACGGGGTTGCGCCGGTGTCTCGGGCAACCTTGAGGACTTGATCGGCAGGTACATAGAGAAATTCGGGTTGTTTGTCGATGAAGCGTGTTATCAGCCACGGACAAGCAATACGATCGATCTTCGGACGTTCACGGGTGACCCATTTCATAATGTACTCCGATTATTTTACCGTGGTTTTGCCACCGGCGGTTTTCCAGGCTTCAATGCCACCTTCGATAAAAGCCGCATCAATACCTTGGCCGCGTAATTTATCAACCACGGTATTGCTGACTGAGCCGCCGCGTACGCAGTAGATCACCACCGGTTGATCTTTTTTCAGGGTGTTGCTCCAATCAGCAAGCTTGTCGGGGTCACACCATTGTGCGTCCGTGATCTTCAGGGTGTCCGCGTCATAATCATTTTTGCGTCTGACATCCAATAGCTTCACCGCGTGGTTATCGAATAAAGGTTTAGCAGTAGCCGGTTTAATCGTACGTTCCATTATTTTCTCCTCTTTATTTACACGCGGCGAGTTTGCTTGCCGCATTGTTCCAGTTGATGTTTTGCATATAGGCATCGACATAGGCTGCCGCTTTCGCGCCGTAGTCGATATGATAGGAATGTTCATACATATCCAGTGCGAGGATCGGTGTGGCACCGGCCAGATTACAAGTATGATCCGCCGCCCATTGATTAATTAACTTGTTGTCACGCGGCGACCATGTTAGCAACACCCAGCCGGAACCACCGCCTTGTGCTTTGCCCATGAAACTGAATTCAGTACGCCAGCGCTCAACACTGCCAAAGTCACGTTCGATGGCTTGTTTTAACGTCACGGGGATATCGGTACTTGCGCCCAGGCTTTCAAAATATAACTCATGCAGGATCATCGAATTACTGGCGATGAGTTCATCGCGTTTCAAGCCATTGATGAGGAAACCCTGTGCCTTGCTGAAATCCAGTGTCTGCAACTGTTCAGTAATGAGATTGAGACGTTTCACCGCACCTGCATAATTATTCTCGTAATGACTGACGATCAGTTTTTCCGACAAGCCTTGCAGTTTGCCGGGATTACACGCCAAGGGTTTTATATTGTATGTCATTGTCTTCTCCTTTATAAAAAATGTATAAACCAACCCAGTAAACCACCGGCCAGCATCAGCGGTAGCGGGCCACTGTAACGTCGGTACAGTAAAACGACGGCGGCAACGAACAATATCCCGCTGGGCCAATCCACCACGGCCTTTGGTAACATCTGGATCATGGCGACCGCGATCATACCAATGACCGCAGGACTGATGCCTTTGAGTGCCGCCTTCATCCAGGTCACGCGTTTGATATGTTCATACACAGGCAGGATGCCGAGCATCAATATAAATGACGGCAGAAAAATTGCCAGGCCACCGGCAAGCGCACCCGCAAAAGACGCTTTTTGATAACCAACAAATGCCGCCACCATCAGGATCGGTCCTGGTGTCAATTGACCCAGCGCCAGACCATCGAGAAACTGTTGCTGCGTTAACCAATGTAACTGGTTTACCACTTGGTCTTGCATGAAGGCCAACACCGACAAACCGCCGCCAAATGAAAAGGCGCCGACCTTAAAAAAGAAAAGGGCGATGTCACTCAGTTCCGCGGCTTGACTTGGATTGATTGCCGGTGCGACGGTCACCTTTCCTAACCAATGTAATAGACCATAACCGATGAGCACTAAAACAATGGCGACATAACCCCAGGATCGCGCACCATATAACACCACACCCAACGCGCCCGCCAAGAGTAATAACGGAATGATGTTAACCGGTGTGAATGCCAGCAACAGTGCGGTTGCCAACGCAATAACAATTTGTTTGTTATCCTTGATCGCCGTTTTACCCAAACGCCAGACCGCTACGCAAAAAATACCAACGACCACCGGCGCCAGACCATAAAAGACATCGCGCATCGACGGTAACGCGCCGTAACGCGAATAAGCCCAGGTGAGTACCAACATGATAAGGAAGGCGGGCAACACAAAACATAATCCGGCCAATAGTCCGCCCCACCAGCCACTGCGTGTGAAACCGAGAAAAATTCCCAACTGAGTGGCACCCGCACCGGGCAACATATTCACCAGTGCCAGACCTTCAACAAAATTTTCTTTCGATAACCACTGGCGTTTTTCCTGTAGCTCAGCCTGCATCATGCCCATGATCGCCGGGCCGCCGTAACTCATTGCGCCCAGTTTTAAAAATACCGTGGTGATTTCGCGCCAGTGTTGCTGTAAGCGAGTGGTAGGTTCCATAGCAGTTTTACCTCAATTTCAGACCAACAACGTCTGGATAAAAAAATATGTCAGACCCACTACTGCACACGCACCGATCACCTTCAAAATATCGATCTTGTATTTCCACAGCGCGATAAATGCAGCGAGGGCAACGATCACCGAGAACCATTCAAACTCGCCAAAAAATGGTGCGTCGGCGGTGCCGGTGGGCCAAAAGGTATGCCAGGCAAAAAACACCGCAAGATTGAAGATCACACCGACGACGGCGGCGGTGATGCCGGTGAGTGGCGCGGTGAATTTCAATTCATTGCGCGTGGCTTCAACTAACGGGCCGCCCGCGATGATGAACAGGAACGAGGGTAAAAAGGTAAAGAAAGTAGCAACCGTTGCACCGGCAATACCACCGATAACGGCGTTGCCCAATACGCCTTTTGCAACGCCACCCAGATAACCGACCCAGGTGACCACCATGATCAGTGGCCCTGGTGTGGTTTCTCCCAACGCCAGTCCATCCATCATTTGGGTGGTAGTAAGCCAGTTAAACTGATCAACCCCCACTTCACGCACATAGGGCAAGACGGCATATGCACCACCAATCGTGAGAAACGCGGCCTTGGTAAAAAAATTACCCATGTCAGTCAAGGTCTGTTGGCCGCTGATGGCAAACATGGCGACAAACCAGATCACGACAAAGATGGCGAGGGTGGTGGTAAATTTCCCCCAGGAGAATTTGGCATGTGGCGGTGTGGGGGTATGATCGTCAATGATCGCGGGGCCGTATTCTTTTTTACTGGCGCCGTGGCCGCCGCCACTTTGAAATTTTGCCGGTAGCACTTTGCCACCGATGGCACCGAGAATCGCAGCGGTCACTACAATCCAGGGAAAGGAAAGGGTGTCCGGAAAAAAAACAGCAAAAGCAATCGTGCTGATAAAAGCCAGAATCGCCATACTCCACAAGATGCTGTTTTTGCAAACACGATTACCAATACGCCAGGCGGCAAACAAGATAATGGCAACAACCGCAGGTTTCATTCCGTAGAAAATGCCTTGCACCAGCAGTGTTTTGCCAAAATTGATATACACCCAGGCCAGCAATGAAAGCAAGAAAAAGGCGGGCAGGAAAAACAATACCCCCGCCATGATCGCACCCCGTATGCCATGCATCAGCCAGCTGATATAAATGGCAAGTTGAATCGCCTCAGGGCCAGGTAGCACATTGCAATAACTCAACGCGTGTAAAAACCGGTGTTCGGATATCCAACGGTTTTTTTCCACCAGATCTTTATGCATCATATTAATTTGGCCCAGTGGTCCGCCAAAGCTGATGAATCCAACTTTAAGCCAGTATTTAAAGGCTTCGCCTAAAGATATCGGCGGTGGAGGCGTGGTGGGTATGGAACTTGTTGCAGCGCTCATACGGGTTTCCTTTTTTGTCGAGGTGTGGTGGTCGCGGGCTGGCTGAAGCTGTGGTACATGTCATCCAGTACCGTGGCCATGGTTTTTAATAACGCATTGTCATCGCGACAACGCGCCCGGGCACCCGTCAGGATTGCGGCAAAACCATCCGCCTCACTAATGGCGACGCCACCGATATCCAGATAGTGGATCATCGCGGCGATTTGCGTGAGCGCCGGATCGGTGTGTAATTTGAAACTGGTGAGTAATACTTCAAAGGTGATCTTGTCACCGATGTGGGTAAAAGTCGCGTTATCAAAATCAAAGCCCAACGCCTGCTTCGGACATTTAGTTGTGTCTTTCAACCAGACAAATCGCGCACGTTTATCGATGAATCGCTGGATTAACCACGCGCTGGCAACCCGATCCGCCCACAAGTGCTGGCGGGTTGCCCAGGTGCGGCCTTGAAAATCCGCGAGATCGCGCAATGGAATAATGCCGCGACGGGAATGCGGCTCACCGTCGCTGAAATGGCGATCCACCGCCGCGACACAGGCAACCAGGGAAGTACGCGTCTTGGCTTGCAACGGCGTGGAAAAAAAATCAGCGGCAACGGTGTTTTCAAAATCCAATTGTAATTGCGCCAGTTTCTGCCGCACGCGGCCTTCGGTGCTGCGCGGCAGTTGTTTCATTAAGCTTTGAATGAATTTTTGCAGAGTCACATAGGCAGGTGAGCGGTCGAACAATGGCAACCACTCACGACGTTGCATGCTGGTCAGCTCCACCGGAAAGCGATATGCCTGGCCGCCGGACTGTTCAATCTCCTGCTGACAACTATCCAGGATCGCCAGGGTGTGATCACTCTCTGCAGCCAGATACACCCCGTCGCGCAACATCGCCGCACCACTGGTTTTCAACGCCCGCCACAACCGCATCCGCGAGGCGGTCTGACGGCCAGGGAGTTGCACAATAAACAAAATCCAGGAGGGCTGCATATGGAGTTGAATCTATAACATCAATGTTATAATTACAACTAATATTTATACCATGACGTGAGGTATGGAAAATGGCAGGAATTTCCGTGGCTTGAAGTAAATAGCGGGCATGACGAATCGCGTCCGTACCGGCATCCCGCGGTTACATTGGGGCTTCACTACCTGTCTGAACAGGATTGTCTCCATGGTCAAATCCAACTATTCCTTAGCCAAGCGCCAACGTAAAATTGCCAAAAAACAGAAGAAAGACACCAAATAGCAGCAAAAAACGGAAGTACAGCAACCGACGGCGGCAGAGACTACCTCAGACCCATCTATCGAGAAGCCCAAGGACTAAGCCTGGAATTTGCTTATCGGTGCGTAGCATGGCACAGCCATTTAAGCAGCCGCATTTCGAGCAAGGGGATGCCGGTAAACGGCTGGACAAACCGAGGGCGGAGGGTAGACTATTGATAAGGTTTGAGTGAACTAGGCATAACAGGGAAACCGGCGTGACAATCCAATTAGATTCGGGTTACAGTTTTTTCGCGTTTTATTGACTCGTCAGCAATAAAAAATGCAACACAGAAAGATTTTAACCATATTATTTACGATACTGGGTTTTGTCGGTTTGGTAAGCGTTATTGTACCTTACGTTAGATCAAAGAATCTTTCTGCCGCAGCGGGTTTATCTCTACCGCATATTGACGCTATCAATTTATAAATCACAAATCAGGAGTTTGTCGTGAAAAATTCAATTATCGTAATTCTTACTATGTGTATTATTTTGGCCGCCAATGTGTTTGCAGACCCGAACACCTCGGTAAATACGCCAGTACCAACATTCACTTTCAGTGTCAGTCCTGGGAAAACAATAAATAGCGGTGAAAATCTCACAATCAACTCAGTCATTACCGTATTTACACGTGGGAAAATCATGCAAACATTGATTATTCATGATTCCGATAACCATTCTGTTATTTTAAAAAACATGTCGAAAGAAATTGGGCAGGGAATCGGCACATACAAGTCAGCATTTTCTTTTTCCTTTCCCAAAGGCATATCCCCAGGGGAGTACCCCGTCACATCACAAATACTGTTGGACAATATCGTGGTTACAAGTAAGATTATGTTATTGGAATTAAAATAACGATACCGTATGGTTTGATCATGGGTCAAGGTGTCAGAGTACTTAAAAACAACAAGAGGCTGGTACAGCGAAAGACAAAGTCTGTATCGAAAGAATCCAGATTGTTGCCCGCGGGCCAGAGGGGTCGCATTCTGGGTGTTATCCTGGCGGCGCTGGCTGTACAATGTGTAATTGACGGGATTCTAAAAATTATTTTGTGGTGAGTTAAGAATTTTATAAATTTTGTCATATTGTATTGAGATCAAAAAAATCAATTTGGTTAGGCGGCATGTATTTTCTTGAACATGATATCCCCCGCACGGCCACACCAAGAACAGGGCTCCAACATACTCCAGCCAAGACGTGCGTACCATGCCTGTTGATCAAGCGTGAATAAGTACAGCGCTGATGTCCCAAAAAGGGATCTGGCATTCTGCTCCACGGTTGCACAAAGCGCGGTACCGATGCCGCGACCGCGAAACGGCGGCGCGACATATACCCCACCGAGCCACGGCGTGAGATCATCACGACCGGGAAGATCAAACACACGAAGCGCGGCGGTGCCGAAAACCTGCGACCCCGAATGCGCGACCCATGCAATAGGAAGAACGTCGCGGTTTAAGTGCGACAGGAATTTAGCAACGCGAGCTTCCAGTGTTTCTTCTGTAAGAATCGGCTGCCAGTGTTCAAACACCCACGGTGCGAGGGTTTCAATGAATTGCGGATGGTCAGCGAGGTAGCTGATTTGCACAACATGTTCTCCTGTTACCTACAGAGACATTAGAAAAATTTAATTTTTGTAAAGCTATTTATGCCTATAAAACCAAAAATGTCAACCGC
>JAYSTO010000240.1:0-2197 GCA_043719675.1 Gammaproteobacteria bacterium | reverse complement strand
AAGCAGGGATGCTCGGACGGTTGCATGCCACCTCGGCAGTGGTGATGGATGTGTTGCAGACCTTTGTTGCCCCCATTGAGCAAACTTGGCAAACCCAGGCCACTCCCCGGCGTGGACAAAGTCACGGGCTGATAGCGTCGGCCGATTACTCTCGCCGTATGCAAGCGGTACATTTTACCTTGGCCAGTGATGATGGTGCGCAGACGCAACAATATGACAAGGCCGATGTGATCCTGCTGGGGGTGTCGCGGACCGGTAAAACACCCAGCGCCTTGTATCTGGCGATGCACTACAGTTTATTTGTGGCAAACTACCCATTCGTGGCAGAGGAGTTGGCCAGGGCGGATTTGCCCATGGTATTGCGGCCGTATCGCCATAAACTGGTGGGGCTGACCATTGCACCGCGACGTTTGCACGACATCCGTGAAGAGCGACGCCCACACAGTGGCTATGCCTCACTGGCGCAGTGTGAAACCGAGGTGCAGCACATGGAGACCTTATATATGGAGCAGGATATCCCGTTTCTGGATGTGACCAGCCGCTCGGTCGAAGAGGTTGCCGGGACGATTTTGCATTTGACCCGACCTGCGTCGGGTTAAAAGCTTGAAAGCGATTTTCAGCGCACCCATATAGGGCTGAGTTCGTCTGTAGCCATTTTTTAATAACAAGCACGCTGTTGGAGAGGCACTATGACCGTTGATGCACACAAAGAGACCTTGAGTTTTCAAACTGAGGTAAAGCAATTATTGCAACTCATGATCCATTCCTTATATTCCAATAAAGAAATATTTTTGCGCGAACTAATTTCCAATGCATCGGACGCCTGCGACAAGCTGCGCTACGAGGCATTGACCAACACCGCGCTCTATGAAGATGATTTCGAGCTGAAGATCCGGATTGAATTTGATAAAGACCAACGGACCATTACCTTAACGGATAATGGCGTGGGCATGAACCGGCAGGAAGTGATCGATAATATCGGCACCATTGCCAGTTCTGGCACCAAGAAATTTATCGAAAGTTTAGGCAAAGACCAGGCCAAGGATGCCAAGTTGATCGGTCAGTTCGGTGTCGGTTTTTATTCGTCGTTTATCGTTGCCGACAAGGTGACGATAGAAACGCGGCGCGCCGGTGTAGCTGCTGATGAGGCCGTGCGCTGGGAATCCGGCGGTGAAGGGGACTATTCGATCGAAACCATTGAACGTCAGGCACGTGGCACTTCCGTGACCTTACACTTGCGCGAAGATGAAACGGAATTGGTGGAGTCATGGCGGTTACGCAGTATTATCCGTAAATATTCCGATCATGTCTCTTTGCCGATTCAAATGCGCAAGCAGGATGACAAGGGCACGGATACCGAAGAGTTTGAAACGGTGAACAAGGCGTCGGCCTTGTGGACGCGACCCAAATCCGAAATCAAGGACGAGGAATACAAGGAATTTTATAAACACGTCGCCCATGATTTTGATGAGCCGCTGACCTGGATGCATAATCACGTCGAAGGCACGCAATCCTACACCACCTTGTTTTATGTACCTAAACGCGCACCGTTTGATCTTTATGAGCGCGACCATCGGCATGGCATTAAATTGTATGTGAAGCGCGTATTTATCATGGATGATGCCGAACAACTGATGCCGAATTACCTGCGCTTTATTCGCGGCGTGGTGGATTCCGATGATTTGCCCTTGAATGTCTCGCGTGAAATTCTGCAACACAACAAACACATTGACACGATTCGCGGCGCCTCGGCCAAAAAAATCCTCGGTGTATTGGAAAGTATTGCCAGGGACGACAAGGAAAAATACACAACGATCTGGAAAGAATTTGGCCGCGTCTTAAAAGAAGGCCCGGGTGAAGATGCCTCGAATAAGGAAAAGATCGCGAAATTATTCCGTTTTGCCTCCACGCATAGCAATACCGATAGCCAGGAGGTATCGCTGGATGATTACATTGCGCGCATGAAGGAAGGCCAGGAGAAGATATATTACATCACCGGCGATTCTTTCAATGCTGTGAAGAACAGCCCGCATCTGGAGTTGTTCCGCAAAAAAGGCATTGAAGTTTTGTTGATGTCAGATCGGGTGGATGAATGGATGATGTCCTATCTATCCGAATATGACGGCAAGACCATGACATCCATTGCCAAGGGTGAGATCGATCTGGGTAAACTGGAAGACAAAGAAGATCAACAAAA
>JAYSTO010000239.1:0-2199 GCA_043719675.1 Gammaproteobacteria bacterium | reverse complement strand
AGGCAGTGATATAAATTGTTAGTAAATAGAGCGCAAGATGCAACGCAAACACATCCAACCCTGGCCATTGCAACATGGCATACGCCCCGTAAACAGCGAAGACCAGGAGTAACAACAGGCCTGCAATCGACATCACGCCCCAACCCAGCATACGTCGCATCAATAGAAATAAAATAATGATCAGCAATATCCCTAGCGGTAAAGAAATCAATATGTTCAGCATTTAGGGTTTTTCCTTCGGCCAGAAAAACGTACTCACATGCGACATGTTGACATCACTCAATGGACCCTGGCCGGTAATATGAAATGAAAATTCCTTGGGTGGTGTATTGTTGGCGAGCAGGGGCATGGTAACAAAAACATCCACAGTGATACTTTGCTCGGCCGGAATATTAATCTGTTTGCCCGGGCGAGCTTCCCACTCTGCCGCCATTCCTGTCAGGCTTATTACATAACGACTATCCATACTGGTTTTATTATTTAATTTAATCGCGTACCGATTGACGATCCGGCCGTCGGACAACACGACATACAACGGCTGCCGGACTTGTTCCAGTTGCATCTCAACCGGTGTCCGCGACAGCACGCTCCAGATTAATCCACCACTGGCTAAGATTAACACCAAGCCATAGCCAAGTGTTTTTGCCCGTAACCACGTCGCGGTTTTTCCTGTTGCAGGGGTTTGTGCGGTATAACGAATCAAGCCACGTGGAAAACCAGCGGTATCCATGATAGTGTTGCAAGCATCAATGCATAACGCACAACTAATGCATTGGTATTGCAAGCCGTCACGAATATCAATACCCACCGGACACACCTGCACGCAATAACCGCAATCAATACAATCACCAACACCTTTTGCTGCGCGTGCCGATTGCGTTAATAATTTTTTTTCCGGTTTATGCCGGCCTGCTGACCCTTCACCACGTTTGTTATCATACGCCACAACCAGGGTATGTTCATCAAACATCACTGCTTGAAAGCGGGCGTATGGACACATATAGGTACACACTTGTTCACGTGCGATACCAGCCATCACAAAGGTACTTAAGGTCAGAAACAGCGTTGTTGCGTAGGCGGGGAAAGGTGCCGCGCCGGTAAAAAATGCAATGAACAATTCCTTTGACTCGCCCCAATATAATACAAATGAGAAGGCTGTCCAAAAGGCAACACACAACCACAACAACCAGGTCATACTCATCCGTGTGATTTTATTCATCGACCACGGCGCACAGGCCAGTTTAATCCTGGCATTGCGTTCACCTTGTACCATGCGTTCAATGAACATGAACACGTCGGTCCACAGCGTCTGGAAACAGAAATAACCGCAAAATACCCGGCCTGCGATCCCGGTGACAAAAAACAATAATAAACCGGCAATAATCAATAACCCGGCCAGCCAGAAAATATCCTGGGCATACACCACCAGATCAAAAAGGTAAAAACGTCGGCCGATGAGATCAAATAGAATGGTTTGGCTTGGACCATGCGCCCGCTGCCAGGGCAACCAGGGCAAGCTGAAGTACACCCCATAGGCAAGAAACAGGATCGCGTACTTCAGGCTGCGATAACGGCCTTGCACCGAGCGCGGAAAGATCGGAATGTATTTCTGAATAATGGGTTGCGGTATCACTTGCTTGCCTGTCTTAGCCTATAAACACAAAAGGGTGCAGCCGTTGCCGATGCACCCTCCTCACTTCATTACCCACCACCGTCGAACTGGTAACAGAGTCTGATCATTTCACTGCTTTGCACTTAACTCATAGACAAACAACGTCAGTATTTTTATCTCGGTGGCAGACAAACGGTCTTTCCACGCCGGCATTTTGCGATCAACGCCTGACTCTACAACGTCCCGGATTGCCTGGCGTTTTTTATCGGCGCTGTCCGCCTGCTGCACCGGCGCTATGGTCCAAATGCTATCCGTTAAATTGGCAGCACCCATGGTGATATTGCCGCTGCCTTCTTTCGTGTGACAGGCGTAACAACCACCATCACCTGAAAATACTGCCTGACCACGTTGCGCCATGTCCTTATCAACAGCATGTTTGGAAAGCGACAACACATATTCACTGACGTCTTCCAACTGCGTAGCTGTCAGGCGGCCTTTAAAGGCGGGCATTATGCCGCTGCGTCCCTCACGGATCGCTGTTTCGAGGTGGGTAAACTCTCCTCCCCATAACCAATCGTTATCGGCCA
>JAYSTO010000238.1:0-12086 GCA_043719675.1 Gammaproteobacteria bacterium | reverse complement strand
ATATCTTGTAATACTCCTCGAGTGGCATATCCAATGTTGCCGCAATCTCGGTATCACGCGCATCACGTCCCTGTTGATGTTCTATCTCACGCACGGCCTGTGCCACCATGCGTGCCTTACGATGAACTGAGCGTGGTGCCCAGTCATTTTTCCTAATTTCATCCAACATGGAGCCGCGAATCCGGATCCCGGCATAGGTTTCGAAACTCGCCCCCTGGCCCTCGTCGTAATTACGCGAGGCCTCCAGCAAACCAATCATGCCGGCTTGAATTAAATCATCGAGTTGCACACACGCCGGTAATCGATTAATCAGATGACAAGCAATCCGTTTCACCAACGGTGCATGCTTCTCGATGAGTTCGTTGGGCATAGAGATCGATTGGTGCGATGCGTACATAGCAGCTCCTTTCATGACATGGCTCCTAGTGGGTTCCGTTTAGATTGAATTAATCGTTCTACAAAAAATTCGAGGTGGCCACCCGCCGTAACCGGAATCGGCCATCGGTTCGCCTTATCCGCTAACAAGGCAAACGCTTGGGCCGATTTACTGCGTGGAAAGGCCTCGACCACTGCACGCTGCTTTTTCACCGATTTACGCAGAAAATCGTCCTCGGGGATGTGACCTGCATAATCAAGCGCAACCTCTAGAAAACGGTCCGTTACCTTTGAAATTTTAGTATAGATTTCGCGACCGTGCTGCGCACTTTGTGCCATGTTCGCGACAATACGAAAACGGAATACACTGTAGTTGCGACTGAGCAACTTGATGATGGCGTAAGCATCGGTAATCGAGGCCGGTTCGTCGTTGACAACCACCAGCACCTCTTGGGCCGCCCGTAAAAAACTGATCACGGTGTCACTAATACCTGCCGCCGTATCGATGATCAACACATCCACGTCATGGCTTAATTCACTAAAGGCCGTGATCAACCCAGCATGGGTATGCGCATCCAATTGCGCCATATCCTGTATGCCTGAGGCGGCTGGGATTACCTTGATGTTGCCAGGACCATCCATCATGATTTCTTCTAAGGTACGTTCACCGGTGATAACATGGTGCAGGTTCGCCTTCGGATGCAGACCCAATAACACGTCCACATTGCCCAGCCCCAGATCCGCATCCATCACTATCACCTTCCTGCCCAATTGTGACATTGCCATCGCCAGATTCACGGCGATATTGGTTTTACCAATGCCACCCTTGCCGCCGGTGACCGCAATCACGCGTACCGGGTGCGATTCTTTGATGCGCCGTAAACCGGCGGCCTGATCCAAGTGTTGAAGGTTAGCCATTTGCCTGGGCCACCATACCACCTACCAACTGCGTAATGCTGTCATCTTTTGTGTTGCTGCCTACTTCCTGCATGATCGCTATCGTACGACTAATCAGTGCATGCGCACGCGCAGGATGCAGGTCTTCCGGGACTTGCTGACCATCGCTGATATAAGCAATGGGTAATTGATTTTCGATGGCAACTGATAATGCGCCACCCAAACTGGTGGTTTCGTCCACCTTGGTCAGGATACAACCTGCCACTGGCACCGCTTTGAAAGCACGCGCCACATCGGCTAAGACACTCCGCTGACTATTCGCCGCCAAGGCGATAAAAGTCTGTAGCCGATGACCCGCACTTTTTAGTAAAGAAAATTGTTCGCTTAAGCGAATATCGCGCTGACTCATGCCCGCGGTATCAATCAACACCAAATCTTTTTCGCGGAAGGCATGCAGGGCCTCCTGTAAGCTGTCTACATCCGCCGCAACGCGCAGTGGCGCGCCCATAATGCGGGCATAACTGCGTAATTGTTCATGCGCGGCAACACGGTAATTGTCCGTTGTGATCAAGGCGACACGCCGTTGGCCATGACGCAACAAATAACGTGCGGCTAATTTAGCGATAGTTGTGGTCTTACCCACGCCGGTGGCCCCCACTACCGCGACAATGCCTTTGTGATTGAGTATTTCGTCGTTCATCACCGGTAACCGATGTGCGAGCGAACCCAACACCCTGCGCCAATTACTATCGATATCATTATCTTCCTCGGTTTGGGTCGCCAGTTCACGTGACAGTTGTGGACTTAGCCCCAGCGCAATCAATCGTTGTAAAATGCGTGCACGCATGGGGTGATATTTGCTTTCATTCTCCCATGCCAGTCCGGAAAGCTGGCTGACGAGTAAACCGCGTAGCGATTTCATTTCGGATTGCATATTGTGAAAAAGCGGATCATCAACCAGCTTCACTGGCGTGGGCGCCGCAGGCGGAGGTATCGCTGCAGCTGGCAGCGGAGCAGGTATTGGTGCGGCAACAATGTCACGCGTAAAACGAACATCGTCGTAGGCGGCCTTACGCTTGGCATCTTTGCTTACTGTGCTATAGGCACCCGCTGCCGCTTCGCTGGCCGGTGATTCTTCAAATAAGGTTTCGTCATAATCGATTGCCGCAACCACTTCGACCCCATCGATAATTTTTTTATTCGACAGAATGACCGCGTCTGGGCCTAACGCCTCGCGCACCTTGCGAATCGCTTGGCGCATATCGGTTCCAGAGAATCGTTTGATCTTCATCGCCCAACCTCACATTCATCAATCCGGCACCCATCAGCGATGTGCCGTGGTATTGTGCTGACCGACTGTTGCAATAATCTTTATCTGTTTATCACTGGGTATTTCGTTGTAAGACAACACCTGTAAAACAGGAATCGTGTGTCGTACAAAGCGCGCTATCATCGAGCGTAAGGTGCCGGAGATAAGCAATACCGCTGGCTGGCCAATCTGTTCCTGTGCCTGGGCGGATTTCTGTAGCGCCCCGTGGATTCGTTCTGCCAGTCCGGGTTCGATACTCGCTTCCCCGCCTTGGCCTGCCTGCATGGTCTGATGCAACAACTGTTCCAGTGACGGATCCAGTGTAATCACAGGCAACTCAGGAGCAAGCCCATTGATTTGTTGGACAATTGATCTGCCCAACGAGATACGCACAGCAGCGGTGAGCATGTCAGGGTCTTGACTCCGGCCGCCGTGTTCCGCCAAGGTTTCGGCTATGGTCCGGATATCACGGATCATCACCCCTTCCATCAGTAGATTCTGTAATACCTTGACGATGATACCCAGTGACAGGGTTTGTGGCGTGAGATTCTCAACCAGCTTGGGGGCGGCCTTGGATAACTTATCCAGGATATGCTGGACTTCTTCATGGCCGATCAATTCATGCGCATGGGTCTTGATCACCTGACTCAAATGCGTTGCAATTACGGTGTTAGTATCCACCACGGTGTAACCAAAAGTCTGCGCCTGATCACGAATGGCAGGATCAATCCAGAAGGCCTCCAGACCAAAAGCCGGATCGCGGGTTTCAACCCCGTGGACCACACCGAAAACCTGACCGGGATTGATGGCCATATCGCGATCCGGAAAAACTTCCGCCTCTCCCACCGTCACACCCATCAAGGTAATACGATAGGCACTGGGCGAAAGATCGAGATTGTCACGGATATGCACTGCGGGGATCAAAAATCCCAACTCCTGCGAGATCTTTTTTCGCACACCACGGATGCGTGGCATCAATTGCCCGCCCTGGTTTTTATCCACCAGCGGGATCAAACGATAACCCACTTCCAGACCCACCGAGTCCAGCGGTTGCACATCGTCCCAACTCAGATCGGTTGATTCAGTCGCAGCAGGTTTATCCGAGGTTATTACTGGTACCTCGTTTTGTTTTAACATTTGACGTTTATGAATCAGATACGCGCCATAACCACAGACCGCCGACAAACTCAGAAAGGCGATATTCGGCATACCTGGGATAAGTCCCATCAGTCCCAGGATCGCCGCCGTCACCGCCAATGATCGCGGATTACTGAACAATTGCGACATCATCTGTTCACCCAGATCCTGCGAACTGGAGACGCGCGTAATGATAATACCGGCGCCGGTTGATAATAATAAGGCCGGTAACTGTGCCACTAACCCATCACCGATGGTTAACAAGGTGTAGTTATGCGCCGCTTGCGCAAATGACAGGTCATGCTGGACGATACCAATTATCAGCCCACCGATGATATTGACGGCGACAATCAGGATCCCGGCAATCGCGTCGCCGCGCACAAACTTGCTGGCACCATCCATCGAACCATAAAACTCCGCCTCGGCACTGATCTCCGCACGCCGTTTACGTGCGTCGTCTTGCGTAATTAAACCGGCATTGAGATCCGCATCAATCGCCATTTGTTTACCGGGCATCGCATCCAAGGTAAACCGCGCACTGACTTCGGAGATACGCGAGGCACCCTTGGTGATAACAACAAAATTGATGATCACCAGGATCATGAATACCACAATACCAACGGCATAACTGCCGCCAATCACAAACTCACCAAACGCTTTAATCACCTGGCCCGCTGCATCCGTGCCGGTATGGCCATCCAGTAACACCACTCGGGTAGACGCAATATTCAAGGCTAATCGTAACAACGTCGTGATCAGTAACACGGTGGGAAACAAGGCAAAGTCCAATGGCCGTCGCGTGTAAATAGTCACCAGCAACACCACCAGGGCCAAGGCAATATTGAAAGTAAACATCACATCGAGCATGAGTGGCGCCATCGGCACCACGATCATGGCCAGCATCAACAACATTAAAATCGGTGCACCAAGCCCAGTGCGGCTGAATTGCAGGATCGATTGTGACAGGGCGACAGGTTGGGCCATGAGTTATCTCGGTTTAGGAATCAAAACGCATATCATCGGGAATAGGCAAATCGTCCATTTTCAAATCCCGCTTACGTTGCCAATAGGGTTCCCGTTTGAGCTGGAACACATAGGCCAATACTTTGGCGACCGCCAGATACAGTCCGGCAGGTATCTCACGATTCAGATCCGTGGTGTGGTGTAAGGCGCGCGCCAACATCGGTGCTTCGAGAATGGGTATTTGATGTTCACGCGCAATAGTCCGAATATGGAAGGCGATTAAATCCATACCTTTGGCAACAACAATCGGTGCGCGCATTTTCTTCTGGTCATAACGCAAGGCAACGGAATAATGTTCAGGGTTTGTCACGATCACGTCGGCCTTGGGTACTTCTGACATCATGCGCCGCTGTGCCATTTCACGCTGCATGCGCTTAACACGACTGCGTACTTCAGGATTACCTTCGGTTTCTTTCGATTCATCTTTCACTTCCTGGAACGTCATTTTTATTTGTTTGTTGAAGTCCCAGATTTGAAATGGCACATCAATGGCGGCAATGACAATCAAGGTAGCAGAAATTGCGAAAAAACCGTAGATTAACAGGTTACCCGTATGGGCCAGACCTTGCTCAATCGGCTCCCCACTCAGTGAAAAATAATTTCCGGATTGATGATACAAAAATAATATAGCGACGGCGGCAATGATAAAAAACTTTGCCACTGCCTTGAATAACTCGATAAAACCCTTCAAGGAAAAGATCCGTTGCATCCCTTTAACCGGATCAATGCGATCATACTTAAAGCTTAATGCCTCCGCGCTGAATGTCACGCCACCCATCGCAAGTGGTCCGGCAATCGCCGCGACCACCATGATCAAAAAAAATGGCGCCAGGATCATCAACATTTTAATGCATGCCGCAGCAAAAACCCCGGGCAAGATCGAGGGATCAAAAATGACCTCCCTTTCCAGCGCAAAATGCTGTTGTAGCAACTCGGCCAACTCCTTTATCATCCCCGGACCAAGAAAATAAGCCGTCGCACCTGCACTCAATAACATAAACATGGTGTTGAGTTCACGCGAATGCGAGACTTGTCCCTTTTCACGCGCTTGTTCTTTGCGTCGAGGGGTTGCCTGCTGAGTGCGTTCCTGACCGACGTCTTCTGACACTTATTTTGCTCCCGCGGTTAAATCGCGTAATAAGTGATAGGCTTCGTTAAACAACGATGTCGAAAATGGAATAACATTGGGTAAGGTGATTAATATCAATACAAAGCCCATGAGCAACGTAAGTGGAAACCCTATTGCAAAAATATTCATTTGTGGTGCTGAGCGGGTCATGATTCCAAACGCTAAGTTCACCATCAACAAGGAGGCAATCGCCGGTAAGGCCATGCCCACGGCGCCGGAAAATATCTGATTTCCCCACGTAACAAGTTGCCAAAAACTTTCAGGACCCATACCATGTTCTGAGATTGGCATGGTCTTGAAACTGTCAACCAAAACCTCAAACATCACCAGATGGCCGCCCAACGATAAATACGTCAACATGACGACAATTAAATAAAACTGACTAACGACCGCTGTTTGCGTCCCATTTTGCGGGTCTACCATCGACGCGAAACCCAGCCCCATTTGCATTGCAACGATCTGACCGCCCGTTACTACGGCACTGATCACTAATTGCAAGGTAAACCCCATTACGACCCCTATCAAGACCTGCTGCGCTAAAATCATAAAAGCCTTTAAGGTAAATATGTCGACAACCGGTGGTGGTGGTAACAGCGGTAATACCATAACGGTTACCGCAACACCAAGTCCCATTCGAATACGCGTCGGCACCATCCGCGCACCAAACACCGGGGCAACCATAAGCAACGCGCCGATTCGAAATAATGGCCAGAGTAGTCCACCGACCAAGGCTGTGATTTGTGCACTGGTAATAACCATCAGCTACCCCACGATATAGGGAATGTCATGCAGCAAATTACTGGTGAACTCCATCAACACACGTAATAACCATGGGCCCGCCAATATTAAAGTGAATACGGTAATAATTAATTTTGGAATAAAACTTAGGGTCATTTCATTAATTTGCGTGGCCGCCTGCAACATACTGACAATTAAACCCACCACCAATGCTGGCACCAATACCACCATGCACAATAATAACGTCACCTCAAGTGAATTCTGGAAAACGGCAACAACGGTCTCAGGTGTCATAGGTATGTCCCATTAGATGTAAAAGCTTGATGCCAGCGTGCCCATCACCATATTCCAGCCATCCACCAGCACAAACAGCATGATTTTAAACGGCAAGGATATGATCATGGGCGACAACATCATCATACCCATCGACATCAAGACGCTGGATACGACTAGATCAATAATCAGAAAAGGGATAAACAACAAGAATCCGATCTGAAATGCAGTTTTTAACTCACTGGTGACAAAGGCAGGCACCAAAACAGTGAACGGAACATCGGCGGCGTTATCAACCTTGTCATTACCGGATATTTTCATGAACATTTGCAGATCCGCTTCACGTGTTTGCCCCAGCATAAAGGCGCGCAAAGGTTCGCTGGCTTTCTTAACTGCATCTTCAAGTGCGATTTTCTCCTCCATGTAAGGCTGCAAAGCCGTTTCGTTAATCTTGTTAAATACCGGGGCCATTATAAAAAACGTGAGAAACAGAGAAAGTCCGATTAAAGTTTGTGACGAAGGCGTTTGTGCCAGACCAATGGCCTGGCGCAAGATGGACAGCACCACAATAATCCGAGTGAATGCCGTCATCATCATCAAGGCTGCTGGCAACAAGGTCAGCAACGTCATTACAAACAATATCTGAATACTCAAACTATAACTTTGAGTTTTACCCTCTGTGACAACTGTTACTGCTGACAATCCCGTTTGCGCCACCGCGTTGCTGGAAGCCAAGCCGATACACACCAGAAGGGTGATGAGCCCAACTTGTGTTTGCCGTGTACTCATGACTGCCTTCCTTTTATCATTGCCTGCAATTTCTCAGCAAAACTTTGTACGGAGGCCGAAGTACCGGTATTATTCACGCCGACGGGTTGTTGTAGAACATGTAGTGTGCGTATTTGACCTGGTGCAATGCCAACCAGAAGTTGTTGTTCGCCAACTTGGATTAACATGATTTTTTCACGTTGCCCCACCGAAATACCACATAGCACTTTTAATGCGCCCTGCATACGCACCGGTACATGCCCCATACGCTTGATGATCCACGCCATGGCAAAAATAATTCCCAAGACGATGATCAAACCAATCAACATCTGGAAAATGTCACCAAACCCTATCGGGTTCGTGATTAACGGCCCTTTGCTATTTACTGGGTTTTGCGCGAATGCGTATGGCGTTGCCAAACCTACCAACAACATGAAAATAATACGATTCATGAGCCCCCTGATTAACGCAGTTTTTTAACACGCTCGGCTGGACTGATTACATCAGTCAACCGAATTCCGAATTTTTCATTGACCACGACCACTTCACCATGGGCAATAAGGGTACCGTTGACTTTCACATCCAGCGGTTCACCCGCCATGCGATCCAGCTCAACAACTGAACCTTGATTGAGCTGTAATAAATTACGGATATTGATCTTGGTACTGCCAACTTCCATGGAAATAGTAACCGGGATATCGAGGATAACCTCAAGATTTACATCTTCATTGCCCGGCTTGGTACCTTCATCAACCAGGTTCTGTAGACCGGCAGGCGCTACGGTTTGCGATCCGCCACTACCCGCCTCGGCCAATGCGGAGGCCCAATCATCCATAACAGCCGTATCATTTTGTGTGCCAGTATCGGTAGTGCTCATGTCTTTACTCCTAATGCCATCAAAGAAAAATTATCACCACTGATTTTTTGACGCTCAATCACCTCATCAATTTTCACCGCCTTATTGCCCTTGTGCACACCATAAAACCCCCGAAACACCGGTACATCTTCCGCGACTACAGTGATCTTCTCCGGGTAGTTAATTGGGATAATGTCGCCCTCCTTAAGGTTCAATAATTCCCCAAGTCGCAATGTAGTATTTGCTAATGCACACGACAGCGTCACGTCCGCCGATTTTACTTCCTCACGCAGGGAGGCTATCCACCGTTCGTCACGTTCGGAACGATCACTTTGTACGCCGGCATCTAAAATTTCACGTATCGGTTCCAGCATGGAATAAGGCATGACGACATAAAAAGTTCCACCGCCGCCATCCAGCTCCACATGGAAGCTGCTCACCACCACCACTTCGGTCGGGCTGACAATATTGGCAAACTGTGGATTGACTTCCATACTTAAAAATTCAAACTCCACCGGCATCACCGGCGCCCAGGCTTCTTTCAGGTCACTAAATGCCTGCTTGAGAATAATTTGAATAACACGCGCTTCTGTCGGCGAAAATTCCCGGCCTTCAATTTTTGCATGACGGCCACTACCGCCAAAAAAATTATCTACCGTGATAAACACTAACTTCGGGTCGATGACACACAACGCAGAGCCGCGTAATGGGCGTATCTTGACGATATTCAAACTGGTGGGCACGAATAAACTGTGCAGATATTCGGAGAACTTCATCATTTGCACCCCGGCCACGGAAATTTCAGCGGTGCGGCGTAATAAGTTAAAAATACTGATGCGAAAATACCGGGCAAACCGTTCGTTAATCATTTCCAGTGTCGGCATGCGGCCACGCACGATCCGATCCTGACTGTTAAAATCAAAAGAGCGGGCGACCCCATCGTAGGCGGCCTTGTTTTCGGTTTCGACCTCACCGTTATCAACGCCGTGCAACAGCGCGTCTATTTCGTCTTGCGAGAGTAAGTCATTCACTGCCATAAACTGATCCTATTGGATAATGAAGCTCGTAAAGTATACAGATTCGATATTTTCATGCGGCTCCACCCCACTGGGTTTTGCCTGCTCTTTGTCTTTATCCTTGGCCTGCGCCTTATCTGTATTTTTTTGTTTATCATCGGCACTGCTTCCTTGCATTGCTTTAGCAACCACCTGTTGCACTGATTCAAGTATGGCTTGACGTAATTGCTCTTTGCCTGCACGTGTTGTCACAACTTCAACTTTTTGTGCGCTCATAATATCCAAGACGTTATTACGAATGACCGGCATATGTCCTTTTGCCACATCGATCACATGTTGATTCCGTGTCATAAGACTCATGTCTATTTGCAAATAAGCGGCGGTGGTTTGTACTTCAAAATTTGCAACCAAGGCAGGTTGAACGGCCAGGTATAATGCGGGTTTATTTTGCGGCGGGGCTGCGGTTGTGTCTTTTGCAACCTTTACAGTTTCCTTCGCGTCCGCGGCGTCACTTTCCTCAGCCACGTCACTATTGAAATAATATAAAACACCGACAATAGCACCCGACAGTAGCAGCATACCGACAACCGCCAAGATAATCAGTTTGCCGGTTTTTTTCTTAACCGGCGCCTGTTTCTCTGTGTCCAGATCCAGCTCTTTTTTTTCCACCATTGTCCCACTCCATTGTTATTAGCTGGAGTGCAAAACACATGCCACGGACTTTTGACGGAACGACGTGCGGTATATCAATGGGTTAGCGATGTGGGTGAATGATGTGTCAGTGCTTTGACAAGAGGCCGAAGACAGGTTGCCGAGTTTCCGGCAACATGCCAATTGACGGTAAAAATTACCAACAGAATATTTTCAGAGAACCAGTGCTATTTGTGGCAGAACAATAACTTTTAGTTAGTACGTAAGAAATGCGTACGATAATAGCGCAGCTCTTCGATAGACTCGCGGACATCATCCAACGCAAGATGTGCAGACTTCTTCACCACGCCCTTAGCAACCTCCGGCGCCCAACGCCGGACCAGTTCTTTTAAGGTGCTGACATCCAGATTGCGATAATGAAAGAAGGCCTCCAGCTCCGGCATACAACGGGCCAGAAAGCGGCGATCCTGGCAAATGCTGTTGCCACACATGGGTGAGGCCTTGGCGGGCACATATTGCCGTAAAAATTCCAGCGTTTGCTGTTGTGCCTCCGCTTCTTTTACGAAACTGGCGCGGATGCGGTCTATCAAACCAGACTGGCCATGCTGGCGTTGATTCCATTCATCCATACGGGTCAAGACCTCCGCTGTTTGTTGAATAGCAAAAACCGGTCCCTGCGCAAGGATATTCAATTGACTGTCTGTTACCACCGTTGCTATCTCAATAATGACGTCGTTCAGCGTATCCAGCCCGGTCATCTCCAAATCGATCCAGATTAAATTATTCACATCTTGTCCCATACCACATCCTATTTTCGTTTACCAAGCTTGCTATGAATTGTAACAGAGGCTAATCTGCGGACACAGATGAAATTTACCCGGGTGGACCATGCCGACATTATCAGTCTTCAGTTATATCTTTCTCACCGCAACCGGACTTGCCCTGTTGTTACAGTGGTGGTTATATCAGCGTCAATTCACTGCGGTGAGCCGCCACCGTGATCAAGTACCCGCTGCCTTTACCGATAAAATTCCCCTGGCCGCACATCAAAAAGCGGCTGATTATACCCAAGACAAATTACGCCTGGCGCGCCAGGTATTACTGTATGACACCGTATTGCTATTGTTATGGACAGTAGGTGGCGGGTTAGCCGTATTGGATCAGGCGCTGGCGACATTGATCACCGATAGCCTGTGGCATGGCGTCGCGGTCATCCTCAGCGCCTTATTGATCACCAGCCTGCTTGAGATGCCCTTTAATGTGTACTCCACTTTTGTTATTGAACAACGTTATGGCTTCAATCGCGTAACACCCATGCTTTATTTCACGGACAAACTGCGCGCACTGGGCCTCGCACTCCTCTTCGGTGTACCACTGATTGCGGTGATCCTGTGGTTGATGCAACACGCCGGCAGCTATTGGTGGCTGTATGCCTGGGCGGTATGGATGAGCTTCAGTCTGTTCATGTTGTGGATATTTCCCACGCTGATCGCCCCGTTGTTTAACAAATTCACCCCGCTTGCAGATCTCGAGCTTAAGCAGCGCATTGAAAAACTAATGACAAAATGTGGCTTCACCCAACGCGGCATATTTATCATGGATGGCTCAAAACGTTCTGCGCATGGCAATGCCTATTTTACCGGCCTGGGGCAACATAAACGGATTGTATTTTTTGATACCCTGCTCAAACATTTGCAACCCTCGGAGATCGAGGCGGTGCTTGCGCACGAGCTGGGCCATTTCAAACGCAAACATATCCAAAAATCTTTGATGGTAAATACCTTGCTGATGCTGGGCGGCTTCGCCCTGCTGGGGTGGCTGGTGGGTGAAACCTGGTTCTATACCGGGCTGGGTATCAGTCACCCCTCGCTGCACACGGCCCTGTTACTTTTCATGATGGTATTGCCTGTTTTC
>JAYSTO010000237.1:0-2221 GCA_043719675.1 Gammaproteobacteria bacterium | reverse complement strand
ACACGGGCACGATGCAATCTCGTTGTAACTGAAATAACAGGTCGTCCAGTGCCGGTGTCTCGTTGATGTTAGCCGCCCAGTCAAACCAACAGCGGTGTGGCCAGCTAACGGAAGCGTGAAATTTTTTTATGGGCATGCTAGAACGCGGCTGCGTTCCCATTTTTTTCCAGAGAGTGGTGAGGTTATTAATATTTGCCTCATGGAGTTTATCCATATCCATAAAATCACTCCTTGTTAATTAATACAATACCAACAATCAAGGCGAGTACGCCGCTGAACTTGGCGACGGTGATGGGCTTTACGGGCAGATCAAACCAACCGAAATGTCCCGCAATGATCGCAACCAGAATCTGCCCGGTGAGTGCATAAGACATCATAGCCCCGATGCCCATTTTCGGAATAAGATAATAAAACAGGGCGATGCCAAAGGCGCTCAGTGCCCCACCGGAAAACCATAAATAACCCGGTACCGACCTTATGGCGTCTGCTGATGGGTACTTCTTGGTAAACGCGACCACGGCGAGTGAGGTAAACAAAAGACTACTTGTAAAGGCGACAGAGGTGCCTAGCAGCGAGTTTTTAAGCAGCACCCCAAGCTGCGCGTTCATACTCGCTTGTGTGGCAATGGCGGCACCTGCCATGAATGCAAGCAAAGATAAGTAATTCATACTTAAAAAGTTTGAATCATTTCTTCAGCATTGAAACGAACTTTCTGAATGCTGGCATAGGGATCGTCTTCGTGACGCTTACCGATGGGACATATCACGGTGGTAGTCAAAGCCTTATCGGCAAGCCCAAGAACGTTATCGTAGCCTTCAGCATTAAAACCCTCCATTGGGCAGGCATCAATCTCCATGATTGCCGCACAAGTTAAAAAAGTCCCTAACGCCAAATAGGTTTGATTTTTGGCCCAGGTAATTTTTTGTGGCTGCGTTTTAGTCGCCAATGCGGTTTTTATTTGCTCGGTTAGGTCATGTAGTTGTTCTAACGGAATACCACGAACCTTGGAAACTTTATCAATATAGGCATGTACGGTTTTATCATCGAGGTTGGTTTGCGCCGCAAAAACAATGAGCTGTGAAGCGTTAACCACCTTATCTTGCCCCATCGAATATTCCAACAATTGCTGTCGAATCCCAGCTGATTTCACCACTAACAACCGGTAAGGCTGCAAGCCAAACGACGATGCACTCAAGCGTGTTGCTGTTAATAACGCTTGAACCTGGTTATCATTAATAATATCCGTTGAAAACTGTTTAACCGCATAACGCCAATGCAGGGATTCCATGACATTCACTGTAGTCACCTTGGGTTGCTGATGAAGCTAACAGATTACAGAGGAAGGTGGCTGATGACATTTACATAGGTTGATAATTTACGATTTTTTACGAATCCGGCTCAGTTGCGTAGGTGTGATGCCCAAATGAGAGGCGATATGATATTGGGGTATTCTTGCACAAATTGATGGATGCTCCTTGAGGAATCGCTGATAGCGTTGAGTTGCATCTTCTTGAACTATCTCAACCTCACGGGCGTCTTTCGCGAGCAACCAATTTTTTTCCAAGTAATAAATCTGAAATAGCTTTAAATCATCTGCTTCTAGTAGGAGATTTCTGAACCCACTAAAATTAATGACAATTACGGAAGAAGGTTCGAGCGATTCAATCGTGAGTCGTGACGGTGTGGCGGTTAACAGCGCCGTCATTGCGCCAGGGAAAGTCCCCTCATCAAAAAACAGCTTATTGTACTCATTGCCTTTCGTGTCGGTAATAAAGACCCTGAACAAGCCTGTATAAACAAAAGAAAACGACGTCGGTAAGTCACCGGACGAATACAAAATGCAATTTTTTTCAACCTTTCTAAAATCACAAATGGCCTTCAATACCGCCCAAGTTCCATTTGAAATTGGTGAATAGGAGTCCATCACTTTTTTTAACGCGACAAAGGCGTCACTTTTTACATTGTCATTATCCAACATGCCGGATCCTCGTAACATTTACCATTATAAATACGACTGTTCACAATCTATTTTGTTGTGTGAACAATCTGATTGGCTCAGATAAAATAATCACAGAGAGTATCGTAGAGTAACGAAAATGCTGTTTTGGAGTCATTTTACGCAATCCAATAGTTATATATGTGATCGTAAATCGTCTGTCTTGTTATACAAAAGGCCTGGCGAGCTTTGGTGTGTAGTGCAATTTTTCTCGTAATTGGCTCA
>JAYSTO010000236.1:0-2222 GCA_043719675.1 Gammaproteobacteria bacterium | reverse complement strand
CGACATACACACTGGTATCGACATCGATCCCGGCCTGACGCAATTGTTCGGCAACCACTTCCTCGGTAGTCCCAGGCGGACTGGTCGATTCCAGAATCACGAGATTTCCCGGACGTACGTAGGGCGCGATGGTTCGGGTGGCCGCCTCAACAAAAGATAAATCGGGTTGGAACCCATTTTTAAACGGAGTGGGCACGGCAATAATAAAAATATCCGCTTCCGTAGGCTGCAAGGATGCGGTGAGATTCCCGGATTGCACAGCAGACTTGACCAGAATATCCAGATCCGGTTCGACAATGTGGATGCGACCCTGATTTATCGTATCAACGACATCTTGAGAGATATCCACGCCGTGGACACGAAAACCCTTAGTGCCCAGCAGTGACGCCGTCGGCAGGCCGATGTAGCCTAAGCCAATGACACAAATTGTCTCCTTACCTGTATACACAGCCAATACCTCTTATAATCTACGATTGTATTTGGAATGATTCGAGACCTGCACTATAAGTAAGAAATGTTGAAGTTTTGTTGCAGCGTGGGTTTTTATTACACGTAAGTAGTGATTACCGCTTATTTATTTTTTGCTAAACCTCACTTTGTCATACACTTGTCATACATCACTGCGCGTCAAAATAATTGTGCCAACAGGGTGAGTTACATTTTTTTAATCAGTCGATAGACCAGATTCTGTGCATGGCTGAGCCGAAGGGTGTTTTGGCCGTGTTGAATCGGTTGTAATCCTGGTAATGGCGTAAACGGACCCAGCAGACTGTCCCCCGCCTGAAGTTCGTAGTTGCCTGGTTCCAGCTCCCAGGTGGTATATATCAAGTCATCGCCTTCCCAATGGAGTTGGAATCCGCCATAGGGCCTTGCCAGAGGTTCACCCACAAACACACCCTGGCCCGGCATGGCGACACTTTTCCAATACGCCTCGATCAATGTCTCCCCAGCGGTATAACGATCAATAACCACCGCCGGATTCGGAAATTTATCCGGCATATTGCACGGTTCCACCACGGTACCGTAACTGCCGGTTGCGCCGGCGGATAACCATTCCAAAATACTCATTTGCCGACTGTCGGTGAGTTGCCCGCCGGTGGAAGTCAAATGATCCGCCACTGCGCCGGGTAGAAAAGTATTTTTTGCGAGGTGATCAACCTGTTTGCTACCGGTAAAATAAAACAGCACATCTCTTTTGTTGCTCAAATAATTTTGTTTGAGAGACTCCACCTGAATATATTTACCATAAACCAATTTTATTTTAGTGAACAAGCTGTCACGCACTGTTCTGAATTTATCGGTAGTGCTGAGTAGATACGCGGTGCCACGGGGAAAGGTCTTGTCGGCGCGCACGCCGCGATCAATCAGTTGTTTTACTTCCTGGATATTTTTACCCGCCAGCATCATGGTCGGCCGGAGTTTAAAATCATCGTACGGGTACTTGCTCAGGCTGGAAAAATAGGGATTGATTTTCGTTGGCACACAGCCGCTGGCGCAATATTGCTGGTCAAAGCCCAGAGCGAAGGCCGCAGTAATACCCATGCAGTCAACGCGATAGGGTTTTGTCCAGGTCAAGACGTATGCCTGAATATACGCCGAGGTCTGCTTTTCCACCTGTTGCCGGATACTGATAAATAATGCGGAAGGCAGGTCGACCCGGCTGGGATCAATGCGTACATGGATGAGATTTTTTTCCGGGATGTGGCGTTGTGTACGATAATAGTTGGCGATCTCAATACTGGCCGGATCGTTATCGTTGACGATGATCGCCAACTCTTCGGCGCGAAGACTTGCCTTTGGCACTTGGATGACCGGTGCCACCGGCGAGAAATCCGCTTTCACTGCGGGGACATACAGTAAAATAACGAATATTAATGCGGAAAGCAGGGCTTTCATGACGGGCAGCATGGCACTGGCATTACCAATACGTGCCTTCTTTAATTGAGCTGACGGTTGCAGAACTTTCTTCCTCGATACCCGAAAACAACCCACCGATCTTGCGATCGTGTATTACCTTGCGCACAATTTTTTCATCTATCGATACAGCTTGCTCTGCAAACCCATACAGCAATGATAAATCACAGAGGGTATTAATCACGCGTGGGATACCCCTGGAGTGGTAGGCAATGAGTAACAAGGCGGGGTCATCAAAAATATCTGCGCTGGCGCCAGCGACTGTTAAGCGATGGTTGATGTAGTCCATGCACTCCTGTTTATTCAGC
>JAYSTO010000235.1:0-12251 GCA_043719675.1 Gammaproteobacteria bacterium | reverse complement strand
GGTTGGATTGACGTACTTCGCAAAGCTGGCCGTGATCGGATGTTCGCCGTCCGTCATGTTGGACTTAGCCCAAGTTCAGTGCGCAAACGACTGTCCGTCGAAGGCCGCCAGATTTTTTGATCGATCCAATAATGATGGAAAAACAATCCCCAATACAGCGCCAAAAATACCTGGGCAGTACTTGAGCCAGGAACAACCGGCGATGCCACCGGTGATGCGCCACGTAATAAGTTTAAGCCAAGATAGAGTAACGACAGTGCCACCATGATCCCGTATGTCAGCAGTGGCGATTTCCCCAACCGTACCGAGAACGATGTCGAATCCGTATCAGCAGCAGCTCGCCGTGCACTCGTGGCAAAGGTAATACCCAGATATTGCAAGCCATGCACGGTGCCGCCGATCACGGTCGCGGCCATGAATATTTGTTCAGTGCTGGTGAGGTAGGGGAGAATCGGTTCACGAACACCGATCACAAAAAAACCGAATAAGGCAACTCCCACCGCCACCAGCACAAATAAACTGGGGCGTAGACCAACACCTTGCTGGCAACGCTGCACAAAGGCCAACAACCAAGCTAATGCACCAACAATCAGTGCCACCGACAATATTGCGACAATTACGTTGCTAAACACGTCCATCTCCAGTGGCAGGCCCAACAAACGCCGGTTTTCTGGATGAAGAAACAGGAAGAGCACAAATGCAGTCCACATCATGCTGTGCAAAAAAAGACTGTCAATGCGGCTTGCACTACGCGCTGCGCCGTTCAAGCGCTGATAAATGGCTAACAACCCATGGTACTGGCGTATACCGTGATGAAATGACCATACGACGGCAACGCCAAGAAACAATAGAAATGGTTCAGGGCGTGCCCATATCGATGACACGAATAATAAAATTGGCCCTGGCAGCATCCACAAGAGACTCCAAAGTAACAAACCCGAGCGCTGTTGCCAGCTTTGCCGATCAATATAGGTGCGCTGCCAGGTTGCAATCAGATGTGGTCCTTCAACCAGCCACAACCAAAGAAACCACAAGGGCACGAGTACAACGGGGAATTGCAATGCAAGCAAGCCCGCGGCGAGCGCGACGACACCACTGCCAAAGAAAAAAAACAGATCGAAGGCTGGTCCGCCGATCCAACCACTAGCGTGGGCAGGGAGTTGTTTTGAATTTTGATCAATGCTTTTCATGGTGATCGTCGTCTTTAGATTTAGTTGAAGAGGTTAAGCCGGTTGCTGTTTACCGGCCACCAAATGCACCAGGGTACGTACCGTGAACAAACCCAGTATTTGTGCTGGCCGCAAACCGGGTTGAATACGTTCCGCCACCTCGGGCATCAGTTCCCGCAAACGCGTCAGTCCGGCGGCGGAGATGATGCCGCTGGGAGCAAATTCATCGTCGGACATGTCGCCACGAGCGGCCTGCTCAAGTTCGCCACGGGTAATTTGAATGTTATACGCCCGCTCAAGCTTGAACACGATATCCAGGAAATCCAGCGACTCGGCGCCCAGGTTTTCCATCAAACTGGCGTTGGGCACAACCTTAGCAACATCAATCGCCAATGACTCGGCAATAATGCGGCACACGCTGTCCTCAAGGCTGATTTCGATAACTGCGCTATTCACTGTATTTACTCCTTAGAATTTACATTCAACAAATGATAATTCATTTCAGCTTAATCAAACCATTGCACAACGTGATCGACTGGCTTACGTGGCTTTTGTGCAGGGGGTGGATCCGCGGGATAACCCAGTGCAATCGCGCCAACCATGTTCCAGGGTTGGGTAATGTCCAGCAGACCGCAAATATCATCACGTGCCACCATGGGACCTGCCATCCAGCAAGCGCCTAAGCCGGAGGCATGCGCCTGCAACAACAGCACCATCGCAGCCGCGCTGGTAGAACACAACTCGGCTTGCATGGCACTGGCCGTATGGAATTGTTTGGGGTCAGCACCGCCGGAGGCAAGAAAGTTGGCGATCAGATCAGGATAATTGCGGTACTGCGGAATGATGATCGTCGCTGCCGTGAGCAAGGGCTCATAAAAAAAATCACCGTAATTGCCAAAGTCTTCGGCATGATGTCCACGATGGATAATTTCCTTCATATGATTAGCCCTGGTACGTACCGCTTCGACAATCTTGGTACGCATCTCGCGGGAACTCACCACCGCAAATCGCCAAGGCTGACGGTTGGTATTGGAAGGCGCACTGGTAGCAGCCACTATCAAATTGTTAAGTGTCTCACGTGGAATCGCTTGATCCTTAAAGGATCGAATACTGCGCCTCGACAACAACCAATTTATACTCGATGCTTCATTCAACTTTAAATCCTCCATCCACATTCCAGACCTGTGCGGTCACATAACTTGCCTCGTCACTGCATAAAAACCCCACCACCTTGGCAACTTCCTGCGCACTACCGGGTCGCCTCAGCAATATTTTTTTAGTCACTTCTTCTTCTGCCATCGCACGTACGTCGGCGGACATCTCGGTGAGTATCACGCCAGGTGCTACGGCATTAACGCGAATGCCTCGTGGTGCTAACTCAACTGCCAGTGCCTTGGTAAAGGCCTCGATCGCGCCTTTGGATGCCGCATAATTGCTTTGCCCGCGGCCAGGTCGCTGCGCAGCGACGGAAGAAATATTCAGAATTACACCGCGCCGTGCACTGGCCATGCGCTTAGCCGCTTGGCGGCAACAATTAACTACCCCATGAATATTCGTCGCAAATACCGCATCGAAATCGGCGGGCTCACTCGCGCCAAGCAAGGTGTCACGTGTTACCCCGGCGTTACAGACCAGTACGTCCAAGCGTCCCACGTCGCGATCAAGCTGGGTGAACATTGCATTGACGTCATCGGGTTTGGCAACATCGGCCTTGATCAATAGTGCTTGCCCACCGGTTTGTTCAATGGTGTTTGCCACTGCCTGTGCTGCATCGGTATTTTTACGGTAATTGATGACCACCATAAACCCACGCGCCGCAAGTTCGACGGCAATCGCTGCACCTATGCCACGCGAACCACCCGTGACTAAGGCGGTTTTCATTGTTGATCTGATCTCGGCATTCATGGCACGTCGATCCTGATTGCCCCTGCCAATCCTGGCGTCCCCATCGAGATCGCCAGTGCAGAACGCGTGTTAATTGCTGTTGCAGATGTCAGCGGGCGCAACGGGCCATCGGCTATGTGCTGTAACCCGGCAACAGGCGCCACCATTTGCAAACGCAATTGTTCGGCAAGTGCAATTGCCTGCACCAAGGGCGCTGCTGCGCCCAGTTGTCCCAATGCACTCATGGTACAGCACAACATCGTGTCAGCTCCTGCAAATTTGGCTAACGCACTTCGTTCCGCGTTATCCTGTGCGGGTTGCGCCCAACCGGCACCATCAATGATGATATCGCCTTGCGCCAGGTTCGCCAATAAATTCGTGATCGTATTGAGACCTGGTGCAGTGGCTTCACCATCCGCGCCATCGACCGCTTGCAAATACGCCAGCTCACGCCCATCGCCACTGCCAACGCGTTGCAATATTAATGAGGCCGCTGCCTCACCCGGCACAAAACCCTGTGCCGTTTGGTCATAAGGTGCAGCCACGTTACGTTCAGCCTGCGTCGTCAACATGCCCCTGGCGGCAAGATCAACCAGTGTTTCCGGTTCAATAAACGAGTCATAACCCACCACCACGGCAGTATCAATCGCACCCGCTTCCAGCGCACGAATTGCTGCTGCTAGGGCCTGGGCACCGGCATTGGCCCCACCAAACGTCGCACCCTCGCCACGTACCTGCAATTCTTCCGCTGCCAGAGCATGGGCATTATTCGACAAGTGCTGCAACATCCAATAGGGATGCAATAAATTCATACCGCGTTTCCAGGCACCATCACCATCGGATTGTTGATGTTCGAATGCAGGCATCATGTCGTCCCAATGGGCACGCAATCCACCATAACCAAAAAAAAGGCCGACCCTATCGCCCGCCGATAAGCCGGAATGGGTGAGTGCTTCGCGTGCCACTTCCAACGCAAACAAACCCATTCTGCGTAAAAAACGGCGATGCCGAACAACATCGGGCTCCTCCTTGATGATCGAGGCGACGGTGCACAAGTAGCTGGCGGCATCAAAACGTGTATTCGTGCGCACGGCGCGCTCTCCGGCAAGCAATTTGCGCGTGACGTTTTCAATGGATGAGCCTAATGGCGTACGCCACGCCCAGCCCTTAATGGCGGCCTGATGTGCTGATATCATTGATACCGTCCTAGTATCACACTCACGTTTTGTCCACCGAAGCCGAACGAGTTACTGAGTATGACATCGACCTTCTCTTCACGCGGCTGCTCACCGATCACATTGATCGCGCATTGCGGATCTTTTTGCTGATGGTGAGCGGTGCCAGGTAAGACGTTTTGTTGCAAGGGCAGCAAACATGCCGCCAATTCAATCGCCCCTGATGCCGCCATCAGATGACCGATTGCGCCCTTAATGGAACTCACCGGCAATTGATCGGCATGGGCACCAAACAGATCGCGTATCGCGCGTGCTTCAGCAACATCATTCAACGGTGTCCCGGTACCGTGGGCGTTGATGTAACCAACAGCACTGCCGTCTAAACGTGCACGATTAAGTGCGCACTGCATTGCTTTATGCGCGGCGGCACCATCGGGGCGTGGCGCAGTCACGCGATAGGCATCTTGGCTGCTGCCGTGACCAAGAATGCGTGCCAATGGTTTTACCCCGCGTTTTAACGCGCGTTGTTCTGCTTCAACGACGAACATTGCCGCGCCTTCGCCAATCACCAATCCATCACGCCGACTGTCAAATGGCCGACAGGCATCGAGTTCGCAACGCGGTGAGGGTGCGCCCAAGCGTGTCATGCCGCCAATGCCCAGTGGGTTCACCATTGAATCAGCACCACCGCACAACACAATCGAAGTAGCACCGCGTTCGATCAACGATGCTGCCTGCGCGATCGCCAGACCACCGGCAGCGCAGGCCGATGCATTGACAATCGTTGGCCCCGTCAAATCGAGCAGGCGACTCAGCAGTTGTGCGCCTAAATCCACATCGGATCGGTAGCGAAAGCCCGTGCTGCGCACGGCTTGCTCGGTCTGCCAATCAATGCCTTTGTCGTTAAAGAAGGGCGCGAAGTCTTCCAGAAAGGCCTGCTCCAATCCGAGTGCCATCACTAACCCTGCTGTTTGTTCGGCTATGCCACAGTGCGCATTTCGCCAGGCCTCCATGGCGGCGAGTAAACCGAACACTATTTTGCGATCGCGCCAGGCGCCGATGGACTCGAATTCATCCAGCACAGTAGTGTCGGCAGTGATGGTGCCTAAATGCTGCATGATCCACTGACGTTCAATCGCCGCGACATCCACTTCACCTGCAACCCGCGTTGGAAAATGGCTGGCATCAAACGAGCGTATGTGCCTAACCGCGCTGCGTGCGCTGGTCAGGCCCTCAAACAATTGAGTCGAACCCACGCCAAAAGCGGATACCACCCCGAAGCCGGAAATCACTGCTGTGGTCATGCGACGCTCCGTAACACGACGCAGCCAAGGCCGCCGTCAATGCCGGCGTTTAACACTAAGGTACGCGGCGATTTTCCAGACACCAGCAAATCCAAGCCAGCCACCCATGCCAATGCAGGTGTTGCAGCAAGCGCATCGCCCAAGCAGACAGTGGTGTCAATAATCTTGCTGACACCAGAAATATTGCATGCCTGTAACAACATCTCACGCGATTTATCTCCCCAGGCGGAGAGCAGCACAATATCATCCACGGTTGGTTTGAAATTATGAATAATATCGGACGCCAATTGCACCACGCCAGCACGCAACTTGGCAGCCGCATAAAATTCGCAATGACTCAGCACGGCAAGGGCACCAACAGGTTCTCGCGACAACGCCAACAATCCTGCGCCTTCTCCGGGAATGAAACCCTCAGCGACAAGTCCGTCACGGCATAATTGTGCCCACGTCACCGGATGCAGCGCCGAATCCGCGCCACCGGCCAAGGCTCGCTCGCACTCGCCACTCGCCACCAAATGCATTGCCTCCGACAAGGCGGCAACCGTACCATTACCCCGAGAATAGAACGCGCTGTTCGGACCACCAATGCCATGTATGATTGCGCCGTGACACAGGGTGAAATTATTCATCAACTGAAACGCAAACAATGGATTACATGCCGCCAGGCCTGCGGTACCGAAACGCTCCAGCGAAAAGGCCTGCTCGTCTATGCTAGCGCGTAACATTTCAGTCAACTCCGCCACCGAACCACCCGACGCACCGACGCCAAGATAAAAAGCGATCTCGTCGCGACCGCTTTCCCATCCCGTGTCGTGCAACACTTGGCGCAGCGCAATCGCATTGAGGCGTGCCGGATAGGACATCAGCTTGCAGGCACGTGTATCGACATCGATGGCAGCTGGTATGGCGGCGACTTCGGCGGCGAGCACCGATCCATGCGACTCCGCCAGCTGACGAGCGGGAGATAAGGCGAGGCTGTTTGTCATGATCGCAGTACCCAGTCCGCGCCAGTCAATACCAAACGCACTGATCGCCGCCGCGCCTTGTACATAGACTTCATGACGCTTATCCATCATGCACAGCGCCGTAACACAAGGCTGCAATTCGCGCCACCGAAGGCGAAGGCATTCACCAGTGCCGTGCTGACCGTCTTATGTATTGCGTTACCAAGCACGTGCGGCAAATCACAGTCGCGATCCGGATTGGCAAGATTCGCGGTAGGAAATAATGTGCCGGTCAGGATCGCCTCATGCGCACACAAAAATCCCAGCGCACCGGCACCGGCAATCCAATGGCCCAACGCGCCTTTGATCGAACTGACGTGTGTCCTATATATATGAGTACCCAAAACGTGGCGCAGAGCCATGGCTTCGACCGCATCATTTAGTGGTGTTGAGGTGCCGTGGGCTTGAACATAATCTACCGAATCGATCTTCGCCGCCGCCAATGCGGCTCGCATCGCCCGCATTGCGCCATCACCTTCCGGATCAGGCGCGGTCAGGTTGTATGCATCCAGTGAACGGCCTTCACCTGCTAACTCTACTTCCGCTGTGCCACGTTCGGCGGAAAGTACAATCATTGCTGCCCCTTCACCGACAACAAAACCATCCCGCCGCGTATCAAACGGACAAGATACGCCGCGCACACTCAACGCGCCAATCCGCCCAAAACCCGCCAGCATCAAGGGATCAACATCCGCACCGACACCACCGCAAAGGGCCACGTCGCAGACGCCAAGTCGTATTGCACGAGCCGCTTCGGCAATGGCTGACGCACCCGACGAGCAAGCCAGTGAGATAGTGACCGCAGGCCCGGTTGCGCCATAAAGTTTTGCCAACAGTGATGTCACCGCTGCCGGTGAGGTCTGCGATGCATCACAATGTTCTGCAAGCACACGGGCATTTTTGCCGAATCTGGCATGATCAAAAGGTGCCTTGCCACCGGCGGCACGCGTCAACGCATGCACGGTTGCAAAGGGTGCGCGCCCGGATTCGGCACCCATAAATATCCCGATTTTTTTAGGTTGGGAGTCATCTGATGTAATAGTCGCTGCTGCCCATGCTTCTTGGCTGGCCGCGCACGCCAACGCAATCCGCCGATCACCTTGATGCATAAAATTGCTGATCGGTGCGACGACCGTACAAGGAAAATGCTCAACATCAAATTCGGCAACGGGCACGATGGCACTTTTACCCGCCGCAAGAGGCGCAATCGACTCGCGCCAGCTCAAACCGAGCGCCGTCACAGCACCGACACCGCGCACAAATACTGGCCGTGATGTCATGTATCCTCGGCAGAGCCCGTTAGCCAAACGTTTAATACCTCGCGACGCCGCGCCAATAACTTCGGATTGGTTACCAGGGCAAACGCAAAGGCTAACTCAGCCTCGGCCACCAGCTGGCTGTCGACACGGGCCAAGCCTTTAACTTGCCCGCCGTCTTCGTGCACCGAAATCACCTGTGTTTCCAACTCAAGCCGATCACCAGGTCGAACCCGCTGCCGGAATTTAGCCTTGTCGGCAGTTACCAATAAGGCATGCAAATCATGCCGACCGCGCTCGCGCATCGACGCCTCGACGAGAACTCCGCCGAGTTGCGCCATCGCTTCGAGGATCAAGGCGCCAGGCATAATCGGATGTCCCGGAAAATGATCCACAAAAATGTCGTCTGCAAGCGATACGCACTTGATACCGAATGCGGATTCAGGGGGGTTGAGGGCAGTAATTCTGTCGAGAAGAATATAACGCATTAGTGTTTTCTCATCTTGGGTTAGGCACGTGAATTGGCTGCCGTTTTATACAATACCTGTTGTTTAAAATTTTAAATCATCCGAGATTGCTGACCATACTAGATTATTATCAATCTTGCGCGTTGTGCTCTGTGACCAACAGAAATGCCTGAAAAACCCGAAATTATAATTAATGCCCTGGCGCCAGCATTTTACAGCCTCAACGTAAAATTAAGATACCGTCTTGACAGTCAAGCCTGATGCGCTGACAAATACGGATAAAAATGCCTGCCGGATTTCAGCACAGCATAAACAATATGCAGTAATTTACGAATCACCGCGTCAACAATCGGTCTTTCCCCGAAATAGTAGATACCTCGAAGGGAAAAAATCAATAATATAACCTTGAGGTGAAAAATGAAACTAAACAGCAAGAAATATACTACTGAAGTCAAACGGGAAGTGGTTACCTTGGTCATTAAACAAGGCCACAACTACGTTGAGGCAGCTCAGATATTGAAGATCAATGCCACGACTGCGGCGCGGGGCGAATGAACAGTGCGAGAATGGAGACCAGGACTTTCTCCCGGTATGGGCCAGCAATTACCGGCTAGGGTTTAATCTGTGTCAAAGCGCAGCTTAGTGAGGTCGATAGACGGTAAGTCGGGTTCACGGCAACCCCGCTATATTGTGCGATATATCATGGGCACACTGATATTGTTCGTATCCTGATCGAACAGGGTGCGGATACGAATGAATTCTACAAACCTAAAATGTCCTCCTGTTTTGCCCCTGATTTGGCCACGTCACCGTTATGGCTGTGCCTGACCAGCAATCGTATGGAACTCGCTGCTTATTTGTTGCAACATCAGGCGAGGGTGGATGAGCTTGAGGATGGGTATGGTTTTACGGCGAACATACGTGCGACTGAACGAGGAAATATAGGACTTGTAAAACTATTATTAACGCATGGCGCGGAAATACAGGCCAAAGGAAAACGCTAACCCGTCATTGTCCCTTTTATACACATCTCAGGACACCGTGGGGCAAATCACAATGGTAAGAGCGCCAGGAGGACGGCTATCCTGGCATAGATAAAATCTACGCTATTTCCGCACGATTCCAATCAATGATAAAAAAACCATTTGTCGCCGTACGCACTCTTTCGATAAATGCTGCGTAATCATCGCCTTTTACTTTCTCTAATTCTTGTTCAGTCAACGGGTATATTTGTAAAAACAGCACCTCTTCAGATTCCCCTTTGTATGCCTGTAGAGAGGAATCTTCAACAAATAATGCACCAGTGAAACGTGCGCTTTCCGGTGTGTCGAAGGCGTATGCGATATAGTCATTGACTACAAATATGCCGTTGTTGGAAACAATGTACGCATACAGGTCTTGCATTACGCGTTGTGGCCACGGATGAGGATTTTTAGTGTCTCTGGGTATACGCATTGTCAATTCAAAGCCAGCGATGTTAAATCCGTTTGTCACAACGTGCCAATGAGGCTTGGGACTCTCTTCACGATAATACGAGACAGGTTCGAGATTTATTCCCTCAAGCATGCCCATAGGTATGGCAGATAAAAACATGTACGGTTCTTTATCAGTATGTTGTTTTTGTACGTGTTCATTCAGAGCTTGAGACACGTCTTCTGTGTTGGAATATTTTTCTGCCATAGTTGTTTAGTCTGATTTAGCGGGCATTTTACTGCCGAGTAACTTGGTAAAGTTGTGTTTACTCCGTGGCTGATTGTACCCCCAAGCCCTGAAGATTGCAGGTACCAGACACAAATATTTCCTGGCTTTTTAGAATTTATAGACCATTATTCTCTGTTAGTGTGACTAACGTAGTATTTCTGCTATTCACTATCGTATCCAGTCTCAGCAATTTGCTACACTGACGTCTCACTTAAAACCAACACCACCCTACAGGTAAATCTCACTCGCATGAATATTGCAACGCGTATTGCCCAGGAACTTGCTATAAATCCCGCCCAAGTGGCAGCAACGATTAAATTGCTCGATGAAGGTGCAACCGTGCCGTTTATTGCGCGTTATCGCAAGGAGGCCACCGCTGGTCTGGATGATACCCAGTTGCGCAATTTGCAGGAACGTCTGATTTATTTGCGCGAGCTGGAGGAACGGCGGGCGACGATTATCAAGTCGGTGGACGAACAAGGCAAACTCAGTGATGAATTAAAAAAACAGTTGCTGGATGCCGACACCAAGACACGTCTGGAAGACCTGTATGCACCGTACAAACCCAAGCGCCGTACCAAGGCGCAGATCGCCCGTGAGGCCGGGATTGAACCGTTGCTGGATGCGGTACTCGCTGATCCAACACAATCACCGGAGCAACTGGCGGCAGACTATCTCAATCCAGCGGCAGGCTTTGCGGATGTGGCGGCTGTGCTCGATGGTGCCCGCCAGATTTTCATGGAGCGTGCCGCAGAAGCCGCCGATCTCGTCGGTAAGTTGCGTGACTATGTGTGGGAGCATGCGTATCTGACTTCACAGGTTGTCGACGGACAGCAACAAAGCGGCAGCAAATTCGCCGATTATTTTGACTATCGTGAACCGTTAAAACAAGTGCCATCCCATCGTGCCTTGGCGGTGTTACGTGCGCGGGCTGAAGGTGTATTGCGCGTGCAGATCAAAACGCCGCAACAGGATGATCTGGATAATGTTGCCAGCATGGGGGTATGTGATGGGATGGTGGCGATGCATTACCAACTCAAACAACAACAGCGTGCCGCGGATAACTGGTTGTTAGAGAGTGCCCGCTGGGCATGGCGGGTGAAGGTGTCGCTGCAAATTGAAACCGAATTGTATATGCGTTTACGTGAAGCCGCTGAAAACGAAGCCATCCGGGTATTTGGCGAGAATCTGCGGGATTTATTATTGGCGGCACCGGCGGGCACGCGTGTGACCATGGGCCTGGATCCTGGTTTGCGCAGCGGTGTAAAAGTGGTGGTGCTGGATAAAACCGGCAAGTTGCTGGAGTACACGACGATCTATCCTCATGCGCCGAAAAATCAATGGAATGAAGCACTGATTGAGCTGGCGAAACTTGCACAAAAACATGCCGTGGACTTGATCAGCATTGGCAACGGCACGGCCTCGCGCGAAACCGATAAGTTGGTGAAGGAATTAATTCAAAAACTTCCGCAGTTGCACCTGACCAGTCTGGTGGTAAGTGAGGCGGGGGCCTCGGTGTATTCGGCCTCCGCGCTTGCCGCAAAAGAATTTCCCGATCTGGATGTCACCTTGCGTGGCGCGGTATCGATTGCACGGCGCTTGCAAGATCCGCTGGCTGAATTGGTAAAGATTGAACCCAAGGCCATTGGCGTTGGCCAATACCAGCATGACGTGAATCAATACCAGTTGGCGCACAAACTCGATGCGGTGCTGGAAGATTGCGTTAACGCCGTTGGTGTGGAAGTGAATACCGCGTCAGTGCCGTTGTTGGCGAAGGTCGCGGGACTCAGCGACACACTGGCGACGAATATCGTCGCATTTCGTGAACAACACGGGATGTTTAAAAACCGGCAGCACATTCTCGATGTGCCGCGGCTAGGTCCCAAGGCATTTGAACAGGCCGCAGGCTTCCTGCGTATTCGCAATGGCAGCAATCCATTAGATGCCTCAGCGGTGCATCCCGAGGCGTATCCGGTGGTGGAACGCATCCTGGCGAGCCATCAGAAGTCCATTAATGACGTGATCGGTGATCGTAAATTTTTAAGCAGCCTGATTGCGAAAGACTATACCGATGCCAAAATAGGTGAATTTACGGTACGTGACATTATTAACGAGCTGGAGAAACCCGGCCGCGATCCGCGTCCGGAATTCAAGACCGCTACCTTTCAGGAAGGCGTGGAAACGCTGAATGATCTAAAGCCAGGCATGATCCTCGAAGGGGTGATTACCAACGTGACCAATTTTGGCGCGTTTGTGGACATCGGTGTGCATCAGGATGGGCTGGTACACAT
>JAYSTO010000234.1:0-2223 GCA_043719675.1 Gammaproteobacteria bacterium | reverse complement strand
TTTATCACGTTTATTGCCATCGAATAACGCCGGTACTTCTTTGCCACGCTGCGGGCGGTTTTTTTTCTTTGGGGTGCCGGGTCGGGCCTGTGTCTGTTGTTGTGGTTTACTGGCGGCACCACGACCACGGTTAGTATTGCGTCCAGCCTGTGGTCGATCATTACCACGTTGCCCGCGACCTCGGGTGATGGGCTCGGCTTTAATATTCGAGTTTGGCTCAAAACCTTTGATCACTACTTTTGGGATCTCGCGGTGTAACACGCGCTCAATATCGCGTAGATAGTCACGTTCATCCACACACACCAGCGACAACGCTTCACCTTCGTTACCGGCGCGACCGGTGCGGCCAATGCGATGCACATAGTCTTCTGCAACATTGGGCAGTTCGAAGTTGACGACGTGTGGTAACTGATCGATATCCAAACCGCGTGCGGCGATGTCGGTTGCTACCAGCACCTTCACCACGCCCTTTTTAAAATCCGCCAGTGCCTTGGTGCGTGCGCCCTGACTTTTATTACCATGGATGGCCGTGGCGCTGATGCCATCCGTCTCCAATTGTTCCGCAAGACGGTTGGCACCGTGTTTGGTGCGCATGAACACCAGTACCTGCTGCCAGTTATTGGTGCTGATCAGATGCGAAAGCAGTTCGCGTTTGCGAGTGCGGTCAACCGGATGCACCACCTGCGTGACCAGTTCCGCTGCGGTATTACGGCGCGCCACTTCAATCAGAACGGGTGCGTTTAACAGGCCATCAGAAAGTTGTTTGATCTCATCCGAGAAGGTGGCGGAAAACAACAGGTTTTGCCGCTTTTTCGGTAGTACCGCGAGGATCTTGCGGATGTCACGGATAAAACCCATATCCAGCATACGATCGGCTTCATCCAAGACCAGGATTTCGATCTTCGACAGGTCCAGGGTTTTTTGTTCCAGGTGGTCGAGCAGTCGTCCTGGTGTCGCCACCAGAATATCCACGCCGCGTTGCAGCATTTTTGCCTGTGGATTAAAGCTGACACCGCCAAAGACCACGGTGGATTTTAATGGCAGGTGCTTGCCGTAGGTGCGCACGCTCTCCTCCACTTGTGCGGCGAGTTCACGTGTCGGCGTGAGGATCAGTGCGCGCAATACATGCCGATTACCACTGATGGGCCGGGCGCTCAATCGCTGTAACAGCGGGAGGGTAAAGCCAGCGGTCTTGCCGGTGCCGGTCTGTGCCCCGGCGAGAATGTCCCGCCCTTCGAGAATGACCGGGATCGCTTTGAGCTGAATGGGTGTGGGCTCGTTATAACCCTTGTCGGTAACGGCGCGGAGGATTTCAGCCGAGAGGCCGAGGTTAGTGAATGACATGGTGTTGATTGCTCCTAAACCGGCTTACCTCAGTGGTACCGCAGATCGTTGTAATTCGATGCTTGCTGAACACGAGAAGGGGTTTAATTAATAAATAGTATAGTTGACGCTATAATACCTGTTATTTTCAGCAAAATCTGTAGCGTGCTGGGAATATATATCATGATCTAACCGGCTTGTCATTTCGACCGAAAGGGAGAAATCCGTGCTGTGTCAGACACCGTATTCAATAGCAGATGGAAAGATTTCTCCGGCAACTCGATTGCTGTTCCGGATGCAATTCTCGACAACTCGTTCCCGACGTTGTCTACCTCTCTCGCCCATGGGGTCGTACCTACTCCCTCCCTGTCGTCGCGTTTTGCTCGAAATGACAAAGCAGTAATTAACGAGACACCATTTCCGGCTGGATGGACAGATTAAACAAGTGCGACAAGTAGGGCCAGCGTGAACGGCAGAGATTTAAAATCGTTTGCCGCGACCGGTACAAATCAAGGCTGTTGGCGCGATAGAGTGACAGCATTAATTCATTTACAATGGTGACATTAAAGTTTATGCGTGCATGCCGGGTCAGCCAACGATTGTGCCATTGTTGCACGGTGAGATTGGCGGGCCAGCGTTCCGCGACGGCGATAGTCATGAGTACTTGTTTGATGGCTTGCGGTGTGGTTGCGGTGGCAAGTTGTAACACGGCCTGACGATAACTTTGCAGGCAATGCCACTGCCGACGCAGCAGGTTCAGTAGATACCATACGCTGCGCAGTAACAACGACGCAGTCATTAATCCGATGAATGCAGCGAGCCAGGGACTGATCACCATGAGTCGTGGCCAAATCATCTCGTTACCATGAATCTTGCCGGTGTCCGGATCAAAGTATTGCA
>JAYSTO010000233.1:0-4705 GCA_043719675.1 Gammaproteobacteria bacterium | reverse complement strand
TAATTAAGAGTGAGGCGGATAAAGAAGTTAAAAGGTGGGGCCAGTTATTAGCTGGCCACTGTTATTAGTTTATTTAGTTTTCAAAAATGTCGTCCAACCGACACTATTCCCGGACTTACCTTTGTACTCAATTTTTGAATGAGTCGTGCCATTTTCACCAATTATCTTCACTGCACTTCCTTTTGGTAAAGTATCACATGCATTAGCTTTTCTCAGTTTCGCAAACGTTTCTCTATCGCGTTCTTTGACAGCCTTTTTATAAGCCTCATATTCTTCATGGCTATTACATACAGGTATATCAATTTCTGTATACATTTCTTGGCTTGCATCACCAGCCAGGGCTGGGGCCGATAGCAGTATAATCGGTAAAACGAACACAACAGATTTGATTGGCATTATTGACTCCTTTGTTTTGTATTTTGTTTTTAATAGTATTGATTCCACTCAGCAGTCTTTAAATATTAATCAATGTGGTTAGAGCCTGAGTGATCCCACGAATTAACCTAAATATGCAGCCTACTGTAGGTGCTATGATACTATTTTAGAGTAAAAACAGTCATGCTGTTTTTAATGATCGCGCGGTAATCCTTAAAGGATTGATTAGCTTAAAAAAACAGAACGACAACCGAAGAAAATAAACATGAAACAATTGGTGGATGAATGGATGCGTACTACCACGGTGTGTCAAATGAGCGAGTTTGAAATTGCAAGTCTCGTTTTGAAAAAAGGTAACCTGTAATTTCCCGCGCAGACGATGGGATGTTTAAAGGAACCTTTGTTGATAGCCTTAAACTAAAAGATGCTGAAGTTTCCAGGCCCGTCGTACATATTTGATACGGGAAGGATGAGCAAAGTAGTCATTATTCACGAGTGCAAACTCTGCATGTAGATAACCAACACCTCCAGTTCATCGCTGGACAGTTCTCGATAACCTTGCTACATTTTTCTGATGTTCTCAGGTAGCACACCTTGTAGCGCATCAGCGCCGAGAATAAAATCACGCAACTCCGCGGCGCTGTGTTTTTCACCCACCCCGTCCAGCGGATTGCGTGGGTTACCTTCTCCGGCAATAGCGTGACAACGCGCACAACCCTGGTGTTGATAAATTTGCCACCCTGCGGCGATACGTGGCGAAGTGGGGACAACGTTTTGCGTTAACGCCGTGGCGGGTGCCTGCGTATTGCGGTTAGTGGTGGCGGTTGGACTGCTTGGATTCTGGATGTAGCTAAATAGAATCGCCAATAGCCCTACCAATAGCGCTGTGAGGAGGACAATTCGTCTGGCCCAGATTTCACGCATGACTCATTTCACCTAGACCATATCAAAAAGTTCAAAATGGATTTTACCCAGCGGCACTTGCAATTCGTATAGCCCTTACTGAACTACATCACTCATGGGTTTGGGTCCACACAGGAAATATTCAAAGTTTTGTCTATCATCGGGGATATACTTATTTAGCAGCACCGGCGTAATAAGGCCTGACTCACCTTCCTAGTTAGCCGATGGATGATTCAGAACATGTACCACCCGGAGATTCAGCCGCGTCTGTAAGGTTCGTAATTCTGCTTTGAACATGATATCTTCCCAACGTTTGTTACCATAGATAAGCAACAGCGAACGCTGCTCATTCCGATCAGCCAACGTGCGCAGCATACTCATAATTGGCGCCATACCAATACCTCCGGCGATAAATACAAATCCCATTGCCTGCGGATAACGGTCCACTGTAAACACGCCATAAGGACCATCCAGGTAAGCGACCTCACCTGCCTTAATATCTTTGATGGTACGGGTGAAGTCGCCTAATTCTTTTATTGTAAATTCAATATAATCCCCACAGGCAGCACTGGAGGAGAACGAAAAAGGATGATCCTTGATATGAAAAGGTGACGCCCGCAGTGTCAACCAGGCAAACTGACCGAATTTAAATCTCATTCCGGTGTGGCCATCGGGTTGTAACACCAGTGTCTAGCAATCATTGCAGTCCTGCTGTACCTGTGTCACCCGATAAGCTTTACGACCCGCGAACCAGGGCTTAATTAGCCGTACATAAATAATCAGCAGTAACCAAGATAATATGTATGCCGTCCAAAAGCTGTGCTTGGCCGGGGCATTAATGTAGTACCCCACTCTATCGATATGGGAAAAAAAAGCCAAAATAAATGCGGTCACCGCCAAACCAATATGCACTTTACGCTATTCGTCATGGTCACCGCTGAATCATCAAGGAATACGACCATGGCGATTTTTTATAATCTGCAAGTACTTTTACGTATTGTTCGGCGCAACACCCTCAATAATCCAAAAATCATCGCTGTTATATTTACTAAAATAAAAATAGTCAATCTCCGGCTTTGACTTAAATTGTAGGAGCCTGGCAACACGTTTTTTATTCCTTCAACTTTTTTACAGAAAATCCGAAAAAACGGGAATAAAACATCCTAACATCGTGTTTATACACTTGACTCGTTATTAAAACCAGCAGGTCAGAAACTAACGCAAACCAACATACGCACCAGGAGGTTTACCATGCAAAGACGTTCATTTATCCGTATCGCCTTGGCCGGAGCAGCTACCGGTATCATTGCACCCGAAATGGTCCTTGCCAGCCCAATGGGTATAAAAATCAGTAGTAACATGGCTGGCGGTGTCTTCTACACGAAGGATTCGCCGGGTCGCTGGGCTGAAAAGGCAGGTTCACATTCACCCATCATTGAAAAAGTGGAAGCCGGTGTGCGCGTAGTGACCGGCCATCCGATGAAACCCAATGACCACTGGATTATCAAGCATGTATTGCTTGACAGTGATTTCAAATTTATTGCTGAAAACATTTTTGATCCAAATAAAGACAAGGCTGCCTTGTCGAACTTTAGCTTGGCCGGCCAAAAAGAGGTTGTTTATGCATTAAGCGTTTGTAACCTTCATGACTCATGGCTGACAATGCTGGAAATTTAATAACAAAAACGGGGGGCCGCGAGTTCCCCGTTTTAATTCAAGTCAATATCGGCATAACACGGGTGCTTTCTGTCTGAATCGGCGCGAAGTATTCATTAATATTTACAGATAATAAACATTAAGGGGATTCATCATGTACCACAGATTTAACAAACCGAGCATTGTTCTAATATTAGGTCTGTTTTTTTCCAACTGTCTGTATGCCGCTGGCGATATGACGGCGCAGCAACCCGTTGAAATGACAGTAAGCCTGGGTGATGCAGACAATAAACTGCGTTTCTATCCCGCTACGCTGGAATTCGAGACAGGCAAACTCTATAAGCTTGTCATTAAAAATCCCAGCAGTCAGAAACACTATTTTAGCGCCGAAGGACTCACACATTCCGTTTTTACCCGTAAAGTGCAACTCCTCAGTAAAACTAACGAGACTGTTGCGGAAGTAAAAGGCCAAATTTATGAGATTGAAGTGTATCCGGGTGGTGCAGCCGAATGGTGGTTTGTCCCTGTTAAAACACTGAAATCGTCCAAGCTGCATTGTTCTATTGAAGGGCATACCGAAGCAGGTATGACAGGCAGCATCAGTATTAAATAATCCTGTAACGATAGCTACACAAGATACGTGGCGGGTACTGCTGGGGAAGTAATTAAACGAGTAGTGTTTAGGAGAGGAATATGAAAGAAATTTTTATTGCATTGTTATTTGTTACAAGCTCAAGTGCTGCTGTTGCCGGTGGTGATCCGGTTGCGGGTAAATCAACGGCCATACTTTGTATCGGCTGTCACGGTTCTGACGGTAACAGTAGTAGTGCGCAATATCCAAAACTCGCGGGGCAGGGTGAAGGTTATCTGGCCAAACAGCTGAACGACTTCAAATCCGGTGCGCGCAAGGAATCACACATGACTTCGATGGTGGAAGCAATAACAATTGCCGATATACCAAATATCGCCGCCTACTTTTCCAGCCAACAACGTACAAAAGGTACCGCCAGCAAAACAAACACCGAGCTGGGTAAACAGATTTTTCAAAAAGGAGTACAATCTAAGTTTATTCCTGCCTGTGCAAGTTGCCATGGTCAGAAAGGAATGGGTATGCCGACAGAAAAGTACCCTTCGCTGGCAAATCAGCACCCTGAGTACGTTGCAAAAATATTAAAAGATTTCCGCAGCAGCACAAGAAACAATGACGCGCAGAAGTTAATGCAAAATATCGCAGCCAAACTCAGTGATGAGGAAATAGCATCCATCGCAGCGTATATTGCAGATATTGACTGAGTGGTTTAAGAGTGGTATTTGCTGGCGATATAGGAATGGTTTTAGCGTTCAGGGTTCCGGTTCCGTTAGACGCAGAGACTATTCTTTCATCGCCGTTCTACATTGATAGATTTTCTGCTCGATGTCTGAAATGTTGAATTGGTTGCGCTCTGCGATCTCTTCACGCTCATCGGCATTATCAGAGTTTTCTATTGCCTCTTTGGCTTCCTTTTGTTCTATCGTAAGCGCCACGTTAAGGGAAAGTATTGCCTCAGCATAACGGCCCTTATCCATTAGTATCTCAGCTTTTAGCTCAGACAATGCTTGTTCAACGATGTAATAATTTTCAGGATCATTGTCAGGACAATTAAAACGTTCGTCAATAAATTCCAGCAACATTTGGCTCGCGCCAGGCAGGATGTGATCATAGTGGTTAACGCTGGCTGTGCCAAAACGGTTTTCAGTCATTGCATTTAGGCAGTCTTTAACGTACAACGGT
>JAYSTO010000232.1:0-4707 GCA_043719675.1 Gammaproteobacteria bacterium | reverse complement strand
AACACAATCCGTGCCGGGGTTATCCCGGCACGGGCTAAAACAACGTTACGCTACGAGCATGTGATCGTGATCAAACGCGCCACGGAACTGGAAGAATTAGGTAAGCGTTTTAGTACCGTGAAACAAGCGCGTTTCATGCTGGAGCGTGCCGGTCAGGATATTGCACCCATCGAAATTCGTCATCAACGTTATCACTCGGTTCTGGATGGGTTGCGCGGCAGTATTCCGTCTGGCGTGAAATCACAAATCATTGAACGCGAGTATTTACCCCAATTCACCTTTGAAAAAAATGATCTCGTCGTCACTGTCGGGCCGGATGGATTGGTGGTCAACACCGCCAAATATTTAAGTACACAACCGATTTTTGCCGTGAACCCTGATCCCGGTATGATTGAAGGCATCTTATTACCTTTTTCCGGCGAGTCCGCCGCAGCGCACATGGGGCAAGTGCTTTTGGGTCAACACCACATCCAATCGGTAACCATGGCCAAGGCAACACTCAACAATGGCCAATCCCTGTTGGCCTTTAATGATCTCTTTATCGGTCCACGTTCCCATACCTCGGCCCGTTATCACATTAGCCATGGCAGGCGCAATGAAACGCAATCATCCAGCGGCATCATTGTGTCAACGGGTGCGGGTTCAACGGGGTGGCTCAAATCCGTCTATGCAGGCGCAGCTGGAATTATTAATGCCCTGGGCGGAAAGGTCACCATGCCGCAGGACAATGGACGTTTTGCTTGGGATCAGGATCATCTGGTGTTTGCTGTCCGTGAGCCCTGGCCCAGCAAAACCTCCAAAGCCAATCTGGTGTTTGGTGTAATTACCAAAGATAAACCATTGGTGCTGGCTTCCCACATGGTAGGACAGGGCGTGATCTTTAGCGATGGGATTGAACAGGACTATGTGTCATTTAATGCCGGCCAAATTGCCAGCGTCGAACTGGCCGATCACAAGGCAAGTTTAATTGTGCAGTAGCTTGCAACGATATCATCATTCACAATAAATCAGCTGGAAAAAATTCTACAAGAGGGGGCAATACTTGTTGAATAGTAGACGTCACGATTTAATCCTGGTGTGTGCCCCGAGGTGGGCCGTCAGTACAGTGTTGTGCAGAGCCGCAAGTATAAAAATGGTCGGGATGAAGGGATTTGAACCCATGACCCCTGCGTCCCGAACGCAGTGCTCTACCAGGCTGAGCCACATCCCGAGGTGTTGCGGTCTAAATCTAATGTGTCCGTGTAACCGAAAATTCTGCCAGGTTGTGCAAGGCTTGGGTATAAATCGAATCCGGGATACCCGCTAAACAGGCCTTGGCCTTGTCTGCCTCAACCCTGGCAAGACCGGCAGTGTAATGGATGGCCCCGGTGGATTCAATGGCGTGAGTGATGGCGGCGATATGTTCCAGGCCGCCGTGCTCAATGGCGCTACGCACCAACTGGGCCTGTTGGGGGTTGCCGACACGCATAGCATATATTAGAGGGAGGGTCGGTTTGCCCTCGGCCAAGTCATCGCCGATATTTTTGCCGATTTCGCTGCTGTTCGAGCTGTAATCCAGCACATCGTCGATCAGCTGAAAGGCGGTGCCCAGGTGCATGCCGTAGTGGGCAATCGCGGATTCGACGTGCGCCGGTTGGCCGCTGAGGATGGCCGCGAGTTGGGTGGCGGATTCGAACAATTTGGCAGTTTTGTCGTGGATCACCTGCAAATAGCGCTCTTCGGTGGTCTCCGGATCATGCACATTCAGCAGCTGCTGGACCTCACCCTCGGCGATGGTATTGGTGGCATCCGCCAGGATCGACATGATCCGCATGTTATTGATTTTTACCATCATCTGGAAGGCGCGGGAATAGACAAAATCACCCACCAGCACACTGGCCTCATTCCCCCACAGGCTGTTGGCGGTGTCCTGGCCACGCCGCAGCAGTGAGGCGTCCACTACGTCATCATGTAGCAGGGTGGCGGTGTGGATAAATTCAATTAAGGTGGCGCACTCGATGTGTTGCTCGCCGTGATAACCCAGCGCCTTGGCAGCCAGCAGGTGCAGGACCGGGCGCAGCCGTTTGCCGCCGCTATTCACAATATATTGGCCAATCTGATTGATGAGCGCCACTTCAGAGCCGAGGCGGGCATGGATACAGGCGTTGACGCGCTGCATGTCATCCGCGATGAGGGCGTAAATAGCATCAATGGTCATAGGGTTGGCTGCCCAAAAAAGGAGTCCGCATGCTAGGGGGGACCCCCGCGGCTGTCAAGCAACCGGAATGAGTGATTTAGCTGATAAAGATGTTTGACCCCGCTGGGTAAAAAAAGCTAAAATTGCCGCCCTTTATTACGTTCCTTACGCCCAATGGCGAAGGGATGCAGCGCGGAGAAACAAAGTGATGTACGCAGTAATCAAAACCGGTGGTAAGCAGTACCGAGTCAGTCAAGGCCAACGCCTCAAAGTTGAAACGCTGGATGTTGACACAGGCGCCACCGTTAACCTGGATCAGGTGTTAATGGTTGCCAATGGTGACGACATCAAGATTGGCACGCCTTATATACAAGGTGGCCAGGTGACAGCAACCGTGGTCAGCCATGGTCGTGGTGACAAGATCCGCATCGTCAAATTTCGTCGTCGTAAACATTATCGTAAGTCGCAAGGTCATCGTCAGAATTTCACTGAACTTGAAATCACCGGTATCAGCGGCTAAGCAATCAGGAGTAAACAGCAATGGCACATAAAAAAGCAGGCGGTAGTACCCGTAACGGCCGTGACTCAGATGGCAAACGTTTAGGCGTGAAGCGTTTCGGTGGCGAAGCGGTCATCGCGGGAAATATTCTGGTTCGCCAGCGCGGCACCCGGTATTGCGCAGGATTGAATGTGGGTGTTGGGCGTGACGATACCTTGTTTGCCAAGGCAGATGGCAAGGTAGTATTCCAAACCAAAGGCGTCAAACAACGTAAGTTCGTGAATGTGATGCCCGCCTAAAGGGCAGTTGCCTTGAAGATGTACTAAGAGCCTCGTCACTGACGGGGCTTTTTTATTTGTACTGTAGCTCGGCCTGAAGGCCGAAAAAACGTGAGATTGCTGTTATGAAATTTGTTGATGAAGTGGATATTCGTGTTGAAGCCGGTAAAGGTGGCGACGGTAGCGTAAGTTTCCGGCGTGAAAAGTTTATCCCGTTGGGTGGCCCCGATGGCGGTGATGGCGGCACTGGCGGCAGTGTGTATCTGGTGGGTAATGCCAACTTAAATACCCTGGCAGATTTTCGTTATACCACGCGCTTTAATGCGCAACACGGTGATCAAGGCCGCGGCAGTAATTGCACCGGGCGTGGCGGCGATGATTTATTTTTGCAAGTACCGCTGGGTACTGCGGTGTTTGATGCCGACACGCAAGAGTTGATCGCCGATGTCGTGGTACACGAAAAACCCTTGTTAGTGGCCAAGGGTGGCCGCTACGGCTTGGGTAACACACATTTCAAGAGCGGTGTGAATCGTTCCCCGCGCACCGCGACCTTGGGTAAACCCGGCGAGGCGCGTAATTTACATTTGGAATTAAAAGTATTGGCCGACGTGGGATTGTTGGGCCTTCCCAATGCGGGCAAGTCGACGTTTATTCGTGCGGTATCGTCGGCCAAACCCAAGGTCGCGGATTATCCCTTTACCACCTTGTATCCAAACCTGGGCGTGGTGCGGATTAACATGAACCGCAGCTTTGTAGTGGCCGACATCCCCGGCATTATTGAAGGTGCCGCCGAGGGCGCGGGTCTGGGCTTGCAATTTCTGCGACACGTATCGCGCACGCGTTTATTGTTGCACATTGTCGACGTGGCACCGCTGGATGATTCCGATCCGGTTGAAGCCGTGCGCACCATTGAACATGAATTGGAAAAATACGATGAAGCCCTGGCCGGTTATGCCCGCTGGCTGGTCTTGAACAAAACCGATTTGATCCCGGCGGAAGACCGCGAGGCGCGCTGCAAAGATATCATCAAGCGCCTGAAATGGCGCGGGCCGAAATATCAAATTGCCGCGATCAAAAAAGAAAATACAGCGCAATTATGTTTTGATATCATGAATTTTGTGGAACAACAAAAACTGGCAGCAATCGAAAATGACGCGACAGACACTGACAACCGCCAGCCGTTGGGTGATTAAGATCGGCAGTGCGTTATTGACTTCCGATGGCCAAGGATTAAATCGCCCCGGGATCGCAACCTGGGTGGCACAGATCGCCCAGCTGCAACAGCAGGGCATCGAGATTGTACTGGTATCATCCGGCGCCGTGGCCGAAGGCATGGCGCGCTTAAAATGGAAAGAGCGGCCCCATGCCCTGCATGAATTACAAGCCGCCGCCGCCGTTGGCCAGATGGGTTTAGTGCAGGCTTATGAATCGGAATTTCAACAATACGGCTTACAGACCGCGCAGGTGTTGTTGACCCACGATGATTTATCCAATCGCCAACGCTATTTGAATGCCCGCAGTACCTTGCGCACCTTATTGGATTTAAAAGTGGTACCGGTGGTGAATGAAAACGACACCGTCGTCTATGACGAAATCAAATTTGGTGACAACGACACCCTCGCCGCCCTGGTCACTAATTTGATTGCGGCTGATCACCTGATCATCCTCACCGATCAGCAGGGTTTGTATAACAAAAATCCCCGTGAACACAACGATGCACAGTTAATCAGTGAGGCATCCGCGGAAGATCTCAG
>JAYSTO010000231.1:0-12299 GCA_043719675.1 Gammaproteobacteria bacterium | reverse complement strand
TCACTAAAATTATCTTTGGTTAATTCAACGGTTGCCATGCGGGGTATCCTTTGCAAAATGGAGGCGCATTTTAGCGTGAGTTGCGGCAAAAAACACCGGCTATTTACGTAATGGTGCTAACAAACCCTGCTGGCGATAACGTATGTAATCTGCCAGTACTTGTGCGTGATCAAAAGCCAGTGTTGCAGGCAATTGATCCAAGTTAAAGACCTCCAGGTGCATCGCATCATCCGCCGCCTTGGGTTCGCCGTGCGCACGCGCCACATACACCGCCGTCACGGTATGACCACGCGGATCGCGCGCCGGATGGGAATACAAACCCAACAAGGTGATTAATTCCACTCCCAGCGAGGTTTCCTCCTTGGCCTCACGGATCGCGGCTGACTCCACCGTTTCACCCACGTCGACAAAACCGCCAGGGATTGCCCAGCCATGCGGTGGATGCTTGCGTTCAATCAATACAATTGGATTACCGGGGCGATCAACGAGTTCGATGATGGCATCGGCGGCAATGAGGGGGGTGGTTGGACGTGGCATGGTTGTTTTTTCTTTCCTACTTTCCCCGCCATTCTTTTAACTTGCGTCGATCGTGTTTGTCCGGCCGCTTGAGTGGGCGTGGGCTGGTCGCCGAACCCAGTAGCTTTTGTTGATCCCGCTGCGTGGCGCGGGTGGAGATACTCGCGGCATCTTCCACATACATCGCCTGTGCCTGCACACCATTGCCGCGTCGATCCGTTACTTGAGTTACGGTGATCGTATAACGATACGGTGGTTTATGAATTTCCATCACATCAGCCAGTGCCACGGTACGTGAGGCTTTGCTGCGCTGACCATTAACATCAACATGGCCAGCAGTCACCGCCTCCGCCGCCTGCGAACGTGTTTTATAAAATCGCGCCGCCCATAACCATTTGTCAATGCGTACCGGCGTGGTTGAATCGTCGCGGGTCATCGTCAGTGCAACACACGTAGATAAATATAAGCGCCGATGCTGCTGTCGTAAACAAAAGCCGCAAACGCATACCACGGTTTAACCCGCGCACCGATTAACCCGGAGTGATGCAATAAATTCCACCCCGCATGTAATATAAAACCTGCAACCAATAAAACCGGCCATTTCCAAATACTCCACAACGCCAGCATTGCAAAGCCCAGTGCTGCAAACGACTCCAGTGCAATTCGATCACGTCGCCCCTCCACCACCGCAAACCCCACATACACACTCGCCACCGCCGTCAACAACATCGCATAAACCTGCAATGCCTTGGCTTTGGGTAAAAACTCCCCGGCCAGACAGGTGATTGTCGCCAAGCCAATCGTCATGATCAATGCGTACATAGATACCTGCTTGTTGTGAAATTTGGCGCTATGGTAGCAGGATTTGTTCCACCATGCCCCGCCACTTCGTCACCAAACCTTCATCCAGCGGTAACAAAACCGACATACCACTGCACCATAGTGATAACAGCTAAAATGGAGATGGTGCTATGGCAACAACCTCAGACAGCTCATTTATTGATCGCGCAGTGCAGTGGGAACTAAAATTTTGTTTTCGTCTCAATCACGCGCTTGATCAATATCTTACACAACGTTTTTTTGCCCTCATCAGTCGCTTGGGTGATGGCTTGTTGTGGTATCTGCTGATGCTGGCATTGCCGTTTATTTATGGTGTTGCGGCTATTCGCGTGTCATTGCGGATGGCAGCCGCCGCTGTGATCGGTTTATTGCTCTATAAATGGATCAAGTCGCTGACCACACGCGAACGTCCTTATCGCAAACACCATGACATTAAATTGGGTACCCATCCCTTGGATCGTTATAGTTTTCCATCGGGACATACCTTGCATGCCGTTGGCTTCACCACCACCGCCGTGGCGGCGTATCCAGAATTAGCTTGGGCATTGTTGCCCTTTACGGCACTGGTGGCAATGTCTCGCGTGGTGCTGGGTTTACATTACCCCACCGATGTCCTGGCAGGGGCCAGCATCGGTGCAGCGCTGGCGTGGCTTGGTATCACCTTTCTTCCATAAATTTTTTGCAGGTCTTGTGTTATGCGCATCTTGATGATCACCGATGTCTATTTTCCGCGGGTAAATGGTGTCTCCACCTCAATACAAATATTCATGCGTGAGCTGGAAAGGCTGGGCCATCAGGTGACATTGATTGCACCGGATTACGGCCAAACCGCTACTCAGGAAAACGTTATCCGCATCCCCTCCGGCGGAATCCTGTTTGACCCGGAAGATCGCCTGCTCAAACGCCGCAAGGTATTAGCCCTGCGTCAGCGACTCAAACAACAAAATTTCGATGTGATTCACATCCAGACGCCGTTCGTGGCACACTATCTGGGGGTGGCGCTGGCACGTGAATTCGGCATCCCGTGTATTGAAAGCTACCACACCTATTTTGAAGAATACTTGTTTCATTATGTGCCGTTTGTACCCAAGCCCTGGATGCGTGCACTCGCCCGTTATTTCACCCGCAAACAATGTAATGCCGTGAATGCCGTGGTCGTACCTTCCACGGCAATGCAAGATGTCTTAACCAGTTATGGCGTTAACACGCTGATGCACATTATCCCCACTGGCATGGAGTTGGATCGATTCAAAGGCGGTGACGGTGCGCATTTCCGCACTACCTATGATATTGAGCCGGATCGACCGGTAATGACTTTTATCGGTCGCGTTGCCTTTGAAAAAAACATTGAGTTCCTGCTTGATGTTACGGTTAATCTACGAATACGCATCCCCAATGTATTACTGGTGATCGCCGGTGAAGGTCCGGCGTTGCACTCACTGCAACACCGTGTGCATCAACTCAAGCTGGACGATAACGTGCTGTTTGTCGGTTATCTTAATCGCGAAAAAGAATTGCTCGATTGTTATCGCGCTGGTGACATCTTTGTTTTTGCCTCACGCACCGAGACACAGGGTCTGGTACTGTTGGAAGCCATGGCCTTGGGGGTACCGGTGGTGTCCACCGCCATGATGGGAACCTGCGATATCTTGCGTGCCAATCGCGGCGCGCTGGTCGCGGAAGAGAACGTTGAACAATTTGCCGATGCCGCCGCGCGCATCCTGACCAATCCGCTCTTGCATGAACGCCTGCATCGTGAAGCATTAAACTATGTCCAGGAATGGTCAGCGCCTATCATGGCGGCACAACTCGTGGAGTTTTATCAGACACTGACCGAAAGTGCGCCTGCCTCTGCGCCTGTTACTAAATCGGTTACTGCCTGACTGTTTGTTAAGAAATGCAGTACCAAATGAAAAACTTCCAATGTGGATTCCGGCTCGCACTGCGTTTGGCCGGAACGACGAAGCAGGATCGAATCCCGACTTTCTCAGTAAACTTCCGAATGAGTGTAGTTATGCAACCTTGGCGATTGTCTCGGCGCGTGCGGGCGTATCATTCTTGACGGTGAGCTGTCGATCCGACCAGTGAATTAATTCAATCGCGCCATTCTGCCGTTCAACCAGGGCGGTGCAGTTCTCAACCCAGTCACCGTCATTACAGTACAGCACCTCTTTGATCTGCCGTATCTCGGCATGGTGAATATGCCCACAGATAACCACATCCATGCCACGCTTGCCGGCCTCCTGGGCAACCGCGATCTCAAAGCTAGCCACATGAGCCACGGCATTTTTAACCTTACCCTTGAGATAGCTCGTCAGTGACCAATAGGAAAAACCAAATCGATGACGAACACGATCCAATAATCGGTGACAATACAGTAATGCGTCATAACCAACGTTGCCTATCAAATTCATCAGGCGACTACACTTGATGACGGCATCAAACTGATCACCGTGCAGCAATAATACCCTGCGGCCATCGGCCGTCCGATGTACATACTCGGTATGAATCTCGAGATTGCCGAATACCATGCCATTCATTTCACGCAGGGCTTCATCATGATTCCCGGGAATAAAAATGACCTTGGTGCCGTGCTTGGCTTTGCCGAGGATGGTGCGCACTACGTTAGTATGCGATTGTGGCCAGAACATGCTTTTGCGCATCGACCACAGATCGATAATATCGCCCACTAAAAACAAATATTCTGTCTCGATCGATTGCAGGAAGTGCAGGAGAAACTCCGCCTTGCAGCCGCGATAACCCAGATGCACATCGGATATCCACACCGAACGGTATAAATGAGGACGAATCTGCAACAGTGGATTCATCTGCTGTTCCTAAATCTCGCTTCGATTAGCGGTAATTATCAATGATAGAAATGACACTTGCCCTGCATTTCCATGACGATTTGATGACAATGACAATACGGCAGAATGTGTTACACTTTTCTGCATTGCCAATCCAGCCATGAGCACCAGAGTAACCTCACATGACCTACTCCATGCCAATCGATCAACCACGGCCTGACATACAACCACAAACTCTGGCGGCGGTGGATCTGGGTTCAAATAGCTTTCACATGATCGTCTGTCGTGTCCAGCATGGCCAGATTGTTGTTGTCGACCGTTTGCGCGAGCCGGTGAGGCTGGCCGCTGGCATTGATAAAGACAACAACCTTACCACCGATGCACAAACCTCGGCCTTGGCCTGCCTGACACGTTTTGCACAACGGCTGGGCCATTTACCCGCACACTGCGTCCGGATTGTTGGCACCAATACCCTGCGCAGCGCGCACAATGCCGCCCAATTTATTCAAGCCGCTGAGTTATGTCTGGGTCATTCCATTGAGATTATCTCCGGCGTTGAAGAAGCCCGGCTCATTTATCTCGGTGTTGCGCACCATAGTCCTACCGATAAACACCGCCGCCTGGTTATTGATATCGGCGGCGGCAGTACGGAACTCATTGTTGGCGAGGAATTTACTCCCTTACGCATGGAAAGTTTACACATCGGCTGTGTGAGTATGAGTCAGCGTTTTTTCGCCAATGGCGATCTCAGCGTCAAAACGCTCAAGGCCGCAGAGATCGCCGCCTTGCAGGAGTTTGAGTTTATTGTCGCCCCTTATACAAGACTCAAATGGCAAGCGGCAATCGGTGCCTCAGGAACAATACGCGCGATTGATCGCATCACCACTGCCAGCGGCTGGTCGAAAAATGGCATCACCCGTGACTCACTGAAGCAACTGGTTAATCGGTTGCGTGAATCAACCCATGTGAATCAACTCAACCTGCCTGAACTGGATGCGGATCGCGCGGCGGTGTTGCCCGGTGGGGTGATGATCCTCTACGCGGCTTTCAAGGCGCTAAAAATTGACACCTTGCGCGTTTCTGATGGCGCGTTGCGCGAAGGATTGATCCATGATTTACTTGGTCGTTTACATCACGAAGATGTCCGTACCGCCAGTGTCAATGCCATCGCACAACGTTACCACGCGGACACAGAACAATCCGCGCGGATCATCACCACTGCGCAACGTTGTTTTGAAGAAGTTAAGCAGGCGTGGAATCTGGATGACGAGAGTTGGTTATGGCTGGAATGGGCGATTACCTTACACGAGATTGGACTGGACATATCACACAGTCATTATCAAAGGCATGGCGCCTATGTGATTGATAATGCCGATCTGGCCGGGTTTTCAAAACAGGAACAACAATTTCTCGCCACCCTCATTCTCGCGCACCGCCGTAAATTCCCGGAAAAGGAAATCAAGGCGTTACCCGCCTACGCGGAGAAATTTGCAAAGCGCCTGGCCATCTTATTACGTCTTGCGGTGTTGTTGCATCGCAGCCGTAGCAGTGACCCATTACCGTATTTCACCATCATCGCCAAGGGTAAAACCGTCACGCTGCAGTTTCCTGCGCAATGGCTCGAGACACACCCACTCACCGAAGCGGATTTACACCAAGAGGCCCGCGCTCTGCAAGAAGCGGACTTTAACCTGATTATTCAGTATTCGTAACAGATCTAATTTACATTCAAGCTCTGCAACAAACTCTGCTGCACACAATATGGCGCGGCCTCGCCGGGCGATAGCCGTTGATATTTTCCATCCACCTGGAGAATCCAGGCCTGGGTATTATCTTTTAAATAATTATGCAAATCCGCTATGACCCTTTCCGCTAACGGCTTGGATTCAATGGGGAATGCCACCTCAACACGACGAAACAGGTTGCGCGGCATCCAGTCGGCGCTGGAGGCATACACTTCCACTTTGCCTGCATTGTCAAAATAAAACACCCGCGCATGTTCAAGAAAACGTCCCACGATGGAACGCACGCGGATTCGCTCCGACACCCCGGGCACACCAGGGCGTAACCCGCAAATGCCACGCACGATTAAATCGATTTCAACACCGGCGTTTGAGGCTTGATATAGCGCCTGAATCAATTGTGATTCGAGCAGCGAGTTCACTTTAATGATGATCCGCGCGCCTTTGCCGTTTTCGGCGTGCTTGATTTCGCGTTTTATAAGACTCAACAAGCCATCAAACAAAGTGAAAGGTGATTGCAAGAGCTTATTCAGTTTTGCGACCTTGCCCAGGCTCGTCAACTGTAAAAAAACATTATGCACATCTTCAGCAATCGGCTCTGAGCACGTAAACAACCCGTAGTCTGTGTAAAGACGCGCGGTACGGGAGTGGTAATTACCGGTACCTAAATGCACATATTGGCGCAGCCTCGCACCTTCACGACGCACAATCAAAGTCATCTTCGCATGGGTTTTATAGCCAACCACCCCGTAGACCACATGCACCCCTGCTTCCTGCAACCGATTGGCCAGCCCGACGTTGGCTTCTTCATCAAACCGCGCCCGTAATTCAATGACCACCGTCACTTCCTTACCCGCACGCGCCGCTTCAACCAATGAAGCCACGATCGCGGATTCTGCACCAGTCCGATATAGGGTTTGTTTAATCGCAATGACCTTCGGATCTTCCGCCGCCTTGCGCACAAACTCAATCACCGGCGCAAACGATTCAAACGGGTGATGCAGCAATATATCTTTTTTGCGAATGGCTTCAAATATACTTTTACTGGCCTCGAGCTGTCGCGGCATCGTTGGGGTGAATGCCGGGTATTTCAAATCGGGACGATCCACCAGATCAACAATCGCCTCTACTCGATTCAGGTTAACCGGCCCATTGACCCGGTAAACATCCTCATCCGTAAGCTCGAAACGATCACGCAGGAATGTCACCATATCATCCGGACAATTATGCGCAATTTCAATACGCACTGAATCGCCGTAATGCCGGCCAGCCAGTTCACCTTCCACCGCCCGTAACAGATCATCATTTTCCTCTTCATCCACAAACAGGTCGCTGTTACGCGTCACCCTGAACTGGTAACAGCCAGTGACCTTCATCCCATGAAATAACCGATCAACAAATTCATGAATAATGGACGAGAGAAAAACCAGTTCATATTTGTAGCCCTGTTCGGGGCTGGACGGAATACGAATTAAACGCGGTAATGCCCGCGGCGCCTGGACGATGGCCAGGCCGCTATTACGGCCAAAGGCATCCTTCCCGGTTAAGGAAACAATGAAGTTTAAACTTTTATTCAGGATTCTCGGAAAGGGATGCGCCGGGTCCAAACCAATTGGACTTAAGATCGGCAATAACTCATCCTCAAAATAATCGCGCAACCAGGTTTCTTGTTGGGTGGTCCATTCACTGCGTTTAATCGTGCGGATACCTTGCACCAACAGCAGCGGCAGAATCACTTGATTCAGCACGCGATATTGATCAGCCACCAACAATCGCGCCCTGGCTTGGATCGCCTTGATCGTCTCGGTCGGTGACATGTTATCCGGCCCGGCCTGTACCGAACCCAGCTCAACCATCTGTTGAAAACCAGATACACGTACTTCAAAGAATTCATCTAAATTGCGTGATGAAATGCATAAAAACTGCAATCGCTCCAGCAATGGCGTTGATTCATCTTCTGCCATGGCCAGGACTCGCTGGATGAATTCCAACAAGCTCAACTCGCGATTGATATAAAGCTCGGGGAGTTTTAAATCGACGTTGCTCATGACCGTTTTGTTTCAATATTATTTTCTATATTTTAACTGTTGGACATGACACTTACATGACTCAACACGCCCTGGCCTGCTCTGATTTGTTGTATCCTGCTGCGCTTACGCCTTCACCTGCGATTTGCGCCCGTCGCCACCCAGGCAGGGTGGCGACACGGGTGCAGCGCCGGTTTTCTCCTGCCACTCTTGCACGGAGTAGGTATGCAGGGCCAGGGCATGAATTTTATGGCGCAGTTCATCCGCAAGAATCTCATTAATCAACCGATGGCGCGCCAGCAAATTCTTGCCCGTAAAATCATCGGACACCACCACCACCTTAAAGTGTGACTCGGAGCCCGGGGGTACATTATGGTTTGCACTTTCATTGATCACTTCCAGGTGCGCGGCGTGAAGCTGCTTCACCAGTTTTGCTTCAATCAGCTGTTGCACACTCATAGTCCAGGTTCCTCAGTAAGATCATACTGGCAAGCAATTATGATTGTTCGATCACCGGCTCAATGACGATCTCAACCCGGCGATTTTGGGCACGACCCTGTTCATTACTATTACTTGCACGCGGCTGACTCTCGCCCGCACCTTCCATGCGTAAACGTTCTTTATGAATGTTTCTGCCTAGAAAATACTGTGCAACCGCTTGAGCCCGGCGTTCCGACAAGGCTTGATTATGCTGATTTGATCCGGTGTCATCGGTATGACCAATCACATCCAGCGTGGTTTTGCCGTATTTATTGACAATATCAGCAATCTTGTCCATGGAATTATGGAAGCCGCCTTTAATTGTCGCGGAATCCACATCAAAGGAGGTTTGTGCGGTCATCGTGACACGTAAACTATTATTCGCTAATTTCTCAACCAGGATTGCCCCGGAATCACGTTCTGCGGCCAATGCCTTTTCAAAGTCCTTTTTCTGGTTATCCATGTAGTGGCCGACCGCTCCACCTGCTATTCCACCGCCGACCGCGCCCAATAACACACCCTTAGTGCGCTTTTCTTTTCTACTGGCAATCGCACCGATTGCCGCACCACCCAGGGCACCAAACAAGGCACCTTTTTCGGTATCCGTCATCGGCCGTGAACGGCCATGCTCATCGGTGGCACAGCCAGCCAGCAACATGGCGCCAGTCAGGACGGAAACCAGTAAAACGCGTGTATTATTGAACATAATTAACTCCTCATATTGTTCTATTGATACTTGATAAATAAAATTTGGGGGATAACGGGGATAACAACATAATTTGTTACACCCGTATAACTTCACTACCCCGGTTAAGAAAGTGTAGGGAGTATAACATCCCACTCTTTTATCGTGTTCACGAATTTAACGTTTATAGTCTCGCCTGTCAGGGTAAATAATTAAACCGATACCGTCAGTACGGTATCGTACTGACGTCGTAATTTGGGTTGGAATACGATGTTCCGGGCGAGAGCCGGGCCATTCAACTTTGCCGATTTGCGGTAAAGCCGTAAGTAATCCTGTTAAGGGGCTTTTTTCATCCCTGCCGGTGACCTGTTTGGCTGTATCGTTACAGTGTAATTTTTGACTTATTCTTCAAAACATATTTCAACAAAAAACTCACCCGCGTCTGTTTGGAAAGGCAGGATCAGGGTACGTCCTTTGAATTTATGCGCAATCAGATGATTTTTACCTGAAACTACCATAGGCGATGACATATCAAAATCATAGCCCTGGATCACAAAAAGATTCTTCGCCCCGCCCACCACCATATTGGTCATTTCCCCGGTTAAATCGCGTGCCGTATCCGTTACTTCTGCAATATTATCGCCCAACATGCGCTTGACGATGTCGCAAATGACCGGGGTCGTAAACGTAATCGCCAGCGATGCACGTGCCTTGGCGCTGACCATGCTCATCACTCCGCTGACGTCACCGCGCGCAATTTGATCGTTTTTTAACGAGGGTTTACCGACTTTGGGCTGTAATTGGGCCATGGTGCCCAGCACCTTTAACATTGATTCCAGTACTGGATTGACTAAGCGTACATCCATGAAAGACCACACCCCGCCGAGAATGCATTTATGATTATCGGCAGTTATGTCGGCCCTGGGGACGAAAAACTTTATAAGTGGGTGATAAAAACCGCCGTCCTTCGTCCAGGCAGGACGAAGGCGGGAAAACCGGGTTTTTTGAACACGTTAGGACTGGAATTGCAACGCCGACATTAGCTTCGTTTCCATTTGTGCCAAGTCAATCGCATTCTCAGCCACAATCGCCATACTGCCATTTTTTGTTGGCAGGATCACGGCCTGATAACGTTGATCAGTGGTAGCCAAACGCGCGCCAATATGATCATTTGGCATAATCAACACCGTCACGGGACCCGACTCACCTTGAAACACGAGATGGAACCCTTTGTCCTTGCGCATCGGACACGGCGAAGCAAAGTTCATGGTGGCCACCGCATGCGACAATTGCACCCCATATTTTTGCATCTTCTGATTCACCTCAGCCAGGCTGACATTGTTATGCGCATGCAAATGATTTGTTTCTTTCTCAATATGAGCGAAGACAGACGCCTCCAGACCCAGCTCAGGGGTCATAAACACACGCAAGGTAATACCAACCGTAAGTACCACCGTCGCCGCTATCGCCCACATACCACGCCGCCAGAACGACTGGCGCCGTTGCGCCATGCGTTGACACAGCAGGATACGTGACGCTAACGACTCAGGGACTTGCAAATGCGCCGCCTCTTTTATACTAACCTCAAAGGTCTGTACTTTGCTGGCAAATTGGCTGCACGGCGGGCATAACAAGCGATGCTCCGCAAGCCCGGCCAATTTGCTGGATGGGTCTCCAAGTATTTGCCGACGAAACTCCAAGCAGTTCATGTCTTTACCTTCTTTTTGCTGTGTGACTCATCGCCTTCCAGCACCTTACGTAATTTTTGTCGTGCCCTGCAAACCCGTGTCATGATCGCGCCCGACGTGGTATCTAACATCTCACCGATCTCATCGCAGGAATATCCGCCGATAACCTGCAACAGCAATGGTTCTAGATACTCAGCAGGTACTTCCGCCATCGCCCTTTGCAATGCCCATTTTTCCACTTGGGTCGGCCCTGGATCGATCTCTAACCAGTAATCCAATTCCTCATCGGTTTCGTAACTCACCATTTTATGTCGTTCTTTGCCATAATGACGGGCAATTTCGCGGCGTAAAATAGTAAATAACCAATATTTCGCGGCCTTGTGATCCAGTAAACTGTTCAACGCCTTCCAGGCACGCATGAAGGTTTCCTGCACCATGTCCTCAGCCAAGGTTGAATCTTTCGTCAACCAGTAGGCGTAGCGATACAAATCAGCAGAATAAGCATTCACCATCGCCTCAAACGTCTCATGCGCATTGTTCATATGGGAATTAGACCTGTCATTCATACTAAGCCTTACTTGTGTCCATAGAAATAAGGAACATTTCTTCGAGAAAGAGCCGCATCATTACGGATAGTCATTGCTACTTATCGTCCTGGAATCTTTTTGGTGAATACCATCTATTTGCGAAATTATATCGTAATTTCCCTTTTATAGGGGAATTCACGCGACTCTAACCCCAATCATCCGCCAGATTTCCCTGTCTCTGTGCCTGGATCTCACGCCAACGCTGCCGAGTTCGAACCATAGGCCATGAATACCCTGGCGTCGTTGAAAAAGGCTGACATGAATACCCAGTGGTAACTTGTGTGCACTGTCTTGTTCGCGGGTTCGGCGAGCCACGTTAACAATATTTAGTTGATCTGGATCAACCAAATTTTGCAAACTGCTTCTATTATTGTCCCACATCAATTAACAAACATTAATATAGTGAGGAGTTACCTATGCATATTGAAGACAAAATCATGGGCACACGTGTTGGGATTACCGTACTAGTGTTGGTCGGCGTGATGGTGGTGCTGATACTTGCCGCGAATCTGATTGCTTAGGTCATGGGGCAAAAAGATAGCCGCCCATTCGGGCGGCTTTGCTTTGGAGAGTATGCTAAAAATTATTTTTGATCTTTATAAAATCGCATCCCGATATAAAACACCTTATCTTTATAGCGACGATGTACGACTTCACCCAACGCGTTTAAAATGTGTGATCGTCCATTTGAACCGATATTCATTATCACTCGCAGGATTTCACCCACATCACGTGGCTTGGTGGTTTTAAACCCCACACCTTCCATCGAAAAATCCAATGACATTAGCGATAAATGATCGCCCTCCGGGGTGGTAATACGAATTGGGCGCTTGAACGAAATACGCCGCCGTGACCGTTTCTCATGCATCATATTGAAACACCTTTAGTGACGCCTATCAGGAGTAATAACGTCCTGTAACCTGTTGT
>JAYSTO010000024.1:0-25028 GCA_043719675.1 Gammaproteobacteria bacterium | reverse complement strand
GTCGCGCATGCCCATGGTTGTCTGCTTGCCGTGGATAATTGTTTTTGTACACCCGCATTACAGCGACCATTAGAATTGGGCGCCGACATCGTGATTCACTCTGCGACTAAATACATTGATGGGCAAGGACGTTGTTTGGGTGGCGCGGTGGTGGGTAACAAACAAAAAGTCGGTGAAGAGGTATTTGGTTTTATTCGTACCGCCGGTCCCAGTTTGAGTCCATTTAATGCGTGGGTATTTCATAAAGGCTTGGAGACCCTGTCATTGCGGATGCAGGCCCACAGCGCACGCGCGCTGGAATTGGCTGTATTTCTGCACGAACACCCGGCGGTGAAGCGCGTACATTACCCCGGTTTACCCCAGCATCCGCAACACCTGCTGGCACGCAAGCAACAGGCGGCCTTCGGTGGGGTGTTGGCCTTTGAGGTTAAAGGCGATAAAAATGCGGCATGGCACGTCATCGACAGCACGAAGCTGTTGTCGATCACCGCCAATCTGGGTGATACCAAAACTACAATCACTCATCCTGCCACCACCACACATGGCCGCTTGACCGATGTTGAACGGCAACAATCCGGTATCACTGATAGTTTGATTCGCGTTGCCGTAGGCTTGGAAGATATCCGTGATATCAAGGCGGATCTAGATCGGGGCTTGTCGAAATAATTCTCGTCGTATTTTTTTGCGGGTGACTGCGGTTACAGATGAGAATTATGTTAAAAAAGCCCGGGTCGGGGGTACCGATACCCGGGCGGTGTGGGGTGGAAGTATTGCGAGGAAAAATCTACAAATTTCCCAGCAGTTGTTGCGTAGAACGATAGTTGCGGCGTACAAACAGGATGACCACACCACTGACTAACAGCACCAGACCCGATGCAAGCGCCATGGTTTTATCACTGAGTGTGATCGCGGCAGCGCCGCCGAGTACATAAAGCCAAGGATAAACTTCATAAACCAACTTAGGTAATCGCACAGCACACCTCCTCAATCATCATTTATTTAGTGGGCTGCCTGAGTTACCGCTCTGCAGGCAAACAAGGGACACCCTTTAAGTGTGGATGTGAATGCCAGAATGTCAAATGTGTCACAGTTTTAACAGACGATAAGTCTTCGTAAGGTAAATGAACAATAAATGCTAACGCTATGAATACCCAACATGTTCTAACACTTCGTCAACAATTATTAAATCTTTACGCTGAAGGTTTAAGCGGCGTGGATGCGCGTGCCTCAGTGGTAAAACACCTACAACAAGAGCAGTTATTGGCATCGTCTTATGGGTTACTGGCGATCGGCAAAGCCGCCCCGCGTATGGCACAGGGCGCCTTTGATGTACTGGGTGACAAGATTGCCCGTGGTTTGGTGATAAGCAAGGAGGCGCATTGCAACTTGTGGCCGCAGCCACCCAAATTTATTCACTGTAGGGAAGCAGGGCATCCCTATCCTGATGCACGCAGTCTGCAAGCAGGCGAGGCGATGTTGCAGTTTTTGCGTGATACACCCGATGGTGCAGAGTTGCTTGTGTTTATATCAGGCGGCAGCTCTGCCTTGGTGGAGGTATTACCGGCTGGCGTCCATCTTGATGATCTGCGGCGCTTGAATCAATGGTTGTTAGCCGGGGGCTTGCCGATTGATGAAGTGAATCGTATACGTAAATCCGTGTCATGTATTAAAGCGGGCCGACTTGCGTGGCGGACACAGCCACATCGTGTGTTGCAGTTTGTGATGTCCGATGTGCCCGGTGATCATTGGGCTGACATCGGCTCGGGATTGTTGCTGCCCGATGCTGCAACGGAGCAACACAATGATCTTGAGTTACCGCGCTGGATTCAACAGATGCAACACCATGCGCCTAGCAAACCGTACTGTGATGATGCCTGTTTTCATCACATCACTACACGCATGGTTGCGAATAATGCACAGGCGCGTCATGCCATTGCGCAACGGGTGCATCAGTTCGGGTATACACTGCGCTGCAATAGCGAGTTAACCGGTGATGCGTTGCTGGCAGGTGCAATCATTGCACGTCAGTTGCAGGAGGGTGAAGAGGGGGTTTATCTGTATGGCGGTGAAACCGTCATGAGTTTACCGGCGCAGCCGGGACACGGTGGTCGTTGTCAGAGTCTGGCATTGTCCGCTGCGCTGGCCTTGATCGATGAGCAGGACGTGGTGCTGTTGGCGGCGGGTACCGATGGCACCGATGGGCCAACACAGCTTGCCGGTGCAATAGTCGATGGACAAACGTGTTGGCGCGGTGCCGATGCAGGTATGGATGCCCGTGATGCATTAAAGCGTGCCGACGCAGGCACGTTTCTGCAGCTCAGCGGTGATTTGCTTGATACGGGTCCAACCGGCACCAATGTGATGGATCTGGTGATTGCGATCAAATCTTCTTCGGTGGCAAATTCAGCCCTCTGAATTTGTTACAATGCCGCGATGACGCTCACTTCCTCTCAATCCTTGTCCGTAACATCCGTGCATGAAACCGCCCTGCAAGCATTAATCGAGGCAAATCCACCACTCAAAATCACCTTGACCAATGAACTGCAACGGCGGTGGCTGGGACGTGAACTGCCGTGTGCCGACATCGGCACGATTCAACGTGTTTTAACCCCCGGTTATCCGGCCCAATTGGAATTAGTTGCGCCAAAAAAATTGGCACGCAGAAAGTTATCCACTCCACACGGTTATGCCGCATTTATTCATGCGTTGTGCCATATCGAATTTAATGCAATTAATTTGGCGCTGGATGCGGTATATCGATTCAGACAGTTACCGGAAGAATTCTATACCGATTGGATTCACGTGGCGGTGGAAGAAGCGTATCACTTTAGTTTATTAGCCGCACACCTGCAAACACTCGGTCATAACTATGGCGATTTCACCGCGCATATGAGTTTATGGGAGGTGGCGCTGGACACGGATCATGACCCTTTAGCGCGCATGGCGTTGGTCCCACGCGTACAGGAAGCGCATGGCTTGGATGTTGCGCCAGGAATGATTGAGAAACTGAAAAAAGCCAATGCATTGGAAGGTGTGGCGATTTTGCAAATTATCTTGCGGGATGAAATTGGGCATGTTGCGATTGGGAATCGCTGGTTTTATTATTTGTGTGAAATGCGCAACCTTGAGCCACTGGCGGCGTTTCAAGCACTGATACAACAATTTTATCGCGGCGAGTTACATGGCCCGTTTGATGTGGCAATCCGCCGACAGGCGGGGTTTCGCGAGGCTGAATTACACTATTTTCAACAGGTGAACGGATGAAAAGACACCTGCGCACAATGGTCCTGTTTATTTTGCCGTGGTTGATTCTGAGCTGTCAATCGAGCGAGATGGGCCAGCAGATTAATTTCGTTGAGCAAGAGACAGGTATCGATCCTTATGTAACGCGATTGATCGTGAGCGCGAATTTTCTACGTATTGATGAAGGAGACTTATCGACAAACTACGTCGTCTATGATCGCAAGAAAAGGATCATTCATAATGTGAATAAAGAAAATAAAACGGTAATGCAGATTCAGGCAAAAGCCAATGAGTTACAACCGCCTTTTCCGCTGACGCATACCGTCAAGGATTTGGGGGCGTTGAGTGATGCGCCAAAGATCAACAATACTGTACCGCATCATCGCCAATACCTGACTAATAATGAGTTATGCAGCACTGTGATCAGTGTGGACGGGCTGTTGCCAGAGGTGGTGAAGAGTCTGATTGAATTTTACAACATCCTTGCTGACGACAGCGCCAGTACATTTTATCTGCTGCCTGCGGATATGCATAAACCCTGCGATATCAGCAAGAGCCTGTTCTCACCGACACGTCACTTATTACATGGTTTTCCGATCAAAGAGTGGCGACCCGACGGTTACAGTCGGACACTGTACGATTATAAGGAAAATATTGCGACGCCTGCTGCATTATTTACCGTGCCGAAAGACTATTTCAGTTATACCGCGCAACAAATGCGCGATGGCTTGGTCGACATCAATAAGCGTCAAATCATCGAGTCAAGCGCAGCACCGGCAGATGCGCTGTGATGAGGTGAAGACGTGTCTATAAGGTGAAAAATTTCAACTCACAGCCGTTGTCATTACACATTAAATAGCTACCGCGTTGTCCCCAATCACTTAATACATACCGAGTCATTGGCTGGCCATCAAGATTGAATCGGTGCACCGCCGGGCGGTGGGTGTGACCATGAATCAACTGTGTAACATGATATTTACGCATGATTTCTTCAACCGTTGTTTGATTTACATCCATGATATCGCTGGACTTATTGCTGGTTTCCGACTTACTCATTTCACGGTACTGCCGCGCCTGTGCTATTCGTTCCGCCGGGGTTTTAGCCAGAAACTGTGATTGAAAGTGTGGATCGCGCACCATCTGACGAAGTTGTTGATAGCGCAGATCATCAGTACATAGTGTGTCGCCATGTAACAACAATGTTGGTGTACCGTTTAGAGTAATGATCGCCGGTTCTGCTAATAATGTTGCGCCGGTACTGGCGCAGAAATGTTGGCGCAACAGAAAATCGCGGTTGCCGTGTATGACGTATACCGGAATGTTGCGCGCAGTCAGCCGTTGGATAGCGGCTATCGCCGGTTGATAGTCCGGTAAGACCATATCATCGCCTAACCACACTTCAAACAAATCACCAAGAATATAAATGGCTTGTGCATCGCCTGTCAGCTGATCAACAAAATAGTCTAACAGTGAAGTCAGGTGTGGGTTTTCGCCACTGAGGTGCAGGTCTGCAATGAATAATGTGGTCATCAGCGTGCATTAAAGCAAAACTTATACCACTTCCATTTTTTCGATCACGACATCTGTGCCTGGCACATCCTGGTGGTTATTGCGTGTGGTAGTGGCGACGGCGCGAATCGCATCAACCACGTCCATGCCGTTGCTGACGCGGCCAAATACACAGTAACCCCAGCCATCGGTAGTGGACGAGCGGTAATTAAGGAAGGTATTGTCCACGACATTAATAAAAAACTGTGCCGTCGCCGAGTCGGGATCGGACGTGCGAGCCATGGCAATGCTGCCACGTTCGTTTTTCAGACCATTGTCAGCCTCATTTTTTACCGGTGCGCGGGTGGATTTGGTTTTCATATCCGGCGTTAACCCGCCGCCTTGAATCATGAAATTTTTAATCACACGATGAAATATCGTGCCATTAAAAAAACCGTCGTTGACGTATTGCAGAAAATTTTCGACGGTGACGGGGGCTTTTTTCGCGTCAAGTTCCAGCTCAATAATGCCGTGATTGGTGTGGATGCGGATCATGATTAATTACCTTTCTTTTTTGCAGCGGGAGCGGTGGAGTTCAAGCGGGTCACAGCGGTGATGATGACCGGTGTGCGCGGTACATCGGACGAGAAAATCCCAGCGGCTCCGGTGGGTAGCTTGCGAATGTTGTCGACGATATCCATGCCTTTAATGACTTTGCCAAAGACACAATAACCCCAACCACTGGGTGTTTGTGCTGTGTAGTTCAAAAATTCATTATTCGTGACATTGATAAAGAATTGCGCCGAGGCGGAATGTGGTTCCGAGGTGCGGGCCATGGCCAGGGTGCCGCGCTCATTTTTCAAACCATTGGTTGCTTCATTGATGATCGATGCATGTGTTTCTTTGCGGCTATAGTCCGGCGCGAAGCCGCCACCCTGAATCATGAAGTTTTCAATAACGCGGTGAAAAATGGTATTACTATAAAAACCTTCATCCACGTATTGCAAAAAATTGGCGACGGTTTTGGGTGCCTTGGCGGGATAGAGCTCGAGAACAATATCGCCCTGATTGGTCTGGATCTTTATCTGGGGGTTGGGTTCCGCTGCGACCGGCAGGGTAAACGCCAGCCAGGTGAATAGGGTAACGAAGCATGCTTTAACGATGCGTGAAGACATGAGGGGGTTCCTTGAGTTCAAAATAACGAGGGGCTATTTTGCGCGAGGCGGTAGGCTTTGTGCAAGGCAGGAATTTCCATTACTCTATTGGGCAGGCCAAACGGGGACTCGATATATCACAATGTTGCACATCTATAACAGCTTAACGCGGCAGAAGGCGCCCTTTACCCCGCTGGATGTCGAGCGGGTACGCATGTACGTCTGTGGGATGACGGTTTATGACTTTTGCCATATCGGCCATGCGCGGGTCATGGTGGTGTTTGATGTGGTATACCGTTTTCTTTGTCATATCTATGGCAAAGCGCAGGTAGAGTACGTGCGCAACATCACCGATATTGACGACAAAATCATCACACGCGCCAACCAGAATCACGAATCCATTGACGCGCTGACTTCCCGCTTTATCGATGCCATGCATGAGGATTCAGCGCAATTGGGTATTCTTGCGCCCAATGCGGAGCCTCGCGCAACGCAGTACATCACCCAAATCATCGACATGATTGCGACACTGGAAAAGAACGGTTATGCCTACCGTGCCGGTAACGGTGATGTGTATTATGACGTCAGCCGTTTTGCGCCGTATGGCCAATTATCCGGGCGGCAGCTCGAGGATTTGCGTGCCGGTGAACGGGTTGCTGTTGATGAGGCAAAGGATGATCCATTGGATTTTGTGTTATGGAAATCCGCCAAACCCGGCGAACCCAGTTGGAATTCGCCGTGGGGAGCGGGTCGACCCGGCTGGCATATTGAATGTTCAGCAATGTCCACGCATTGCCTCGGTGATCACTTTGATATTCATGGCGGCGGCATGGATCTGCAATTCCCCCATCATGAAAATGAAATTGCCCAGTCTTGTGCGGCGACACACGCGCCGTTCGTCAATGTCTGGATGCACAACGGCTTTGTGCGTGTCGACGATGAGAAGATGTCCAAGTCATTGGGGAATTTTTTCACTATTCGTGATGTATTGAAAGAGCTGGATGATCATGATCACGCACGTGCGGGGGAGATAATTCGTTTATTTATTCTTGGCAGTCACTATCGTAGCCCCCTGAACTATTCAATCGATCAACTGAAATCAGCAGAAAAACGGTTGCAACGGTTATATCGGGCATTATACGAAGCCAGTAAAACCGTAGGACAAGTGAATGACGAGAATATTGATAAACGCTACGAGTCCACATTTCTTGCTGCGATGGATGACGATTTTAATACTCCAATAGCATTGAGCGTGCTCGACGAAATCGTCACAGAACTAAATCGGATCAAAGACACTGACAACTCAGTGGTACTGGTGCTTAACAACACACTAACAAGACTGAGTCGAGTACTGGGTATCCTGGGTATGGCTCCGGAGAGATTTTTAAAAATTCATACCGTTTACCCACAGAAAGGTACGATAACAATAGGCGGTCATGCCCCCGAGGTTTCAGTCCAGACATTCGAGGACAGAATTGACGAATTAATCAATCAGCGTAATGCCGCGCGCAAAGCCAAAAATTTTGCTGAATCGGATCGAATTCGTGACAAACTACTCGGGCAGGGAATTGTGTTGGAAGACGGTCCACAGGGCACCATCTGGCGGCGTCAATAAGCAGCGACAACAAACAGGATTTGTTGCGGAACAATCAATTCAGAGAGATTGTTATGTATGCTGCTCCCGCGCAATCAGTGTATTTTCCATTAAAGTGGCGACGGTCATCGGTCCGACACCACCGGGTACCGGCGTAATCCAGCTAGCGCGTTGGTGCGCGGCGGCAAACTCAACATCACCGGCCAAGCGGCCGTCATTCAGGCGATTGATCCCCACGTCAATCACAACTGCACCCGGCTTAATCCACGTACCAGGGATAACCGCAGGTTTACCCACCGCGACGACGAGAATATCGGCACGTTCAATATGCCCCTGCAAATCCTGGGTGGCGCTGTGACACACTGTTACCGTGGCGCCGACAAGTAATAACTCCATGGCCATTGGCCGCCCCACATGGTTGGATGCTCCCACCACCACGGCATGTTTGCCACGTAGATTGATGCCGGTATGAGCAAGCATGATCATCACGCCATAGGGTGTACAAGGCCGTAGCACGGGCATGCGGATCGTTAAGCGGCCCATATTGTAAGGATGAAATCCATCGACATCCTTGCCCACGTGGATGTGCTCAATAACTGTTTGTGTATCAATGTGGGTGGGCAAGGGCAATTGCACCAAAATGCCATCGATCTTGCTGTCTTGATTAAGGCGATCCAGCAAATCAAGCAGGGCAGCTTGAGTCGTTGTGCTGGGTAGATCGTAGGCCTGGGATAGTATGCCAACTTCTTCGCAGGCCTTGCGTTTGTTGCGCACATAGACTTCGGAGGCAGGGTCCTGACCGACCAATATCACGGCCAAGCCTGGTGCACGAAGACCCCGTTGGATCAGGGTGGTAACGCGCTTTTTTACCGCACTGCGGCGTTGTGCCGCAATGGCCTTGCCATCCAGGAGTTGGGCTGTCATTGAAGTTGTCAGTATCATCGGTTAATTGCGAAGAGGCGCATGATCGCATGCCAAGGTGTTTCCGCCAAGCCGGTTGTGGCCCGGAACTATTTGACCGGTTTTCTCAGGACGCGTATCATCGCCCGCCTTCACATGCCTTGTGCTGATGTGATGTGTTACACATTCGGGGTATAGCGCAGCCTGGTAGCGCACCTGCCTTGGGCGCAGGTTGTCGGGGGTTCAAATCCCTCTACCCCGACCAAATATCAGGCCCGAGTGCCCAAAGACTCGGTACTTGGTGTCCGGGGGATACTAGTCCCGGTAGCTCAGTTGGATAGAGCAACGGCCTTCTAAGCCGTAGGTCGGGGGTTCGATTCCCTCCCGGGACACCAAAAAATCGGTAATAGAGGAATGGGTGACGAGTTCCTCGAAAAAAATGATGATTACGAGTACGCTGATACTTGTAACTTGATTTAATGGTGGCTGTAGCTCAGCTGGTTAGAGTCCCGGATTGTGATTCCGGTTGTCGTGGGTTCGAACCCCATCAGCCACCCCATCTATCTCGCCCACGTTCCCCCTGGTATTTTCTATGCGCCAATCAATTCAGTAACAGCAAATCGCCGCTGTTACTTATTGTCCTGGTTGGGTTAGAATAGCCGCCCTTTCGGATCGGCAGACGGTTCATGGGTCGTTAGCTCAGCTGGTAGAGCAGGAGACTCTTAATCTCTTGGTCGTAGGTTCGACCCCTACACGACCCACCAATTTCCCGAGTTTATTTAGACCGTGTTGACAACTCTCTGTATAATCCCCCTCGTTGTTGTTCCGCGAATGTGGCGGAATTGGTAGACGCGCTGGATTTAGGTTCCAGTGGGGTAACCCGTGAGAGTTCGAGTCTCTCCTTTCGCACCATTTAATTTTACGTTCGCCAAACGTTAATTATTGAGTAATTTACAATCGGTTAGTGAGGTGTTGTATGCAAGTTTCTGTAGAAGCGACGGGCGCATTAGAACGTCGGTTAACAATTACCGTCGATGATGCCCGTATTAACGAGGCGGTACAGCAACGTCTCAAGAAGCTGTCACAGACGGTTAAAGTGAACGGTTTTCGTGCCGGTAAAGTGCCCTTTCAGATTGTGCAACAGCAGTATGGGCAACAAGTTCGTCAGGAAGTCATGGGTGATGTGGTGCAATCCAGTTATCTAGAAGCAATTCAAAAAGAAAAATTACGTCCTGCCAGTTATCCCAATATTGAGACAAAATCCCTTAAGCCCGGCGAAGGGTTCACCTACGTGGCCACGTTTGAGGTCTATCCCGAACTCGCCGCAGTAAAATGTGCCGGTGTGGCGGTTGAAAAGCCGCTAGTCACCATTGGTGATGCGGACCTCAATATCATGATCGAGACGATTCGTAAGCAACACCATAACTGGGAAAGTGTTACGCGTACGGTTAAAGAGGGTGATCGTGTAATTATGGATTTTAACGGCATGAGCGAAGGCAAACCTATAGCCGGTGGGCAAGGCAAAGCGTATCCGGTGGAAATCGGCAAAGGCCGCATGATCAAAGGATTCGAAGAAGGTCTGGTGGGTATGCAGGCCGGTGAAGAAAAAGAGTTATCACTGAATTTTCCCGAGAACTATCACGCCAAAGAGCTCGCTGGCAAACCTGCCTTGTTCCAGGTACGGGTGATTGCTGTGGAAGAATCCGTGCCTCCCGCAGACGACAGTGAACTGGCAAAACGCCTGGGAATCGCCGAGGGCAGCGTTGAGAAAATGCGTGAGGAAATCCGCCAAAACATGCAGCGTGAACTGGGCATTGCGGTGCAAGCAAAGGTCAAACAAGCGGTGATGGATACATTATTGCAGGCTAATCCACTGGATATACCCAATGCATTAATTGAAGATGAAGCCAAACATTTGGCAGAGCAAATGGCAAACAATTTACTTCGCCAGGGGATGTCGCAAGAGCAAGTGCAACTGAGCCCGAGTGTGTTTACCGAACAGGCCAAGCGTCGCGTGGCACTTGGATTGATTCTTGCTGAGATTATCAAGAAGCAGGGCATGCAGGCGGAAGCCAGTCGTGTGCGGGCCAAGGTCGATGACATTGCAACCCCGTATGAACGGCCACAGGAAGTAGTGGCATGGTATTATGGCGACAAACAGCGTTTGGCTGAGATAGAGTCACTCGTGCTTGAAGATCAGGTTGTTACTTGGGTGTTATCACAAGCCAATGTCGTCGATAAAACAATGACTTTCAGCGAGATAATGAACAAACAGAAATAACCGGCATTTTGCAGTTACCACTAAATGTTTAAAGGAAGATTAACCGTGACCGATAGAAACAATATGATGGAATGGCCAAGCATGATTCACAATCAACTTGTTCCCATGGTGGTTGAACAAACCGCACGTGGCGAACGTGCCTACGATATTTATTCACGCCTGCTCAAGGAGCGGGTAATATTCATCGTGGGGCCTATTGAAGACCACATGGCCAATTTGATTGTTGCCCAGCTGCTGTTTTTGGAATCGGAAAATCCGGACAAGGATATTCATTTGTATATCAATTCGCCCGGTGGTTCAGTGACCTCCGGGATGTCGATTTACGACACCATGCAATTTATTAAGCCGGACGTGAGCACAATGTGCATCGGCCAGGCGGCCAGCATGGGGGCTCTATTATTGACCGCAGGTGCCAAAGGCAAGCGTTATTCCTTGCCGCATTCCCGCACCATGATCCATCAGCCGCTGGGCGGTTTTCAGGGCCAGGCGTCGGATATTGAGATTCATGCCCGTGAAATCCTACAAATCCGTGAGCGATTAAATGACATATTGTCGCATCATACCGGGCAGCCGCTGGAACGGATTTCGCAGGATACAGACCGCGATTTCTTCATGAGTGCGGAAGAATCTGTCAAATATGGGTTGGTTGACCAAGTTCTGGTGAAGCGTATTCCGACAGAAAAAAAGGATAAATAAGAACCAAGTCAGGTTTTGCAGGTCAGGTAATTGGCTATGCTTAGTGTAGTACATCAAAGGTCTTGAAAAACCGATCGTTTAGATGCATGGTGTGAGAGCGGGTCGGTAATCACGAGGTAAGAAAATGGCTGACAACAAACAGAGTTCAGGTGAAGGTGGCAAGCTGCTGTATTGCTCTTTCTGTGGCAAGAGCCAGCATGAAGTGCGCAAGTTAATCGCCGGTCCTTCCGTATTCATTTGTGACGAATGTGTTGAGTTGTGCAACGACATCATTCGTGAGGAAGTGCAGGAGCAGTCCGCATCCGCTTCGGGTAAAAAACTCCCGACACCCCATGAGATTAACGCCATCCTTGATGAATATGTCATTGGTCAGCGTCAGGCGAAAAAGGTGTTGTCAGTTGCTGTTTATAATCACTACAAACGTTTAGAAACAACGCAGCGCAAAGACGAGATTGAACTGTCAAAAAGTAATATCCTGCTCATCGGTCCCACGGGCAGCGGCAAGACCCTGCTGGCGGAAACCCTCGCACGGCTATTAAATGTGCCGTTTACCATCGCCGATGCTACAACCTTAACTGAAGCCGGTTATGTCGGTGAAGATGTCGAGAATATTATTCAGAAATTACTGCAGAAGTGCGAATATGACGTGGAGAAAGCACAAACCGGTATTGTCTACATTGACGAAATTGACAAGATTTCACGTAAATCGGAAAATCCGTCGATTACCCGTGATGTATCGGGTGAAGGGGTGCAGCAAGCCTTATTAAAACTGATTGAAGGCACGATTGCCTCTGTGCCGCCGCAGGGCGGTCGCAAACACCCACAACAGGAATTTCTGCAAGTGGATACCTCCAATATCCTGTTTATCTGCGGCGGTGCGTTTTCCGGCTTGGAGAAAATTATTCGTAGTCGCTCAGAAAAAGGTGGTATCGGTTTCGCCGCGGAGGTACGCAGCAAGAATGACAGGCACATCAACGAATTATTACATACTGTGGAACCAGAGGATTTAATCAAATTCGGTTTGATTCCTGAGTTTGTTGGCCGTTTACCGGTTGTTGCTACGTTGGAAGAATTGGATGAGACTGCACTGGTACAGATTCTCACTGAACCCCGCAATGCTATCACCAAGCAATTTCACAAATTGTTTGAGATGGAGGGTGTTGACCTTGAGTTTCGCGACGAGGCATTACATGCCGTGGCCCGCAAGGCCAAAGAACGTAATACCGGCGCACGCGGATTGCGGTCAATACTAGAGCGTGTTCTGCTTGATACGATGTATGAACTTCCTTCCGCCGAAGGATTAGAGAAAGTGGTGATTGATGAATCGGTGATTACCGGCAGCAGTAAGCCACTGTTTATCTATGAGGGTGCAGAACAACTTGCGGCCTCAGCAGACGATCGCTAAGCGTCAAGTTTCCTCATGGTGACGGTGATTTGTCACCGATCAGCAATTGAAACGGTCTGAACCAGGCCATATGTCAGCTGTTGAATTACTCAACCATAGGAATCAATCATGTCTGAATCGGAAATTGTCACCGAACCCTTAAGCAGCATTCCTATATTGCCGCTACGCGATGTTGTGGTGTATCCACACATGGTGATTCCTTTGTTTGTCGGCCGCGATAAATCCATCAAGGCACTGGAAATTGCGATGGAACAAGACAAACAGATATTGCTTGTCGCCCAGCGTAGTGCCGCCGAAGATGACCCCAAACCAAGCGATCTCTACGATATCGGTACCGTTGCAAATATTTTGCAATTACTGAAGTTGCCGGATGGCACGGTCAAGGTGTTGGTTGAAGGCAATCGTCGCGCACGGGTCATTAATTATATTGAAAACGACAATTATTTTACCGCACAAACTGTTAATGTTGATGAGAAGCCCATTGCCGAACGCGAGTCCGAAGTGTTGGTGCGGTCATTGACGTCGCAATTTGATCAATACGTCAAACTTAATCGCAAGTTGCCACCCGAGATACTAACCTCCTTATCCAACATTGACGATCCCAGCCGCCTGGTGGATACCATCGCGGCACATATGTCGCTGAAGATCGATGAGAAACAAAAGGTTCTGGAGATCGCGGACTTGCGTGAACGGTTTGAGCATATGATGGGCGTGCTGGAATCCGAGATCGATTTGTTACAAGTGGAGAAGCGCATTCGTGGACGGGTCAAACGGCAGATGGAGAAGAGCCAGCGCGAGTATTACCTGAATGAGCAAATGAAGGCGATTCAAAAAGAACTTGGTGACATGGACGATGTTCCCAATGAAATTGAGGAGCTCGAAAAGAAGATTGAAAAAGCCGGTATGTCAAAGGAAGCCAAGACCAAGGCGAAGAGTGAGTTGCACAAACTTAAGATGATGTCGCCAATGTCAGCTGAGGCGACTGTGGTACGTAATTATCTGGATTGGTTGGTGAATGTACCTTGGCGCAAACGCACCAAAGTCCATCACGATCTTGCCTTTGCAGAACAAGTGCTGGATGAAGATCACTACGGACTCGATAAGGTAAAAGAACGCATTCTGGAATATCTTGCCGTTCAGCAGCGTATGAAAAAGCTTAAAGGGCCGATTTTGTGTCTTGTTGGACCGCCTGGCGTAGGTAAGACCTCACTGGGGCAGTCGATTGCGCGTTCGACCAATCGTAAATTTATCCGTATGGCACTGGGTGGTGTGCGAGATGAGGCTGAAATTCGCGGCCATCGACGCACTTACATCGGCTCGATGCCAGGCAAGATCATTCAAAACCTGTCGAAGGTCGGCACACGGAATCCGTTGTTCCTTCTCGATGAAATTGACAAAATGGCCATGGATTTTCGTGGTGACCCTGCGGCAGCGTTACTGGAGGTGCTGGATCCCGAACAAAATCACACCTTCAACGATCACTATCTCGAAGTGGATTATGATCTTTCTGACGTAATGTTTGTTGCCACTTCAAATACCATGAACATCCCGGCCGCGTTGTTGGATCGTATGGAGGTAATCCGTCTTTCCGGTTACATTGAAGATGAAAAAATAAATATTGCTACCCGTTACTTAATTAAGAAGCAGATGAAGAATAATGGATTGAAGGATGCTGAAATTGACATCACGGAATCTGCCGTACGCGATATCGTTCGGTATTACACCCGTGAGGCGGGCGTACGCAATCTCGAACGCGAGATTGCGAAGATTTGCCGTAAGGTGGTCAAGGAAATCAGCTTAAATCCGCAATTAGAAAAAGTTGTCGTCAAGGCAGATGAACTGGAAAAATACCTGGGTGTGCAACGCTTCCGGTTTGGTCGTGCCGATGAGAAAGATCAAATCGGGCAGGTTACTGGGCTTGCCTGGACTGAAGTGGGTGGCGAACTATTGACGATAGAAACAGCGGTGATGCCGGGTAAAGGCAAGCATAATGTTACCGGGCAATTGGGTGATGTGATGAAGGAGTCCATCCAGGCGGCGTTGACCGTGGTTCGCAGTCGTTCGCAATTGCTGGGCATTGAGCCTGATGTCTTCGAAAAGAATGATATCCACGTGCATGTGCCGGAGGGTGCGATACCTAAAGATGGGCCGAGTGCCGGTATCGGCATGTGTACCGCATTGGTATCCGCGTTAACACGAATTCCAGTGCGTGCGGATGTTGCAATGACCGGTGAGATTACCTTGCGTGGTGAAGTACTGCCAATTGGTGGACTTAAAGAAAAACTGTTGGCCGCGCGTCGGGGCGGTATCAAGATTGTTTTGATTCCGGAAGAAAATAAACGTGATTTGAAGGAAATTCCGGATAATGTCAAAGCCGATTTAGATATTCGTCCGGTGAAGTGGATAGATCAAGTATTGGAAGCGGCCCTGCAATCCGTACCAAAGCCCTTGCCACCTAAACAAGAGGACAAGGCTGTTGTTACTCAGGAAAAGACTGACGCTTCGACTACACAGACACTGATTCGTCCGCATTAGTCAAGTGCTTATTTATTGCTAAATGCGAAATCGTACGCTTGACCTGGTAGTCGGGTGGTTGGTATAAAGTTTAGCGAATTTTCACGATCACACCGCCTTTTCACCAAGGCGGTGTTTTTTCAAGAATAACCACCAAATCAGAAAGAGGAACTTCCATGAATAAAACCGAACTTATTGATGCCGTTGCGCAAAGTGCGGATATTTCCAAAGCTGCAGCAACCCGTGCTGTTGATACCGTTATCGAGCAAATTACTGATACCCTGAAAAAAGGGGAACAGGTGGTTCTCGTCGGGTTTGGCACATTCGCTGTCAAAGATCGTGCAGCACGCAAAGGACGTAACCCGCAGACGGGCCAGGCCATCGATATTCCTGCCGCAAAAATCCCTGGTTTTAAGGCTGGAAAAGCGCTGAAGGATGCCGTAAACTAGCGCGCCTTTCGGGTGCTTAGCTCAGCTGGGAGAGCATCGCCCTTACAAGGCGAGGGTCGTAGGTTCGATCCCTACAGCACCCACCAGCTTCTGTTGGTAATGTGGAGTCCCAACTCCATTGGTTGGCTTCTAAAACAACTCCTGCCCCTGGTTTGGATTATTTTGTTTGGATTGCCAGTCGGTATTGATGATTAGGAGCGGTAGTTCAGCTGGTTAGAATACCGGCCTGTCACGTCGGTGGTCGCGGGTTCGAGTCCCGTCCGCTCCGCCATTTTCACACCGTTAGGGCGCTGCTTCGCAAGAACTGCGCCTTTTTCGTTTAGCACAGGGAATAAAACACTATGCTGGAACTCATACGCAATCATGCCAAGGGCTTCGTGACTTGGTTTATTCTCGGTCTGGTTATACTCGCACTCGCTTCATTTGTGTTAACCGGTTATAGCTTGAATTCGATCAAAGACTACGTCGCCATGGTTAATGGCGAAAAGATTAACGAGCGCGACTATCAGAGTGCCTATAATAATTATCAACGTGCCTTACAACAAAATTTAGGCGCAAATTATCGCCCTGATTTGATCAACGAAGAATTTCTAAAGCAGACAGTTGTTAATGGTCTTGTTGATCGAGAATTAATGCATCAGTTGTTGGATGAGGCTGGATTTCGTGTTGGTCCACAACAAGTTTCCAGCGAGATGGGTAAAATTCCGGTATTTCAGGGAGTCGACAACAAATTTTCCGATGATGCATTCAATGCCACCCTCAAACGGATGGGGCTGACAAAACAACTTTTCCAGCAACAATATGCCTACGACCTTTCTTTACAGCAGTTGAATGACGCGATCGTCAAATCAACGTTTGCTGTGGCGTACCAGGCGGATGAGTATCAACGTTTGGAAAAACAACAGCGTGATATTGGTTACGCGCAGATTGCTCATGAAAAATTTAGTGGCGGTGTCAAGGTTACTGATGACGAAGTCCAGGCCTATTACAGCACGCACGGCGCTGAGTTTATGACGCAGGAAATGGTCAAGGTTCAATATGTTGAACTGCACAAGCAAGATATCGCCAAGTTGATTTCGCTAAGCGATGCTGAACTCAAAAAACAATATGACGAAACCAAGGCTGTTTTTTCCAAAGATGACTTTGCTTCGGCGGAAAAGAAGATCAAAGACATTGAGCGACGCAGCAAACAAGGGGAATCATTTGAGAAATTGGCGAGCCAGTTTTCTGAAGACCCCGGTTCAGCTAAATCAGGCGGGGATTTGGGTTTTTTTGGCCCCGGAGCCATGGTCAAGCCGTTTGAGGATGCAGTGTTAAAATTGAAGCCGGGGGAGATCAGCAGGCCTGTGCAATCCCAGTTTGGGTTTCATTTGATTAAACTCGAAGAAATCAAAAAAGAAAAGCCGGAACAACGCCGTGCCCGCCATATATTAATAAAACCCGGCAAAATTACTACACCCTTCGAACAGGTCAAAGAAAAGGTTCGGCACGATCTGCAATTAGAACGCGCTGAACAACAATTTTATGAACAGGCGGATAAACTTGATAAATTGGCGTACCAGTCTCAAGATTCGTTGGAACCTGCGGCAGAACAGTTGAAGCTTGTGATTAAAGAAAGCGATTTCTTTAGTCGGCAGGGCGGGGATCAGATATGGGGCAACCCGCAGGTGAAGGACGCAGCATTTAGCGACAGTGTGTTGCATCAGGGTCACAACAGTGAGGTGATTAAACTCAGCGATAGTCACGTCATCGTAGTACGTTTAAAGACCCATAAACCGGCCGAACTGAAACCGCTGGAACAGGTAAAGGCTACCATTAATATGCGTTTGCGTAGTGAAAAGGCGAAAGATGCCGCCTATGTGCAGGCAAAACAATTTTATGAAGGTGTCCTTGCGAGTGGCAAGCCTGATGGTTTAACGGACGTGGCAAAGCAAGCTGGTATACCGTGGCGGCGCATCGGCTGGGTTGGACGCACAGCGAATACCGATGCCGACAAAAAAACCGCAACAGCACTTGCTGAGGATATCCGCCGTATTGGTTTTCGCCTACCACGTCCCGGCACTGATGGTAAACCCAGTGTGGCGCTGGAGCGGCTCAATAATGGTGACAGTGTGATTGTTGCGATCTATGCCGTGAAAGATACTCAGGATGCCGCCGACAAGACTGGTCGCGAGGCGACGCTGCGTCAGTTATCCAGCAGCGTAGGCCAAACCGATGCGCGTGTGTTGACTGAGTTTATGCGCAAGCACAGTGAGATCGAGCTGAATTTACCGAAGAAAGAACAACAACCGTAGATCTTGCCCCCGCCTGCTTGTTGGCAGAAGGGGGCTCATGGTTTACGTTTTATTATGTCGTAGTGGGTGACAATGGCCGCATGCCAACGATGTGATAGCCAGAATCCACATAAATCACATCGCCAGTAATCCCCGCCGCCAGATCAGAGCACAAAAAAGCCGCTGTATTGCCGACATCGTCAATCGAGACATTCCGGCGTAACGGCGCACTTTGCTCAACTTCATCCAGCATACGCCGAAAATTCGTGATACCTGCCGCTGCCAGTGTTTTAATCGGGCCCGCTGAGATTGCATTGACGCGGATACCGTCAGGACCCAGGCTGTACGCCATGTAACGCACGTTGGCCTCCAGTGAGGCCTTAGCCAGTCCCATGATGTTGTAGTTTGGCATAGCGCGGACTGCACCCAGATAGCTTAAGGTCAACAGGGAGCCGTTACGGCCTTCCATCATATTGCGTCCGGCCTTTGCCAGGGCAGCAAAGCTGTAGGAGCTGATTTCGTGTGCAGTACGGAAGCCTTCGCGTGTCACTGTATCCAGGTAGTCCCCCTCGAGTTCTTCGCGTGGTGCAAAGGCGACGGAATGTATAATGATGTCCAAGCCGTCCCAATAATTGTCCAAATGGTCAAAGACCTTTTCAATTTCTGTATCGCTACTGACATCACAGGGAACAATAATTTCAGATCCCAACTCAGCGGCCATTTTTTCGACCCGATCTTGAAGTTTTTCATTCTGGTAGGTAAAGGCTAATTCAGCGCCTTCACGTTTCATCGCTTGCGCGATACCCCAGGCGATGGAGCGATTACTGGCAAGACCGACAATCAATGCACGTTTATTTGTAAGAAAACCCATGAGGATACCTTTCTTGTTGAAATATTGACCATATTGGTATTATGAACCGTGACGTATTATATTCGCCACTGTGACAGAACAAAACTAACGTTTACTGATTTAGAAAATTTCATCACGGTTGACTATTTAATGATTTACTTATACTACATGGTTGTAGTGAGTGGCAATGTTGCTTCGAACATAATGCTCTAGCCTAAATGATACAGCCGTGGAACAGCCTCAAGTAGCTTTTGGGTATAAGGTTCTTTGGGATTGGAGGTCACCGCATCGGTCAATCCCGCTTCGACAATCTTGCCTCGATACATCACTGCGATCTCGTCACTGATGTACTCAACCACACTGATGTTGTGTGTAATAAATAATAATGTGAGATTACGTTCGGCACGCAATTTTAGCAGGATATCCAAGATTTCTGCCTGTACAGACACATCCAGTGCGCTGGTGATTTCATCGCAAACAATAAATGTTGGATTCAGGGCCAATGAACGTGCAATACCGATGCGTTGCCGCTGGCCGCCAGAAAATTCATGTGGATAGCGCCACAGATAATCTGGATCGAGTTGTACTTGCTTCAGCACATCGCGTGCCAAGGCGATGCGTTCGTCTTTGTTTCGACCAATGCCATGTACCGCCATCGGCTCCGTCAAAGTTGCGGCTATGTTTAAACGCGGGTTGAGTGATGACATAGGATCCTGAAAGATAAATTGGAGTTCGCGGCGAAAGGGGCGTAATTGTTTCTGACTTAGTCCGGTCAGTTCCTGGTTTTTATATTGTAAATTGCCCGCAGTAGGTTCTTCAAGGCGCAACAAGGTTCGTCCCAAGGTGGTTTTACCACATCCGGATTCACCGACCAGAGCCATAATTTTGCCTTGTTTGATCGACATACTGACGTCATCAACGGCTTTAATATGATCAACCGTGTGACGAAATAAGCCTTTCTTAATTGGAAAATACACCTTGAGATGATCGATGCGGATCAGTTCAGTCGCCTGCTGTGTATTATGTTGCGTAATGGCTTGCAGCATGATCGTGCGTTTTTGTTGTTTAAGGTTATCGGGTAAAGCTGCCAAAAGTTGTTTGGTATAGTCATGTTGCGGATTTTCCAGAATGGTTTTAACTGTGCCTTGTTCGACAATCTTTCCTTGTCGCATCACTGCAAGATTATGTCCTATCGCTGCGACGACACCAAAATCATGGGTGATGAATAATATACTCATTTGGTTGCGTTGTTGCAGCTCGTGCATTAAACGTAATATTTCCGCTTGCACGGTCACATCGAGTGCAGTTGTCGGTTCATCTGCAATGAGGAGATCCGGTTCACATGCCATTGCCATGGCAATCATTACGCGCTGGCGTTGGCCACCCGACAGTCGATGCGGATAATCATCAATTCGCTGTTCGGGATCGGCAATTTGCACCTCGGTTAAGGCCATAACTGCCTTTGCCCTGGCTTCTTCATCCGTCATTTGTGGCCTGTGAATTTGCAGAGCTTCTATAATTTGTTCTCCAATAGTGAAGACGGGGTTGAGCGAGTTCATCGGTTCCTGAAAGATCATGGCAATACGTGCGCCACGCATGGCAATTAATTGTTCTTCGCTTGCAGTAAGTAATTCAACTGGCGTTTCTGTTGCTTTTTCGTTTGTGCCTGTTAGGTAAATTTTGCCTGTAGGATGGCTTGCAATATCTTTGGGCAGTAATCGCATTATTGACAAGGCAGTTATTGATTTACCGCTGCCGGATTCTCCTACCAGACAAAAAGTTTCACCCTGACTAATTGTAAAACTGATATCATCAACGGCTTTAACGGTGTGATCCCCCGTTTGTAGATAGGTACACAGTTTCTCTACTCGAATAAGCGGTTCGTTCATTTACGATTTCTTTTTCAGGAATGGATCTATGGCGTCACGTAACGCTTCGCCCATGAGATTGTAGGCAAACACAGTCAGAAAGATGGCTCCGCCGGGGAAAAAGGCCATCCACCAAAAAAAACTTGCAGACTGTACAGCCTGATAAAGCATCTGACCCCACGAGGGATTATCAACCAGGCCGAGACCAAGAAAGCTCAGCGTGGCTTCCAATAAAATTGCTGAAGCCACACCAAAACTGGCTGCAACCAAGACAGGTGCGATACCGTTGGGTAACATATGTTTAAATAATATAGAGCGTAAGGGCAAACCGCAGGCGATCGCGGACTGAACGTATTCCATTTTACGTAACTTTAAAAATTCTGCACGCACAAAACGCGCGTAACCCGTCCAGGTAGTGACACCGATGATCACCATCATTAAATACAAGCTGCTGCCAAAGAAGGCCACAAAAGTCAGCAACAGAAAAAGTGTCGGGATCGCTTCGAATATCTCAACTAAACGCATACCCAGCATATCTACGATGCCGGACATATACCCCATTAACCCGCCCAAGATCACCCCGATCAGCATGGCGATACCAGTTGCGACGAAACCGATACCCAGTGCAATCCGGCACGCGTGGATCATCCGGCTCAATACGTCAGCACCGCTTTGTTCTGTACCAAACCAGTGTGTGCGATTGGCATTAATCAGCGGGGCTTCCATACCTGTTTCACCGTAATCGCGCAAATAATCTTTTGCTGAATAAGGGATCGGTGCATTGATCGCCCATTCGACTTTACCTTCTGCTTGCAATACACGGTATTTTTCATAGACCACAAGTTGTGGTGGGTTCACAAAACTATAACTGATGATAATGGCCAACACGACAACACTCATCAATGTTAGCAGACTGAATAATAAGGATTTTTTCAAATACAATAATACAGCGAACGTCAAGAAAACGACCAGGATAATTACATCTGCCGGTGTTAAGTACTGAAACAGCGGACTGGTGGTTACACCGTTTGATTTAAGTAAGTAGGGATGAGAGCTTGCAATAAACGGCGCAAACACGGCGAAAAAAGCAATAATACCGATCCATAATAAACCAAAACGTGCTGTCCAATGTCGAAACGCTTCACCAAGCACGCGACGGGCATAACCACTGCTGGCATGTGTGACTATCTTAGTCATAACTTACTCGTGGATCGACAATTGCATAGACTACATCCGCAATCAGATAACCGATCAAAGTTAATAATCCAGTAATCAATGTTAATGACAAGACTAATTCCCGATCTCTTGATTTCACTGCCTCAACGCCTAATTTACCTATGCCATCGATACTGAAAATACTCTCAACGATGACAGACCCCCCCAATAAACTGGGTAATAATGCCGCTGAAACGGTAACCAAGGGAATAAGACTGTTACTGAATACGTGTCGCCATAAGATGTCTGTTTCGGTAACACCCTTGGCACGTGCTGTGCGCGCATAATCGGATAGCAGATTTTCCAACACTGCAGTGCGCGTGAGTTTTGTGAGAAATGCAAAGCTACCATAGGTATAACATATTATTGGCAAAATCAAATGCCATATCCGATCCAACAAAAATCCGCGAACGAAATCCCCTTGCAAAGTCTGCATAGCAACTATTCCACCCAGCAACATACCCAACATTCCCATGGTCAAGGTTCGGAAGCTGGCATATTCCATCGTGCCCAGACCGTACAGTAAAGCTGCAATACTCAATGCAATCAGTGCTTTTGTTAGCCAATGCGGCTCACCTGCCATATGACTGGCGAATATCCAACCCAGCACTAAACCCAATATCCCCAGCACCAGCGCACGAAATTGCGCGTTCACTTTAATGCTGAGTAGTACACCGGTAAATGCGCCGATTAATATTGCAAACAATAATTTTATGGGTTCACCGATGTTACTCCAATGAGGAAGAAACGGCATATCATACGCTTCACGATAACTCAGACCTGCGGTAGGAAAAATATGCCAATACTGATCATTCGAAAAGTAACCCATTAAAAGTACGCCAGCGAGCATGGTCGGTATTGACCATAACGCCAACATGATAAAACTGGAACTCACATCAAAGCTTTCGCCGCGTTTAGTTGCTGCTCTCACGCCAATCGTAATTGCAATTAAATAAATAATCGGTATAGTCAAAATGTTCAACAAAATCGTGATAGGTACTCGTTCACTCAGTAGTTCTGTCACTGGTCGGCCATAAGTGAAGCTACGGCCCAGATTAGATCCTTTGGTAAAAGAAAAACCATCAAAACTGCCGGATTTATTGGTTGTAAAACCTATCGGTGAGATATTGTTAAGCCAGCGCAGATATTGCACGGGTGCGGGTTGATCCAAGCCGTAAAGGCTGTTGTAGTAATCTTCCAATGCCTTACGGGCTTCCGGCTCCAGGCCTTGCGTGTCAACCAGATTTTGCACGCTTAATCCACCCGGTGATGCTGCCATGATCAGAAACACGACTAAGGTGATACCAAACAAGGTCGGAATCATTAATAACAGCCGTCTGGCAAGATAAGTCAGCATGAATAAGCGGTTACTTTAGGTATTTCTGTTGCGCAGTCGGGACATATGACTCTATCGGCGTACGATCCAGGTTTAATCCAAAATTAGTCACCTTCAGATTTTTGAAGCGGCGATCAATGAAAACCAGTGCGGCACGGCGATACAGAAAGGTATAGGGCTGATCTTCATGAAGGATTTCTTCGCATTGATGCCACAGCGGCATACGTTTACTCTTATCGACCGTCACTCTTGCCTGGCTGATTAAATTGTCCAATGATTCATTTGCATAACTCACAAAATTATCCGCATTGTCTTTGATCTGTGAACTATGAAAGATTTGGTACAAATCACTTTCCACCACACTGGTCCAACCCAGAACCATCGCATCAAAATCGCGTTTTTTGGATTGTTCCAGCATTACCGGCCATTCGGTTGCTTTGGGAATTAATGCCACGCCGGCCTTGGCATACAGATCTTTTAACAGCAAGACCAGCCGTTTATAGTCTTCACTGTTATTGGAAAAGGTAAGTTCAAATTCAAAACGCTGGCCTTGCGCATTTTCCAGAACACCATCCCCATCTCTATCCTCAAAGCCCGCTTGTTTGAGCAAGGTTTTGGCTTTTTCCACGTTGTACTCGTAGGCAACAAGTTTTTTATTATGTTGTGCACTCTGCGGGTTAAACGGACTCATCGCGACTTCGCCATAGCCCAGAAAAATCTCGTCGATAATCTTTTTTCTGTCCGTCAGGTAGGTCATTGCCTGGCGAACACGCTTATCGGCGAACATGGTTTTTTTACCGTTTTTCTGCTGATTCCAGCCTACATAAAAATAGCCGTTGATTGGCGGCATGTATTCAAAGTGATGAGTGCGTGCTGTCAGTGCTTTATCGTTTAACAACTGTTTATATTCGATTGGCCGTGCTGAATAGACGTCAATTTCCCTGTTACGAAATGTCGTCAGGCGAGCACTATCATGTTCAATTACTTTCCATAACACCCTGTTATAGGTTGGATTAACCGGGCCCCAATATCGTTCGTTACGAATCAGTTCCACCCCACCTTGGTCAGGGCTCCAGGAGGCAGGGTTTTTTAATCGATAGGGACCAGAGCCCAGCAAGATACCTTTTGATTCATTGAATTTTTCAGGTTCCTTGAGATATTTTTGGTAGAAATGTCGCGGGAGAATTTCCATTGCACCTGACAGTAACAAACTATTGTAATATGGTTCAATGAATACAAACTCGACGGTATAATCGTCCAGTGCCTTCACAGATCTGATTTTTTTGTAATAGGAACGTTCGCGTGGAGCGGCAATGGCTTCTGTCATTGCGAATTCATAGGTAAATTGTACATCGTATGCAGTTAGTTTTACGCCGTCTGAAAAAATTACGTTATCGCGCATTTTATAAGTAAGAATCAAACCATCGTTAGAAATGGTCCATGACTTGGCGATGTGGCCGATTAATTCTAGAGTATCAGGATCATAGGTCAGTAGGGTTTCCAGAACCATCGATTGGATGTCCGAAGCATATTTATCTGTCGATATATAGGGCGTGAGTGTTTTAATTCCCGAACCAAATGCTTGTATTAACCAATCCCCTTTATTGTAATCCGGTAATAAGCTTGCTTGGTAGGCGCGGCGAAATGAAGGGGGGATATCTTCTGGCGTGAGGGTTTGTTTTGTTCCTGGTTCCACAAACGGTTGTCTGCCCAAGTCACGTATGGAATTACGTATGTCGCGTAGATCCGCAGCTTGATCATT